>JALWDU010000062.1 GCA_027036735.1 Aquificales bacterium | reverse complement strand
GTTATCAACCTCACGGGGGTATCGGACACCGGTAAATCCCTCATGGCGGAGCAGTTTGCCGTTAAGCGGGCTTCCGAAGGGGAGAAGGTCGCATTCGTAACGGTTGAAAGCCCCGCCCCCTTCGTTGTGGTCGGTCTTAAAGAGCGCGCCACCGCAATGGGGCTGAAATTTGAGGAGTTCGAGGACAACGTAATCCTTATAGACGCCGCCTCCAACCACAAGATAAGGAACAACCTCCCCGATATGTTCGAAACCCTCGCCTATGTCTATCGCACCTACAAACCCAAATACACGATTATCGACTCCATTACGGGGCTCTTCGAAGCCAAGGAGATGCTGGCGCGCCAAATCGTCAGGCAGTTTTTCAACTTCATGAAGAAGTGGTATCAGACCGCGATATTCGTCTCCCAAAAGAGGAGCGGACACGAGGAGCTCTCGGCGGAGGCGGCGGGCGGTTACGCGGTCAGCCACATAGTCGATTGCACCTTTGTGGTCGCCAAGGAGTTGGTGGTAAACCCCTATCAGGCGCGCCTCTACGGGGCTGAGTTGGGCGACCTGGTTAGGTTCTTCCGCATCGACGGGTGCAGGCTCTGCGGACACGACACCCGTTTGCACCTTATGGAGATTACCGACCTCGGATTGGTGAGGATTGGTCCCGCCCTTTCGGAAATTAGAAAGAGGAAGTATTCCCAAAGGGGTTAAGAGCCCGCGCTCCGCGCGGGGTTTAGCCTTTCCGAATTTTTCAACCTAAAGAGGTGGGAGGGGCAGGAGCAATCGGTCGAGCCAAAACCCTCAATCGGTTCGAATATTTCCAACCCTTGGAGGAAGGATGCGATTTTGCACTCCCAACGGCGGTTGTAAAAGGGAATGCAGTCCAAAAATTGGAACTCCTCCGAGGTTGTGACCCAATCGAGGTGCCAGTGGAGTTTTTTGTCCCTCTTTAGGTGCCTTTTGACCCTCGCCCCTATTCCGCCGCTCCCGAAGGCGGAACCGACATAGATATAGACCCCTTTGGGGAGGAAAAATCTCCTCCCTCCGCGGGTTTCGACTTTCAAATCTCCCTTCAGCAGGAAGATAAAGAGGTAAGTCCCTTTTGGGGTTTTCACTATACTTTTAAATCCTAAAAAGGAGGTTTGAAATGGGTGCAACCGAAATGGCTGTGGTAATAGGCGCCCTGGTGGCGGTATTCGGCGCGGTGGGCGGCGTTTTGGCGGCTCTCTTCGGACACCTGTTGGACGAAGATTAAAAACACCTTCCGGTAAGTTTTTACCCTTTCCCTCCTTCGGGTGTAGAAAGGTAGATAAAGCCCGAAAGGGGAGAAGGGATTAACCGACCAAATATTTGGTGTCGGCTTTGGGCTTCCCTTTGGGTTCCTTAACTATCATATCCCTGTAGGATTTACCCGCGGGAACCATCGGAAAGACGTTTTCCTCCTTATCGACCCAAAAGTCTATAACTACGGGGCGGTCGTTTATCTCCCTAGCCTTGGCGATGACCTGCGGAACCTCCTCCGGTTTGGTAGCCCTAAAGGCGACCCCTCCCATAGCCTCGACCAGCTTCACGAAGTCGGGCTGAACGCCGAAACAGGTTTCCGAATAGCGCTTGTCGTAAAAGAGCTCCTGCCACTGGCGAACCATACCCAAAAAGCCGTTGTTTATCAGGGCGACCTTTATCGGTATCTTGTATTGGACGGCGGTCACTATCTCCTGCATGGTCATCTGAAAGGAGCCGTCCCCGTCTATAACCCAAACCTCCCTGTCGGGTCTGCCGACCTTAGCTCCTATACCGGCGGGCAGACCGAAACCCATTGTTCCCAATCCGCCCGAATTGACGAACTGACGGGGATAGCTGTATTTGTAAAACATAGCCGCCCACATCTGGTGCTGACCGACACCGGGAACAATCGTAGCTTCACCCTTTGTCTGTCTGTAGAGTTCCTCAATCACATATTGGGGTTTTATCACCTCATCGCTCCAATCGTAGGTGAGGGGGTAGCGCTTCTTCCAATACTCGATTTGTTCGAGCCACTTCTTCCTCTGTTGGGGGTAAGCGATTTTAACCTTTCTCTTTTTGAGTTCGTTTATCAGTTTCCTCAAAATGGTTTTTGCGTCGCCCACTATCGGAACATCGACATTTATCGTTTTTGAGATGGAGGCGGGGTCGATGTCTATGTGGATTATCTTCGCTTCGGGCGCGAACTCGTCTATCTTCCCGGTGACCCTGTCGTCGAAACGGGCGCCGACGGCTATAAGTAGGTCGGAGTGGTAGACCGCCATATTGGCGTAATAGGTGCCGTGCATTCCGAGCATCTGGAGAGACAGCGGGTGGGTCTCCGGAAACGCACCCTTACCCTGGGTGGTGGTGGTCACCGGAATTTGGAGCATTTCGGCGAGCTCTATAAGTTCCTTCTGCGCGTCCGAATAGACTGCACCCCCGCCTACGTATAAAACGGGTCTTTGGGCGGCTACGATTAGGTCAACCGCCTTCTTTATCTGCTGAATATTGCCCTCGTAGTGGGGTTTGTATCCGGGGAGGGATTCCATAACCTCCCTGTCGGAGGGGATATCAACGGTCGACCTCTTTTGGGTGATATCCTTCGGTATATCGACCACCACCGGTCCCGGTCTGCCGGTTCTCGCTATGTAAAAAGCCTGTCTAAGCCTTAGGGGTAGCTCCTCTATATCCTTAACGAGGAAGTTGTGCTTGGTTATGGGGCGGGTAATTCCGACGATATCGACCTCCTGAAAGGCGTCGTTTCCTATGAGTCCCGTCGGCACCTGCCCGGTGATGAAGACGACCGGTCTCGAATCCATATAGGCGTCCGCTATAGCCGTTACGAGGTTGGTCGCCCCGGGTCCCGATGTGGCAAAGGCTACGCCGACCTTGCCGCTCGTGGTGGCGTACCCCTCCGCCATATGCCCCGCCCCCTGCTCGTGGCGCGCGAGTATGTGGACTATATCGCTGTCAAAGAGGGCGTCGTAAACCTCCATTATCGCCCCGCCGGGAACCCCGAAGACAACCTCCACACCTTCCCTTTCGAGGACTTCGATAACTATATCGGCGCCCCTTCTCTCCTTTGCCATGACCTTTAATTCCTCCAAGTGGAAACTGAAAAAGTTAAGGTGAAAGTATAGCACCCAGCCGGTGGGACTATGGGGAGGTAAACCTCAGTCGTTCCTCAAAATATCGGTCACCCTTTCGGAGGTGGCGATTTTTGCCGGTATCAGCGCCGCCAGCAGGGCGAGGAGGGTGGCAAATAGAACCGCGGCAACCGCCTCCTTCCAACCGAAAACCACCGGCAGGTAGGGGGTCATGTAGATATCCGCGGGCACCTCGATTAACCTGTAACGGGTTGCGATATCGGCTATAAGGGATGCCGCCAGCGCCCCCAGGGTCGCCCCCCCGAAGCCGAGGACAAAACCAAGCGAGAGGACTATACCGAATATAAAATTCCTACCCGCGCCGAAGGCGCGGAATATTGCGAAATCCTTGGACAGTTCCCTAACCTTTGTGATTAGCAGGCTCGTTATGTTAAAGGCGGCTACCAGGGTGATTAACCCGACCACCAGCACCATACCAAGCTTTTCGAGCCTCAAGGCGTTGAAAAAATCGCGGTTTGCATCCATCCATGTGGATACGAACAGAGCGGGAAACCTCTTTTGGAGTTTTCTCTTCAGCTCCTCCGCTTTGTAGGGGTCTTTGAGCTTTACCACAACTTGGAAAGTGTTCGGTGTTAGAAACCGGGAGAGGAAATCGTAATACCCCACCCCCGCGGTATCGAGGGTGTAAACACCGCTCGAGTATAGGGCTGTAACCTCCACCTCCCTAAAGCGGGGGATAAAGCCTATAGGCGTCCTCCGTGCGGAGGGGGATATTACCAAAACCCTTTGGGGGACGGAATAGACCCCCAACCGCGAGGCGAGTAGGTTACCCAAAGCTATACCCCTATCGGTCAGCCTTCCCTCCCAGAAAACACCCTTTTTGTGCAAAAAGTATTTCTCCTCCCCTTTGGGGAAACCGAATAGAACCGCCCCCACCAGTTGGTTCTTCCTCTGAAGGATTACCCCAAAAGTGGCATACCAGTATACCCTTTCCACGGAGGGGTATTTCGATACCTCCGAAACCACCCGACGGGCTTCCGACCTATCGGCGACGAAGACGCTCACGTGGGGTGTGGAGGAGAGAATGCCCTCCTTTACAGCCCTTTCAAAGCCGTTCATAACGCCCACCGTTAGGAGTAGCGCGGCTGTCGCCAGAAAGACACCGGCGAAGGCGATAGCGGTTACAAACTTGGTCGAAGCCCTGCCGCCGACGAGATAACGAAGGATAAGTTTCAGCCAATACATCTACTTCTCCACAATCTCCGCCACCCTTTCCACCGCCCAGCTCACGCTTCTGACGCCGACGGCGAAGGACTTGGGTTTGACCACAAAGCCGTTTTTAGTCTTGAAGATGCCCAAAAATAGGTGTTGATAAAAACCCTCTTCCCCCACGTAGAGTTCGACCAGGTCTATATCCTCCGAGCGGTAGGTGTGTTCGACCTTTAAAAAATAACCCCTTTGGGGGTCTTTTAATTCCATACCCCTCTTTAGGTTTTCGAGGTTGCACCTATCCAGGCGGAGTGCCCTCAACTTTTCCACCTCCCTGTCGGTTATATCGGTCGGGTCTTTTACCTTTACAAGGAGCAGTTTAAGGGGTTTCCTACCCTCCCTTAGGGCTTTTTGCTCGTATTTGGTCGTCGGAAGGTCTATGTCGAAATCTTTCCTTACCTCAAAGAGGTCTTTTATGGGTTCGAGCTGCTGGAGGATATACCCGTAGTAGTCCGCTATATCGGTTCTTATGTAAACCCTTCCGCCGGGGCGGAGTTTGAGGGCTACCCACTTGAGGAATGAGGTTTTTAAAAGCCTCCTTTTGAGGTCCCTCTTTTTAAAAAAGGGGTCGGGGTAGTTGAAGAAAAAAGCCTCCACCTGATGGGGTTTTAGAAGATACTCCACGAAGAGGTTGGCGTCGAGGTTGAACACGTAGAGGTTGTTTAATTTTTTTTGCCGGCATTTGTGGATTAAAGCCCTCACCCCCGGGTGCCACTTGTCAACCGCGAGCACCGGGCGGTCGGGATACCTTTCGGCAAGCCAAAGGGTGAAATCCCCATTCCCGAAACCTATCTCCACGAGCGGGTTTTCGAAATCGAGCTTTTCCTCTATAGGTTTTGAGGTGTTCCAGAAGCAGGGTTTGAACTCTCCCATTCCCTCAAGAGGAGGGTAATTATAGGAACGCTTTGGGGAAAGGGAGAAACGGATAACCCAAAAGGGGAAATTACTTGATGATTTCCCTAAGCTGTTTTGCGGGTTTGAAGTGAACCACTTTGCGGGCGGGAATGGTTATGATTTCCCCGGTTCTGGGGTTGCGACCCTTCCTAGCCGCCCTTTCCTTTACCTGGAAGATACCGAACCCGGGTATGGCGATTTTTTCACCCTTTTGGAGGGCGTCGACGATAACCTCGATAAAGGCTTTGAGACACCTGTCGGCTTGCTTTTTGGAAACGCCAGCCTTTTCGGCTGCCCTTGCGATGAGTTCCGCTTTGGTCATCTCCCTAAACCTCCCAAAGTTTTAGATTAGTCTTAGCTTTTATATTTCCCCACTTTTGGAAAAAATGCAAGTGAAAAGGGCGAGGGATTAAGCGGTTATCTCGACACTTTCGCCGGGATTAACAATTATCACTTGTGTTTCGGGACAGCATTCCGCCACGGCTTGGGCGAATACTTCGGGGTTTGCCTCTATGGGAGGCCAAGTGTTGTAGTGCATGGGAATGGCAACCTTGGGTTTTACCAGTTCGACCGCCTTAACCGCTTCGGGTATACCCATGGTAAAGAGGCTTCCTATGGGTAGGAGCATAACGTCCGGTTTGTAGAGCTCGCCTATGAGAGCCATATCTCCGAAGAGGGCTGTGTCGCCGGTGTGGTAGACCCTAACGCCGTCGAGTTCCACAACCACGCCGGCGGGGTTTCCGAGATATATAGTTTCGCCGTTTTCCTTTATCAGGGAACTGGAGTGAACGGCGGGGGTGTAGACCATCTTTACACCTTCGACCTCAAACCAACCGCCGATGTTGCACCCGACGGTATTGGTCGCCCCGTTTATCCTGAGGTATTCGGCTACCTCGAAGACGCCCACAACGGGTATACCCTTTTTGCCGAAATCGAGGGCGTTTTCAATATGGTCGAAGTGTCCGTGGGTGATTACGACCAAATCGACCTTGTCGAGGAGGCTTTCGACGGTGATACCCGCCGCCTGCGCCTGGGGGTTGGAGGTTATAAAGGGGTCTATAAGCACATTCTTGGAACCTTCGAGCAACCAGGTCGCGTGTCCGATAAACGTCAACCTCATAGGATTAAAAGTTAATTGACACTCCCAAAGGTGTAAACTCCAAGTTTATGCGACTTTTAAAGGTTTTGCTCCTACTCCTACCCTTAATTGGGTGGTCTATCAAACTCCAACCCAACCACAGGTATATCTGTTATGTGGCTAAAGTCTCAGACGGGGATACGATTAAGTGCAGGTTCCCCTACCCGGTGTCGGAAAGGGTGGAAACCTATCCCGTTAGGTTAATCGGCATAGACACGCCCGAAACCGGTGTGAGGAAGAAAAACACCGGCAAACAGGCGAGGGAGATGGAGGACATCGCCGAGGATTACTACCGCAAGAGGGTGGATATAGACCGCCGCGATGTCGTAAAGATGGGACTGGAGGCTAAGCGTTTCGTTGAAAACCTCCTAAAAGAGGTCTATGTGGTGGTGGTCGAAACCGACGTTCAGCCCACCGACCGCTACGGGCGTATTTTGGGATACGTCTGGCTTCCCGACGGGAGGATGTTAAACGAAGAGATTATCTGCCACGGCTACGCCCTCCCGCTTACCGTTCCCCCAAACGTGAAGTATAAAGACCTATTCCTCAAATGTTTCAGAAAGGCTGTTGAGGAAAGGAAGGGGCTTTGGGGAGAGCTCGCCCGCTGATTATTCCCTCTCCCCGAATATTGCGCTTCCGACCCTCACTATCGTGGCGCCCTCCTCTATTGCGACGGGATAGTCGTGGCTCATACCCATCGAGAGCTCGGGAAGTTCCATTCCGAATTCCTCTTGGAGTTTGTCCCTAAGTTCCCTAAGCCTCCTAAAGTAGGGTCTTACCTCCTCGGGGTCTTCCCTGTAAGGGGGAATGGTCATTAAACCCCTAACCCTCAAAAGGGGTGCATTCTTTAAGATGTATTCCATCAGTTGGGCTGCATTTTCCGGTTCAACCCCTCCTTTGGTCTCCTCACCCCCGACGTTTATCTCCAAGAGGACGTCGACTTTATCCAACCCCTTCTTGGAAGCCCTCTTTTGGAGCTCGTCGACCAGGGAGGGACGGTCAACCGAGTGTATCAAAACCACTTTGTCGATAATGTATTTGACCTTGTTGGATTGGAGTCTTCCGATAAAGTGCCACTCTATGTCCAAATCCCGAAGGGCTTCCCACTTTTTCAAAAATTCCTGAACCCTATTCTCCCCGAAGACCCTTAAGCCCAATTCGTAAGCCCAGCGCAGGACTTGGGGCGGTTTGGTTTTGGTAGCGCCCAAAAGTTTAACGCAGTTGGAACCCCTGCCCGCCCTTTGACAGGCTCTTTCTATATTCTCCCTAACCCTTTCGAGGTTTCTCTTCAGTTCCTCAAAGGTTACCTCCATAGGTTTGGAATATTTAACGCCATACCTCCCAAGGGGAAGGCTCTTAAAATTAGACCTCTTTGAGGTATGGAAAAGGTTAAGTCCCTTTCGGTGGTTATTCCCGTTTACAACGAGGAGGAGAATATCCCCAAACTCTACGAGGAGCTGAAGGAAGTCCTCGAAAGGCTCCCCTACGATTACGAGATTATCTTCGTGGACGACGGCTCCACCGACCGCACCCCCCAAATACTCGAGGAACTGGCGAAAAAAGACCCGCGTATAAAGGTTATCAGGTTTAGGAGAAACTACGGGCAGACCGCCGCTATGTACGCCGGCTTTCAATACGCCAGCGGGGATGTCGTTATAACCATGGACGGAGACCTCCAAAACGACCCGCACGATATTCCCAAACTGCTCGAAAAGATAAACGAGGGTTACGACATCGTCAGCGGTTGGAGGAAGGACAGAAAAGACCCCTTCCTAAGCCGTATACTGCCATCCAAAATCGCCAACTGGATTATTTCTAAGGTTACCGGTGTCCACCTCCA
Source organism: Aquificales bacterium (assembly GCA_027036735.1). GTDB lineage: Bacteria > Aquificota > Aquificia > Aquificales > QOAS01 > QOAS01. The sequence continues at coordinate 1,931 of JALWDU010000062.1, read as the reverse complement.
CGACTACGGCTGCACCCTCAAAGCCTACCGCAAGGAGGTTGCCAAAAACTTCCGCCTCTACGGGGATATGCACCGCTTTCTGCCGGCGGTCGCCAAGAGCTTCGGGGCGAAAATTACGGAGGTGGTGGTCAACCACCGCCCCCGCCTCTACGGAAAGAGTAAATACGGAATAGGTAGAACGGTCAGGGTTCTACTCGATATATTCCTCGTTAAGTTTTTAAACGACTATTTGAACAAACCACTATACGTGTTTGGACCTATCGGACTCCTCCTAATGGGGTTGGGATTTTTGATAATGCTTTACCTCTCGGTGGAAAAACTCCTTTTCGGCGCCTCTATAGGTGGAAGACCTCTTTTGATTCTCGGGGTTCTCCTCTTTTTGAGCGGTCTGCAACTGGTCTCCACCGGTATTATTGCGGAGATTATTGTCAGAACCTACTACGAGTCGAAACAAGATGTCCCCTACCGGGTGGAGAAGGTTTTAAATTTCGACCAAAAAGGGGATAGGATAAAGTCGGAAACCCAAAAGGGTTAGTAAAAGAGACTACTTTCCGAGGAATTCCAAAAAGGTTTCCCTAACCAGTTTCCGGTTTTTCTTTATCTCCTCTTCCAACCCCTCGGGGGAGATATTCAAAACAGCCCCTATTTTGGGAAGGTCGTTCACGTTTATAACGCTCCCCCCGGAGGGTTTCACCAAACGGTTAACCGTCTCGAGGAGTCTAAAGAATTTGTAAACCCCCTTTAGGTCTTCGAGGGGTTTGTACTCCTCCGACAGGTATTCGAGGGCTTCGAAGGTATTCTCTATTTTCTTGCCTTTTTTAAGGAGGAGATACTGCACGAGGAACTCTATATCCATCAGACCGCCGAAGCCGGCTTTTATATCGTAGCGGTTCCTCCCGTCTTTGGAGTGTTCCTGAAGTTTTAACCTCATCTCGTAGATTTCCCTTTCTTCTTTTTCCGTTAGGGGTTTTCCGAAAAGGAATTCCTCCACGAGGCGGTTCAGTTTCTCCCCGACCTCTCTGTCGCCCACTATAAAGCGGCTTCTGACCCAGGCAAGGCGCTCCCAGGTGCGGGCAAACTTTTTGAAATACTCCTCGAAGTAGGCGAGGGTGGGGGCGAGCTCCCCTTTAGTTCCCATCGGGCGGAGGCAGAAGTCGACCTTATACAGATACCCCTCGGCGGTGTGGGAGGTGACAAACCTAACCAATTCTTGGGGTTTTTTGATGTAGCGGTTTTTCGCCTCGGCGTCGGCGAAGGCGAAAACGAGGTCGAGGTCGGACGCGAGGGTTAGCTCTCCGCTTCCGAATTTCCCGAGCGCGAAGAGCGCGAGGGGTATACCTTCGAAACCGAGTTCCTTCCAGATGTCGGTCAGCACAGCCTCGGTGAGGTCGGTAAACGCCTTAAAGAGGCGGTGGATATTCTCACTCTTATTGGGGTCGGATATGAAGATAAGGGCTATCCGTATAGTCCAGCTCTTTTCGAAACGCCTTATCAAATCGGCGTAAGGCAGGTTTTTAGTCTTCTTGAACTCCTCGAGGTCTCTCTCTATCTCCTCCCTCGTGGGGTAGTCTTTGTAAAGGGTTAGGATATCCTCCACCAGGTCGGGACTTACGTAAATCTTATTGGTCAGGTAGCTCGAAACGGAGAAAATCCTAAAGAGGGTCTCGTAAAGTCTCTCCGAGGGTTGGAGGAAAAAGAGCTTCCTACCGGTGGGGTTTTGGAGAAACCTCACCATATTGGAGAGGGTTGTTTCGGGCAGGGGCGAGCGGAGGATTTTTTCCACTATATAGTCTACCCATTTGAGGAAGTTTTCCTTTTCCCTCTCCGTCAGGTGGATACCTTCTCCGCCCTCCCAAATGGAGTTTAGGGTTAAAACGACCCTCTCGACAGTCCAGGAGGGGATATCGGAATAGAGTTTTTCCAACCTCTCG
>JALWDU010000061.1 GCA_027036735.1 Aquificales bacterium | reverse complement strand
CTATTTCGACGTTGAAGTGACCGCTGTTTGCGACTATCGCGCCGTCCTTCATAACCTCGAAGTGTTCCTTCCTTATAACGGAGGTGTTTCCGGTCACGGTAACGAAGAAGTCGCCGAGCTTAGCCGCTTCTTTCATCGGCATAACGAGGTATCCGTCCATCCTCGCTTCGAGGGCTTTTATCGGGTCAACCTCGGTAACGATAACGATTGCACCCATTCCGCGCGCCCTCATGGCAACGCCTTTACCGCACCATCCGTAGCCGGCTACGACGAAGTAGGAACCGGCCAGCAGTCTGTTGGTCGCCCTCAAAATCCCGTCTATGGTGGACTGCCCGGTGCCGTAGCGGTTGTCGAAGAGGTGTTTGGTGAGCGCGTCGTTAACCGCGATTATGGGAAACTTCAACACGCCGTCCTTTTCCATGGCGCGCAGACGTATAACACCGGTGGTCGTCTCCTCCATTCCACCCCAAATTTGGTCTGCGAGTTCGGGATACTCCTTGTGTATCGTCGAAATGAGGTCTGCCCCGTCGTCTATCACTATCTGGGGTTTTCTCTTAATAATCTCCTTTAGGTGTTGGTAATAGATCTCCCTATCCTCACCCCTTATGGCGAAAACGGGAATATCGTAGTATTTAACCAGTGCCGCCGCCACGTCGTCCTGGGTGGAGAGGGGGTTCGATGCGGTTAGATAAACGTCCGCGCCGCCCCTCTTTAGGGTTATCATGAGGTTGGCGGTTTCGGTAGTCACGTGGAGACAAGCCCCTATCGTTACACCTTTAAAGGGCTTTTCCCTCTCAAACTCCTCGCCAATTTTTTGGAGGACGGGCATATCCCTTCCCGCCCACTCGATGCGGTTCTTACCCAAATCCGCCAGCGATAAATCCTTTACGTGGTATTCCATAAAGTGAAATAGCTTAAGCCTATGCGGGATTTTTAAAATTATTGACTATGTTCGATATCCACTTTTTCGAAAGAGACCCCTACGCTCCCGTCAGGCACTGCTACGCCGTCGGAAATGTCCTTTACCATACGAAGAGTCAGTATCAGGAAATTTTGGTCTTCGAAAATCCCTTCTTCGGTAAGGTTTTGGTGCTGGACGGGGTGGTTCAGCTAACCGAGAGGGACGAATTTATATACCACGAAATGTTAGCCCACGTCCCCCTAATGGCTCACCCCAACCCTAAAAAGGTGCTGATAATAGGCGGGGGGGACGGGGGAACTTTGAGGGAAGTTTTAAAGCACGATACGGTCGAGGAGGCTATTCTCGTAGATATAGATAAAGAGGTTATAGAGACTTCCAAGAGGTTTTTCCCCTCTCTTTCGAAATCCTTCGACGACCCACGGGCGATAGTGGTTAACGAGGACGGCGTTAAATACCTCCAGGACTACGAAAACGAGTTTGATGTGATAATAGTCGATAGCACCGACCCGGTCGGGTTCGCCTACGCGCTGACCACCGAGGAGTTTTTCAAAACCGTTTTCAGGGCGCTCAAGGAGGACGGTATTTACGTGGGTCAGAGCGAGTCGATACACTACCACCTCGACATAGTCAGGAGATTTCAAAACAACCTAAAGGCGGTCTTTCCCATAGTTGACCTCTACACGGCGGTGATACCCACTTACGCAGGGTATTGGTGGACTTTCTCCATAGCGAGCAAAAAGCATTCCGTTAGGGAACCCAAAAGGGCGAAGACCTTTGCAACGAAATACTACTCGGAGGTGGTTCACAAAAATTCTTTCCTACCGGAGGAGCTATATGAGAAGCTAATCCTTAAGGGGGAATGGTTGTAAAAAGTTGATTCAAACCTTTTCTTTTTCTGTATCTTCATTCGCTATACAACGGAAACCCAAAAGGTAAAGTTGAATATTTCCCATAGGGAAGGAAAAACTTTCAAAAACTCCCCATAGGGGTTATTCCTGTTTTGTTTAAATCCCCTTTAGGGACACAAAAACTGCAGAGTCCGCGCAAAGTTTTGGAAAATACTTGTTTAATCCTTTACAGGATATAACTACAGCGAAAAAAATTTCTATATCGTTGAAGGATATGAATAGTCGCAATTCCTTCTAGGGACATAACAACATTTTCTCCCTTTCCTTTCCTCTCTCGGGGAAAGGTGTTTCAATCCCTTTTAGGGACATAAAAACTGGGATATTCCGAAACAGAAACCGAAGAAATAAAAGAGTTTCAATCCCTTATAGGGACATAAAAACTATCTATATCTCTCCCAAGTTCGCCGAGCAACTCAGGTTTCAATCCCTTATAGGGACATAAAAACTATAGGATTTGCGGGGATGGTTTGGTATCTCCCATTGTTTCAATCCCTTCTAGGGACATAACAACCGAGTGCAACCTAACCGTAGAAGAGGAGGTTGGCACCGTTTCAATCCCTTCTAGGGACATAACAACGAAATATGCAGAATTGGCTTACTGCGTCGCAGAGGAATAGTTTCAATCCCTCATAGGAACATAAAAACAGTTTTTCTTAAAACTCGAAAATGCTCCGCGGTGGGCGTTTCAATCCCTCATAGGAACATAAAAACTTTCATGAAAATGGGGTTTTCCCCATCCGTAGGCTAGTTTCAATCCCTCATAGGAACATAAAAACCAATATGAGTCCGACCTTATTAAGTTGCCAAGGAACCTAACCCCACTTGGGTTTAAAGAATACCAAATAACCCTTAAAAGGTCAAGCAGAAATTGAACTCTTTGGTCAACCCTATGTTGACATTAATTCCTTGGAGTGAGCCATTTTGTTGAAACTCTAAAGCAAAACTCTATCCTGCAAAAGGTTTTTGTCAATTTTTAATCCATAACTTGGCATAAAATCTTGAGTCTGACCTTATAAAGGTAAACCGATGTTTGAGCCGTATCCAAAAGTTGAAGAAGTGGAATAACCCGCCCTCTCCGCTCTTGGGTTAAACTAAATCCCGATGTCCGCAAACTATGTTATGGATATCAACAAAATTAGGGAGTACCTCCCCCACCGTTACCCCTTTCTGTTGGTCGATAGAATTCTCGAAATAGAGGTTCCCAAGCGGATAGTCGGCATAAAGAATGTAACGGTCAACGAACCCCAATTTATGGGGCACTTTCCCACCCTTCCGATATTCCCGGGGGTTTTAATTCTCGAGGCTATGGCGCAGGTTGGGGGTATTCTGCTGATAGAGAGCCTCCAATTAGAAATTGGGAAATACGCCATACTCTATGCGGGGGTGGATAACGCCCGTTTCAAACGCCCCGTCGTTCCCGGTGACACCATGGTTATAGAGATGGAGAGTATCGTTATGAAAAAGCGCTTATCCAAAATGAAGGGTGTTGTGAAGGTTGACGATAAGATTGCCGCCGAGGCGGTTATCATGGCTTCGGTTGTGGAAACGGAAAAGCTTAGGGGCTGATGGAGGTAAACTTCAAAGTTTGGCTTGAGGAGGGAGACCAGCCCCTCCTCAGTTTTGGGAAATACCTCCTCCTCAAGGAGGTTGAAAAAACCGGTTCCATAAAGAGGGCTTCCCAAAAACTCGGTATCCCCTACAAGAAAGCCCACATCTACCTGAAACTTTTGGAGGAGCGTATCGGGAAACCCCTCCTAAAACGGGAGAGGGGAAGGGGAACTACCCTAACGGAGGAGGGAAGAAGAATGCTCTCCCTTTACGGGGAGATTTTCGAGGATTTCCAAAAATTGGCGGAGAAGTGGAACGAGCGTCTCAAGCGGTCTGAATAGTTTCGAAGACACCCATGGAGGTAAACTTTTCGAACCTCTCCCTCAAAAGGGTTTCTATATCCTTCTTGGTTAACTCCTCGAGGGTCTTCTTTAGGCAGTATCGGACAACCCTCGCGGTGGCTACCGGGTCAACGTGAGCCGCTCCGTAAGGTTCGGGTATTACGCCGTCTATAACTCCCAGCTCCAAGAGGTCTTTCGCCGTCAGGCGCAGAGCCTCCGCCGCCTGTTCCACCGCCTTTTGGTCTTTCCACAGAATTGCGGCGCAACCCTCGGGGGATATAACCGAATAGACCGAGTTCTCGAGCATGTAGACGCGGTCGGCTACGGCTAGAGCCAACGCCCCGCCCGAACCGCCTTCGCCTATCACAATAGAGACGGTGGGAACCTTCAGATAAGCCATGGTGTAGATGCTGTCGGCTATAGCCTTCGATTGGTTGTGCTCCTCCGCCTCGACACCGGGAAAGGCTCCGGGGGTATCGACGAAGGTTATTACCGGCAGACCGAACTTTTCCGCCAGCTTCATTATGCGGTTAGCCTTGCGGTAGCCCTCGGGGTTGGGCATTCCGAAGTTTCTCCTCATACGCTCCTTGGTATCGCTCCCCTTCTCCTGCCCGATAACGGCAACCGGCTTTCCGTAAAAGTAGCCCACCCCCGCTATAATAGCCGGGTCGTCCCCGCAAAAGCGGTCGCCGTGAAGCTCGTGAAAGTCGGTGAAGACCAGTTCTATGTAGTCTCGGGTGTGGGGGCGTTTGGGGTGCCTCGCAATTTGAACCCTCTCCCAGGGTGTGAGGCTTTTGAAGAATTCTTTAGCCTTATTTCTAAGCTCCTTTTGAAGTTTTCTGAGCTCCGCCTCGACCTCCCTCTTGCCGGCGTAGTATTGCTCCTTGAGCTTTTCGATTTTCGCCTTTATCTCTTCGAGAAATTTGTCGAACTTCTTAAGTTCCATTCCTTAAAAATTTTGCACCAAAAGGGGAGGGGAAATTTTAGACCCTATTGGGGGAACCTTATGAAACCCAACCCCGCGAGGAGGAAAAAGAGAAGACCCACCGCTATACGGTAAATCCCGAAGGGGATAAAGGTGTGTCTCTTAATAAAGTCCAAAAACCACTTTACGACTACGTAGGCGGATATAAAGGCGGAGATAAAGCCGACCGCCAAAAGCTCCCAATTTCCGAAGGTGAATTCCGAATGGTGTTTGAAGATGTCGTAACCGGTGGCTACAAACATGGTGGGAACCGCCAAAAGAAAGGAGAACTCCGCCGCCGTCTTTCTATCCAACCCCAAGAGGAGACCCCCTATAATAGTAGCCCCCGAACGGGAGGTTCCCGGTATCATCGCCAACGATTGGAATAGCCCTATGGCGAAAGCCTTCCAATAGGGGATTTGGTCTTCGTCCGAATACCTCGGGGGGTGTCTCTTTAACCACCACTCCACGAGGATAAAGACAATTCCCCCGAGGATTAGCATAGTCGCCACCACAAAGGGGTTGAAGAGGTAACCCTTTATCACCTTGTAGAGGAGAAAACCCAAAACCCCCGTGGGGATAAAGGCGACGATAATCCTCTTCCAGAGTTCTATGTCGGTAAAGAGTCTCTTGTAGAAGAGGAATACGACCGCCAAAATGGAGCCGAGTTGAATAACCACCTCAAAGGTCTTTTGGAATTCGGTCTGTTTCAAACCCAAAAGGGTGGAGACCAAAATGAGGTGTCCCGTGGAGGATACCGGTAAAAACTCGGTAAGACCCTCAACAACACCGAGAACTATTGCATCGAAGAAATTCATAAGGGGAAAATGGTAAGCCCGCGCGGAGCGCGGGGATTTTTTACTTCAAAAAGTCCGGTTTGAAGTCTTCGGGGAGGGCGTTCCAGTCCTTTAGGAAGCGTTCCAAGCCTATGTCGGTTAGCGGGTGTTTGAAGAGCTTTTCCATAACCGCGAAGGGTATGGTCGCTATGTCGGCGCCGAGCAGAGCCGCCATTCTGACGTGTTCGGGATGCCTTACCGAGGCGACGATAATCTCCGTTTCGAAACCGTAGTTGTTGTATATAGCGACTATCTCCTCTATAAGTTTCATACCCTCCATGGAGATGTCGTCGAGCCTGCCCACAAAGGGGGAGACGTAGGTCGCGCCCGCCTTAGCCGCCAAGAGCGCCTGCATGGGGGAGAATACCAGGGTTACGTTGGTCTTTATCCCCTCCTCGGAGAGGGTCTTAACCGCCTTTATACCGTCGGCGGTCATGGGGATTTTAACGGCGACGTTGGGACCCAGTTTGGCGATTTCCCTAGCCTGTTTAACCATACCCTCGTAATCGGTTGCCACCACTTCGAGGGAGACCGGTCTATCGCCCAAAACCTCTATAATCTCCTTCGCGACCTGGAGGAAGGGCTTTCCGGTTTTCGCTATAAGGGTGGGGTTGGTGGTAACCCCGTCGAGAAGACCCCAATCGTCGGCTTTCTTTATCTCCTCGATATTTGCGGTATCCAAAAAGAACTTCATAGGGATTAATAAGGATATCCACACCTCGGGGAGTGTTTTAAAAAACCTACTCCCTTTGGCGGTGTGGAAAAGTCTCGACGCAAAAAGGTTTGGAAGGGAAGTCCCGAAAAGGGGACGGGAAATTTTTCGTTCCCTTTAAAGGTCTACCAACTTTCCGGGATTGAACAGGTTTAGGGGGTCAAAGAGCTTTTTAACACCCCTTACGAGTTCTATACCCACATCCCCCAGTTGGAGTTTTAGGAAGGGTTTTTTGGTTATACCCACCCCGTGTTCGCCGGTAATCGAACCGCCGAAGTCTACGGTGAGTTTGAAGAGCTCCTCTACCGCCCTTTCGACCCTTTGAACCTCTTCGGGATTTGTCTTGTCGAACATAAAGTTCACGTGGAGGTTTCCGTCCCCTATATGCCCGAAAATGGCGCAGATGAGCCCGTATTTTTCGGCGAGCCGGTTGACCGCCGGTATATACTCCGCAAGCCTGCTTCTCGGGACGACTATATCCTCGTTTACCTTTCCGCTTCCCAGCTTGGAGATGGCGGGACCCAAAGCCCTCCTAGCCGCCCAAAGGTTTTCCTCTTCCTCCTTGGTGCGGGCTACCCTAACGTCCACACCCATTTCCTTTAGGAGGTTTTCCACCTCGACCAGCTCCTCCTGCACCGCTATCGGATGCCCGTCTATCTCGATAAGGAGCAAGCCGACCTTGTTCTCGGGAAGCCCCAACCCCTTGTAGTCGTTGACCGCCTTTATGCAGGCTCTATCCATAAACTCGAGCGCCGAGGGAAAGACTCCGGAGGTCATTATCTTCGTAACAGCCCTTCCCACATCCTCGAGGCGGTCGAAGAACGCCAGCAAAACCCTCCTCTCTTTGGGGAGGGGTATGAGGCGCAAAATGGCTTCGGTTATTATCCCGAGCGTTCCCTCGCTCCCGACCAAAAACTTGGTAAAGTCGTAACCGGCGACATCCTTCATCACCGGCGCGCCGAATTTAAAGGTTTCCCCGTATTTGATAACCCCTTCCAATCCCAAGACGTAGTCGCGGGTAACGCCGTATTTGACGCAACGGGGACCTCCGGCGTTCTCGGCTATGTTGCCGCCGATGGTCGAAAACTTGTAGCTCGACGGGTCGGGTGGGTAAAAGAGCCCGTGTTTTTCCACCGCCCTTTGGAGCTCGTAGGTGATAACCCCCGGCTGGGCTACGACGGTGGCGTTGTCGAGGTCGATGCGGAATTTGTTCATCTTCTCAAAGGAGATAACCACCTCGTCGCCCCTATAACCCACAGCCCCACCGGTGAGGCAGGAGCCGGCACCGCGGGGTATCATCGGTATCCCCTCGTTGTATAAAACCTCCACAATCCTCCTAACCTCTTCCTTCGAGGTGGGGAATATCACCGCCTGCGGCGTTTTGGTCTCTATGGGTATGGCGGTGGCGTCCTTTTCGTATAAAACCCGCTCGACTATGTCGACCTTTACCCTGCCGTCGAATTCCCGCTCCAGCTGTCGGAGGACTTTTTCCACTTTGGAGAAGTCGACCATAACACCTTTAAAGTTTTACCCCGTTTAGGCGGCGAAACCACACGGGGGAGTGCCAAATTCCCAATCCCATGATGATATTTATCAAAAATAGAAAGCCGACGGGGAGAATAATTAAAGACCTTCCAATGGAGGTAAAGGCTTTTAGGTGGCTCCCCGGGGAATTGAAGGTTTTAAACCAGCTTAAATTACCCCACAAGGAGCATTGGCTTTCCTTTAAGAGGCACAAAGAGGTCGCATGGGCTATACGGGATATGGTGGTTAGAGGGGCGCCGGCAATAGGCTGTGTCGCTGCCTACGGTTTCGTCCTCGGGGTCAAATACGAGGGGGAAGACCCGCAGGAGGTTTACGAAACGCTCAAAAACACCCGTCCCACGGCTGTAAACCTCTTTTGGGCTTTGGATAGGATGATGAAAGCCCTCCGGGAGGGGAGGGATATCGAGGAGGAGGCGAAGGCTATAGAAGCGGAGGATTACCAAATCAACCGCCGTATAGGGGAATTGGGGGCGTCTTTAATCCCCGAAGGGGCAAAGGTTTTAACCCACTGCAACACGGGCGCGCTCGCCACCGCCGGTTGGGGGACGGCTTTGGGTGTAATCAGAAGCGCCCATTACGGGGGTAAGGGAATCTTTGTGTGGGTTGATGAAACCCGCCCCTACCTGCAGGGTGCCAGACTCACGGCTTGGGAGTTGGTAAAGGAGGATATTCCCCACAAATTGATAACCGACAACACCGCCGGCTTTTTAATGCAAAGGGGTGAGGTGGACGCCATTATAGTGGGGGCAGACCGCATAACCCTTAGGGGAGATGTGGCGAACAAGATAGGTACCTATTCCCTGGCGGTATTGTCAAAGCATCACGGTATCCCCTTCTATGTAGCCGCCCCTATTTCGACCTTCGACCCCAAATTGGTGCGCGGTGATGAGATACCGATAGAAGAGCGTTCCGCCGAAGAGGTTAAAAACTGTTTCGGGTGCAAAATAGCCCCCGAGGAGAGCGACGCCCTCCACCTCGGTTTTGACGTTACCCCGGCGGAGCTTATAACCGCAATTATCACCGAAAGGGGAGTGGTGGAAAACCCAAACGAGGAAAAGATAAGAAAACTTCTAAACCTGTAAAGGTTTAAACCTTCAGTTCCCTCCCCTCGAATAACCTCTCCACGTTACCCTTGTGCTTTACCAGTATCAAAACCGCCGTTAGGGTTACCAAAAACTTTACGGGAAAGGGATATCCCAGCATGCCGACTAGATATATAGCCGACAGGGCGGCTACGATGGAGCCGAGGGAGACGTATCCCGTCAGCTTGAAAACCGCAAACCAGATGAGGAGTATGAGGAAACCCAATAGGGGTGAAATCCCGAACAAAACACCGCTTGCTGTGGCAACCCCCTTGCCCCCCCTAAAGCCGAGAAAGGGGGAAAACATATGACCCAACACGGCGGCTAGTCCGACCAAGGCGGTAATCCAGCTGTCGGTTCCGTAAAGTTGAACCGCCAAAACGGTCGGTATATACCCCTTTAAAAAGTCGAGGATGTATACGGCTATCCCGTATCGCTTTCCCAAAACGCGGGCGACATTCGTCGCACCAACATTACCGCTCCCGTGTTGCCGTATATCTATCCCTTTTAAAACACCGAGAAGGTAGCCGAAAGGTATTGAACCCAATAGAAACGACAGGAAGATAAGAAAAATTCCCATAACGGGAAATTTTAAAGATAGAAAAATCAAAACTCGAAGGGGACAACCTCCATTTGCTCCAACTTGTTGAGAAAGTCGAAGATGGTGGAAGGTTTTCCCTTTTTAAGGGCTTCAACAAGTTCGTTAAAATCTTTAACAGGCTTCTTTAAAATTTTTTTAATTTCGTTAAACGATTCCTCCACATATAGAATATTTTTTGGAAATTCCAAATTTTGAAGTTCCTCCTTGGCAATATTTATAAAATCCGATGCAATCGGATAACCAAAAGCGGGAAGAATAAACTGAATATTCCCGAAAATATAACTCAAGACTTCCAAAGCTTCGGTTAACTTTTCTTTCGAGGATATATTCGCTCTATGGAATAACCTAAAATGACTTAAAAGTTCGTTATTTAAATAGGAACTATTTTTACTGACGAAACTTCCGAAAAGATTCCCCGTTATCAAAACGCCGTTGTAGAATTGAAAAGCACATTCCAGCTTTGTCGATAAAAATGGAAATTGGTAAATGGCTACATCTGTTGTGGGTGCGAAATTTTCTTCAGTAAAACCGTGTAATTTTAAATAGTTTTTGATTAAAGGACAGGTTAAAAACTTTAATTTTTTATGCTTTACTTTGAGAACTTTAACCAATCTTAAAATGTCGCCATCCATATAGGGAATAGCACAAACGGCGTTTTTTCCCCCCCCCAAACCTTCGTAAGGTTGGGTAAAAATCAGATATCGCTTATATGGAAAACTGTAAATCCTTTTCTCCCTTAAGGGATTAATCCTTACGCTTTCTATCCTAACGGGTTCAAACTCTCTAA
>JALWDU010000060.1 GCA_027036735.1 Aquificales bacterium | reverse complement strand
TGGCAAATATAATGCTCCGACTCCAAGAGGAGGGAGCCCACAATATAAACCTCGTTACGCCATCCCACGTCGTGCCCCAGATAGTGGAGGCGCTCCATTACGCCGTCCAAAGGGGGCTTAGGATACCTCTCGTTTACAACACATCTTCCTACGACGATATCGAAACGCTCAAACTCCTCGACGGAATTGCCGACATATACCTCGCCGACCTCAAATACCTCGACGAGGAGAAGGCTCGCAAATACTCGAGGGTAAAAAACTACCCCTCGGTGGCTAAGGAATCTATAAAGGAGATGTACCGACAGGTGGGAAATTTAAAAACCGACCCCCAAGGGGTGGCTTACAGGGGTCTTTTAGTCCGCCATTTGGTTATGCCAAGCGACGTTTCCACCTCCTTTAGGGTGGTCGATTTTCTATCCTCCTTGGGGAAGGGGGTAACGGTCAACGTTATGGGTCAGTATTTCCCCTTCTACCGCGCGAAGGAATATCCCGAAATAGCCCGTCCCGTCTTCCCGTGGGAGGTGGAGAGGGTAAAGGAATACGCCCGACAAAAGGGGTTGGTCTTGGTGGAGGATTAACCTTTTAAGGTTTACACTTTCAAAAATTCCCTTATTCGGTTTACCCCCTCCTTTAATCTCTCCAATCGGGAGGTGTAGGCAAACCTAACATACCTGTTGGTGTTGTTCTTTCCGAAATCCACCCCCGGCGTAACGGCGACACCTACCTCCTCCAATAGGCGGTAGGCGAATTTAAAGCTGTCGTCCGCGTAGCGCCCGATATTCGCCCAGATATAGAAAGCCCCCTGGGGTTCAACCTCTATATCGAATATTTCCTTAAGTTCGGAATAGAGGTAGTCCCGCCTTCGGCGGAAGATCTCCCTAACCTTTTTCAGATATTCCCTATCCCGAAGGGCTTCTATACCTACCATTTGGCTTAAGGTGGGCGGCGATATGAAGAGGTTTTGCGCCACGAGTTGAAGCTTTCGGACAAACCTCTGGGGGACGATAACCCATCCGAGCCTAAAGCCGGGCATACAAAAATACTTGGAAAAACCGTTTACCACAACGGCGCTGTCGGAAAATTCCAACGCCGTATGGACTTCCCTATCGTAATTCAGTCCGTGGTATATCTCGTCGGAGATGAAGAGCTTCCCCCTTCGGTCGGCAAACTCCGCCAATCCTTTAAGGGTTTCCACCGAATAGACGTTCCCCACCGGGTTGGAGGGGGAGGTTACCAGAAAACCTTTAAAGGGAGACTTCAACCCCTCCAACCTCTCGGGGGTTAGCTCGTAGTCGGTATCCCTCCCGCTGGGGACACTTATGGGGTTTAAACAATAGATGTGGGCAAAGTTTTTATAGCAGGGATACCCCGGGTCGGTGAAGACTATTCCATCCCCGACCTCGAAGAGTGCCGAAAATATCAGGGAAAACCCCCCGCTGGTGCCGGTCGTAACTATAACCCTTTCGGGGGATATATCGACTCTGTAGGTATCCCAATAGTGGCGCGCTATCTCCTCCCGTAGCTCCCATATGCCGAGCGAATGGGTGTAGCGGTAGGCGTCGGCTTTGTGCCTCTCTATCGCCTCGGAGACCCTCGGAGAGGGCGGGAGGTCGGGTTCCCCTATCTCCATGTGGACTATATCCCTTCCCTCCCTTTCGAGCTGTTTAGCCCTTTCGAGAATTTCCATAACTATGAAGGGGGTTATCCTGTCGCTCCTCCCCATAAGGGTGATTTAAACAATCTTTTCCACCGAGGGGAATGGAAACGGACAAATCCCCGAAGGGTTTGCACCTTAAAATGTTTCCCGAACAATGGAGGAGAGGGATATAAGGGAGCTCGAGAAGAGGATTAAGTATTGCTTCAAAAATCCCCACCTTTTGGAGATAGCCTTGACCCACATCTCCCACGCGAAGGAGAATAAACTCCCCTACAACTACGAGAGGTTGGAATTTTTAGGCGACTCCATAGTGAACTTTCTGCTGGTCGATATCCTCTACGAGCGGTTTTCAAAGAGAACCCTCGGCAGGTTGGCGACCATAAAAGCCTACCTCATATCGGAGCAATTCCTTTCCAAACTCGCCCAAAAGTGGGAACTTCCCAAATTTATACGCCTCAGCCGTAGCGAGGAGATAAAGGGTAGGAGGGAGAGCCCGTCGGTTCACGCCGACGTCTTCGAAGCGGTTTGGGCGGCGATATACCTCGACAGCGGCAGAAGTATAGACTTCGTAAAACGACTCTTTCGCTACCACTTCGAAAAAGATACGGTCGAGGCTGTAAAGAGCGGCGAGTTTCTCACCGATTACAAAACCGTTTTGCAGGAGATAACCCAAAGCCTCTTTAAGGAAAAGCCTTCCTACAAGCTCCTAAAGGCGGAGGGACCCTCCCACGACCAAACCTTTACCGTCGAGTGTTCGGTTAGGGACTTCAAAACCACCGCCGAGGGGAAGACTAAAAAGGAAGCCGAGCAGAGGGCGGCAAAGGAGATGCTCGAAAGGCATTTTAAGGAAGAATTTGAGAGGAAAAAGGGTTAATCCCCGCGCTTCGCGCGGGCTCCTATTCTCCATTACACGAAGGTTTAAGAATTTCCTCGACCGGTCGGCAGACACCGCCTCTCAGCGCCTCCGAAATATCTCCGCCGTCTCCTATCTCCCCCACCTCTATGTTGTAGTAAGCCATGGCGTAAAGCGCACCCTTACCGAAGAAATTTTTACCGACGAGCAGACAGCGCACCTTCTCGCAGGATAGCCTCTCTATAAAGGAGGCGCAGCTTCCCTTCTCGGAGGTGAGGTTTTCCTTCAGTTCCTCCTCGCGGAGCTTTTTCAAAGTCTTCCCGTCGAAGGTGTAGAAAACAACCCTGTTGCACCTCTCGGGGGAGTTGCAGGGTTTGTCCCCCTCCAACAGGAGTGCCACGACCTTTTCCCTCTCCTCTGGTGGTTCGAAGTGTATGACCAACCTCTCTATGAAGGGAACCTGCTTTTTGACCTCCTCCTCAATTTGGTGGACTATCTCGTGGGCCCTTTCGAAGTCGTCTATCTTCAAAACGACCTCCATTTCGATGAACTTGTAACTTCCCGAACTCCTACCGGTTATCGATTTAACCCTCTCCACGAGGGGGTGGCTTTCGACTATCTCCTCTATACGGTCAAGGGTTTCCTTATCGACCTCCGCATCTAGAAGAACTTTGAGAGCCTCCGACATTATTTCCCATCCGGCGTGGAAGATGAGGAGAACTATGACGAATACCGCCGCCTTCTCCACCCAGGGGTAGCCGA
>JALWDU010000059.1:8748-10437 GCA_027036735.1 Aquificales bacterium | reverse complement strand
AAATTGGTAAGCGAACCGGTTGTGGCGGTTCACGACGGCGCGCGCCCGCTTGCCAGCCGCAGGCTCTTCGAGGAGGCGATAAACCTCGGCGACTGCGACGGGAGGATACCCGCAGTCCCGCTGAGGGACACCGTCAAAAGGGTTTCCCCCGACGGGGTGGTTTTAGAAACCATCCCCCGAAAAGAGCTTGTAGCCGTTCAAACCCCCCAAGGTTTTAAGACCGAAATACTCCTCAAGTGTCACGAAAGGGCGTTAAAAGACCAATTTTTGGGAACCGACGACGCCTCCCTTTTGGAGAGATACGGTTATAAAGTCTGCACCTTCGAAGGAGACCCCAAAAACCTTAAAATTACCTACCTGTCGGATTGGGAGATTGTAAAATGCCTTCTCGGGTCGGGGAATTCGTAAAGCTCCTATTTAGGAACTGGCATATAAAACTCCTCGCGGTGTTTTCCGCCCTTTTGGTTTGGCTCTACGTGGAGGTAAAGACAAAAGTCCCCTTCCAAGTGCAGGTGGAGATAACCGATATCCCCAAAGGGTATAGGGTGTTTCCGAAAGAAATCCTCATAACGGGGGAGATAGCGGAAAAGTTCCACCGCGAGGATATACTGCGCTGTTTTAAGGTCTACCTCGTTTGGAACGGAAAGGGGAAATACGGCACCGTAAGGGTAAAAGCTCCCCTACCCAAACCCTTCGTGGAGATTGAGAGCGTTTACCCCCAAAGGGTAGAAATAGAAAGGGTTAGCCGGTAAGGGGTTTTTCCACCACCTCCCCACCGGGGGAAACCTCTTCAAATATCTGTCCCTGGAAGGTTTTAACCTTAGTCTCCGGCCAAAGCCAGCAGTCGGGCGGAAGACCGGCTTTCAGACAGGTTTGCGATAGGAACATACGCTCGTCCCAACCGTGTTCTACCGGAACTTGGGGGAGCAGTAAACCGCTCCTGCCGAGGGCTTCGACGATAAGCCCGTCCCTTCCCACCTTTATAACCTGCGGGAGCAACCTCTTATCGGGAACCTCCACCTCTTTGGGAGGGGTCAAAAGGGTTAGCTCTATTATCGTGTTGTTTAACTCGTCGAGACTTTGAATGGGTATAAAACGGGGGTCTTTAAAAGCCGCGCTGATAGCCGCATCTATCACCGCCTCCCACAGCGGCAAAACGGGATAGGGCAGACCTATACACCCCCTTAGGTTGTGGTTTATGCGGTCTTTGAGGGTAACGAAAACCCCCATCGGTTGGGAATACCTTTCCTTTATCCAATCGGGAACTTCAAGCTTTTGCCCCGTTAGGGCGCTCTCTATAGCCTTTCTGGCGAGGTCTATAAGTACCTTCGCATCTTCAACCGTAAACATGTTTTTTAAATTTAGACCCCCTTCGGGGAATTACCCCTCCTTTTAGGGGAAACCAAAAATCTTTATCCTTTATAAGGTCAGACTCAAGATTTTATGCCAAGTTATGGATTAAAAGTTGGCAAAAATCTTTTGCGGGATTGAGTTTTGGATTAGAGCCCCAATAAGATGGCACACCCCGGGAAATTAATGTCAACCTTAGGTTGACCAGAAAATTCAATTTTTGCTTGACTCCATTAGGTGGTTTTGATATCTTTTAAACCCAAGTAAGGGTTGGGTTCCTTGGCAACTTAATAAGGTCGGACTCACCTTTGTTGTTATGTTCCTAAAAGGGATTGAAAC
>JALWDU010000059.1:0-8648 GCA_027036735.1 Aquificales bacterium | reverse complement strand
CGTTGTTATGTTCCTAAAAGGGATTGAAACAAGTATTAACAATTCCTTGAGAACAAACCAAGTTATTGTTGTTATGTTCCTAAAAGGGATTGAAACTAGCAAAGTTGAAAAATCCTTTTAATTCCGAACCTATAGTTGTTATGTTCCTAAAAGGGATTGAAACGGCACAACAATACGTTGTGCCCAAGCCTACCACTTGGTAGGGTTGTTATGTTCCTAAAAGGGATTGAAACGTCCCCAGCCTCCTTGAAAATCTTTTCAAGTCTTCTCTTCACGTTGTTATGTTCCTAAAAGGGATTGAAACCCCGATGAGTGGCACGAGTAAACGGCTACCCTTTTGTATTTGAGGTTTTTATGTCCCTATAAGGGATTGAAACATAGGTTCATTAATAAACGGATAATCTTCTGGTAAAGTTGTTATGTCCCTATAAGGGATTGAAACTCCTTCGCTTCTTCTACCTTTTTTACGGCTTCAAAAGTTGTTATGTCCCTATAAGGGATTGAAACAAGTTTCGAGCCTTTACGATAGTGAAGGTTTTTAACGTTTTTATCTCTCTACAAGGGCTAAACCCATCTATCCCAAAACCTTCACCCGTAAAAACCAAACAAAATCTTTCCCCAACTAGGTCTAAAATCAGTCAATTTCAACCGCTTCAAGTTTGAAACCAAGAAAAATTTTCCCCGAAAAGGCTTAAAAACACCCAAACACCCTTAAAGGTTTTCCCTTAGATTTTTCCTACAAAGGGGCAAAGGAAAAGTTCAAAACTACTTGCGGGAATAAAAAAAACAACCCACCCAAAGGGGAACTTGCAAACCTGATAAAACTTCCCAAAATTGTTAACAGGCACTAATTTTAAACCTATGCTGGAGGCTCTTTTAGTCCGTCGGGCGGTGGACGATGTAAACAACTTCTTTGGAGATAAGGTTATAGGTGTAAAGACTCCCGACGGAAAGGTTTACCCCGAAGGGGCTAAGAATTACATAGTTGTAAAAAATCCCTCCTTCATCAAAAGGTTTTTCAAAGACCCGGAGATGGCTTTCGGCGAAGGCTACACCGAGGGGGATATAGAGATAGAGGGCGACCTCGAAGAGGTTTTAACTTACGGACTCACCTACTTGAGGAGTAAGGAAAAGAAACACCTACCCCTTTGGAAGTTCGTTAAGTTTCTCTCCCACCTAAATGTGGAAAAGGATAGGGAAAACATCAAACACCACTACGATGTGGGAAACGATTTTTACAGGCTCTGGCTCGACGAGAGCCTAACCTATTCGTGCGCATTCTTTCCCTCAAAGGATGCAACCCTCGAGGAGGCGCAGAAAAAGAAGAGGGAGATATCCCTAAAAAAGCTTTTGTTAAACGAAAACGATACATTGCTCGATATAGGTTGCGGTTGGGGTTCGGTGCTCTTCGACGCGGTCGAGAAATTCGGGGTCAAAAAGGTGGTCGGGATAACCCTTTCGGAGGAGCAATATAACCACATTAAGGAGGAGATAAAGAGGAGAAACCTCGAGGGGAGGGTCGAGGTTCACCTTCTCCACTACAGGGACTTACCCAAATTGAAGCAGACCTTTTCGAAGGTTATTTCCATAGGTATGTTCGAACACGTGGGAGTGGAAAATTACAGGGTTTTCTTCGAAACCGTTTACCGCGTTATGGAGGATAAGGGTCTCTTTCTACTCCACACCATAGGGAAAATCCACCCCGAGAAACCCTCCGAATGGATTAGGAAATATATCTTCCCGGGTGGGTATCTCCCGGCTCTGGAGGAGATATTTAAAGCCACCGAAGGGTTGGATTTCACACTCATAGACATCGACAATTGGAGGCTTCACTACTACAGAACCCTCAAGGAGTGGCTTAGAAGGTTTGAGGAAAACCGCAAGTGGGTTATAGATAACCTGGGAGAAACCTTTTACAGGATGTGGAAGTTTTACCTAACGGCTTCGGCGGTCTCCTTCAAAATAGCCGCCAACTACGTGTTTCAAATACTCTTCTCCAAAGGTGTATTTAACAAGTATCCCGTTTTGGAGCACCAATTTGGGGAACCCCTGATTTAATTTCTCCCAAAAGGGGGTTAGCCCTTCCAATTTCTATCCCCTATGAGGGTGCTTTTAATCTCTGACATTCACGGGAATCTGCCCGCCCTCGAGGCGGTTATCGGGGAGGCGAAAAGGCTCGGTTACGACACCGTTTGGTGTGCCGGGGATATAGTCGGCTACTACCCCTGGGCGAACGAGGTTTGCGAGTGGGTTAGGGAAAATGTGGAGCGTTGCGTTTTGGGAAACCACGACGCCGTTATAGCGGGGTTGGTAAATCCCGAATACTTTTCCTCCTCCGCCTACGAAGCTATCGTCTGGACTATAGAAAACCTATCGGAGGAGAATAAGAGGTTCATCTCTTCCCTACCGGTGGTGGAGGATTTGAACGACACCCTTTTGGTTCACGACACACCTCTCCGACCTATGTCGATGGAGTATATCCTTTACCCCGAGCAGGCACTGGAAGTTCTTCAAAACGCCAAAAGGAGATTCACCGTTTACGGACATACCCATATACCGGTCGTTTACGAATATTCCCCCGAAGGGTTAACCGTCTATTACAAGTCCCAGCGTGTGGAGTTGAAAGATAATGCCCGCTATCTGATAAATCCGGGGAGCGTGGGTCAACCGCGCGACGGCGTGCCGCTCGCTTCCTTCGCGATATGGGACAGGGAAAAGAACCTGTTAACCCGCAAGAGGGTCGATTTCGATAAGGAGAGAGTCCTAAAAGAGGTTTTAAGGAGGGGGTTACCCCCCGAGTTGGGATACAGGTTGTTTGAAGGATATTAAATGCGGTCGTCGAGAACCTCTATGCAGGGGAGGGTATTGCCGGAAAGCAGTTCGAGGAATGCCCCACCGCCGGTGGATACCCAGCTTATGGCGTTGTAGACGCCCGCCTTGTGTATGGCGTAGTCGGTATCCCCTCCACCCGCTATTGTTAGGGCGGGGCTTTCGGCTACGAGGCGGGCTATGCCGAACGTTCCCTCCTTAAACCTATCCAGTTCAAAAACCCCCATGGGACCGTTCCAAATGATAGTCTGGGCGTCGGAAAGGATTTCCTCGGCGAGCTTGAGGGAGGCGGGTCCTATATCCAACCCCATCCACCCGTCGGGTATCTCCTGCCAAGCGACCAATTTGGTGGGGGTATTGTCGCTCACCTCCTTACCTATGAGGAAGTCCACCGGTAGGTATAGCTTCACGTCTAGTTTTTTGGCTATATCGATAATGTCGCGGGCGGTGTCTATAAGCTCGTCCTCCACCAGAGAGCTACCGACGTTGTAGCCCAAAGCCTTTAGGAAGGTAAACGCCATCGCACCGCCGATGAAGAGCTTGTCAACCCTCTTTAGGAGGTTTTTTATTACCGCCAGCTTGGAGGAAACCTTCGCACCGCCCAAAATGGCGACAACCGGTCTTTGGGGGTTAACGAGCGCCTTGGTGAAGTAGGTAATCTCCTTTTCGAGGAGAAAACCCATCACGGCGGGCTTCAGTATCTGGGGAACCACGTAGGTTGAGGCGTGCTTTCTGTGGCAGGTTCCGAAGGCGTCGCCCACGTAAAAGTCGCCGAGCTTTGCGAGACCTTTGGCAAACTCGATGTCCCCCTTGGTCTCTCCAGGGTGGAAGCGGAGGTTTTCGAGCAGTATCACATCGCCCGGTTTTGCGTTGTTTACTATCTCCTCAACCTCTTCCCCGACGCAGTCGGGCGCAAATATCACCTCCTGCCCTATAAGTCTGGAAAGGCGCTTTGCCACCGGTTTTAGGGAATACCTTTCGTCGCGTCCTTTGGGTCTGCCGAGGTGGGACATCAAAACCACAACCGACTTCTGGTCGAGGAGATACTCTATCGTGGGAAGGGCAGCCCTTATACGGAGGTCGTCGACGATATTCCCTTGCTCGTCTATGGGAACGTTGAAATCGACCCTAACGAGGGCTCTCTTATTCCTAACATCTATATCCCTCAAGGTCTTCTTGGTGAGCATAGGTTTCCTATTGTAGGTTTGGCGCGCAGGGGCAACACCCGGGGGAGGGTTTAAATTTCTCACCTTAGATGTTTTACTCCGTCCGAATGAGGGCAACCCTCGAGGGGAAACACGTTTCGGGACAGGAGAGGATAGTAAAAAAAGAAGACCTCGAAAGGGTTATTTTGGAACTCCACCGCCGACCGAAGAGGGATTGGGATTTTCAAACCCTAAAGGTGGAGAGGTTAAAGCAACCTCCCGAGGTGATAGAAAAAGCGCTCCCCGTGAGGAGTTGCAAATTTTCTTGCGTCCCCCTTGCGGTTAACTTTATCGTCGGTATCTTGGAAACCGAACACGGGATAGGGAGGGAGATTACCAAACCACTATTGGTGAAACTCCAAAAGGGTTTGAACCCCGAGGGGGGAAACCTAAAAGGTGCCCTAATCGTAGACCCCAAAACGGGTGAGGTTTTGAACGAAGACCCCACCGAGGGTGTTAGGACTATCCTCTTCGACTGGCTGGATAGGGAAAGGGTTAGGGATGAGCTCCTAAAAAGGGGCTACACCGAGAGAACGCTCGACGCGCTCGCCCTCGCCACAAAGAATATTTACTGCGGCGTGGAGGCGGAGGTCTGTATCAGCGACGACCCCGATTACACGACGGGCTATGTGGCTTCCGAAAGGCTGGGCTATATCCGTATATCTCCTATAAAGGAAAAGGGAAGCCCCTTCGGGGGGAGAATCTACTTCGTGAGTAGGGAAAAACTTGAAGAAACCCTAAGGTGTTTGAGGAAAAAGGCACTCCTCATAAGGGAACTATCGACTTTGGGATGACCTCTCGAAGGCTTCCCTCAACGCCTTCCACATTTCGTCGACCGGTGGCTCTTTGCCGGTCCATATTTTGAAGCTCTCGACACCTTGGTAGAGGAGCATTTTGAGACCGTTATCCGCCTTGGCGCCCCTTTGGCGAGCGGCTCTCACCAGCGGCGTTTCCCTGTAAATGACGTCGTAAACCACCTGATGGGGCTCTATTTTGTTGTAGTCGAACAGGGGAGGGTCGTTTTCCTTCAGTCCCACGGAGGTGGTGTTAACGATAACGTCGAATTCCCCAACGCGGTCGAGATTTTCCGTCCAGTTCACCTCAAAGGTTTCCGCCAATGTTTGAGCCTTTTGGGGTGTCCTATTCCAGATATAGACCTCCGATTGGACTTTTTTTAAAGCGTAGACAACAGCCCGCGCCGTTCCGCCGGCGCCGAGGACGAGCACTTTCTTACCTTTGGGGTCTACCAGCTCCGAAAGGGCTTTTATAAATCCGACCCAATCGGTGTTGTGGAGTTCGACCTTCCCTTCGGGGGTTTTTTTGAGGGTATTTGCCGACCCTATTTGGGATACATCTTCGGAAACCCAATCGGCGAATTGGATTATAGACTCCTTAAAGGGAACCGTTATGTTGAACCCCTTGAGGTTTTCCAAAAGCAAAAGACCCCTAACGGTCTCTTCAAAACCTTCTTTGGGAACCTCAAAGGGTAGGTATACCGCATCTATCCCCAATAGGGAAAATCCGACATTTTGAAAGACCGGCGAAAGGGAATGTTTAACCGGATTGCCTATTACCCCGTAGAGTTCGGTTTTTCCCGTTAAGACCATAGAAATGTCTTTTACAAGACTCCCCGTAGTGTTGGCGATAATTAAAACTCCCGATGAAGGGTTACAGGGTTGCCGTCGTAGGTGTGACCGGTGAGGTTGGTAAGACCTTCCTCAAGGTGTTAAAGGAGAGAAATTTCCCCGTAGGGGAGCTGATACCCATAGCCTCCGCCCGCAGTAGGGGAAAAAAGGTCGTTTTCAACGGAAAGGAGTATACCGTTAGGGCTTTGGAGGATTTCGACAGCTTTAAGGGGATAGACATAGCCCTCTTTTCGGCGGGTGGTTCGACCTCCAAGGAGTGGGCGCCCAAATTTGCGGCTGACGGCGCCGTGGTCGTCGATAACTCCTCCGCCTGGAGGATGGAGCCGGACGTTCCCCTCGTTGTTCCCGAAGTAAATCCCGAAGACGTCAAGTGGCACAAGGGGATAATCGCCAACCCCAACTGCTCCACCATCCAAATGGTTGTCGCCCTAAAACCCATTTACGATGAAGCCGGCATAAGGAAAGTGGTGGTCTCCACCTATCAGGCGGTGAGCGGCGCCGGTGCAAAGGCTATCGCCGACCTCATAAGGCAGACCAAAGCCTTCTGCAAAGCCCTCGAGGAGAGGGGTATCGGGGAGGAAGACCTCACCCCCGAACTGTTGGCGGAAATATTTAAAGAACTCCCCGAGGCTCAAAAGTTTCCCCATCCGATAGCCTTCGACGCCCTGCCCCATATAGACCGCTTTTTCGAAGACGGCTACACCCGCGAAGAGAACAAGATGCTCTTCGAAACGCGCAAGATTATGCACGACGAAAGCATCGACGTATCCGCCACCTGCGTAAGGGTTCCCGTTTTCTACGGGCACAGTGAAAGCGTATCGGTTCAAACCGAAAGGGAGATAACCCCCGAAAGGGCTAGGGAAGTCCTTTCCAAAGCCCCCGGTGTGGTGGTCATGGACACCCCCCAAAACAACGAATACCCCTTACCCATCTATGCGGCGGGTCGGGACGAGGTTTTCGTCGGAAGAATTAGGGAGGATAGGGTTTTCAAACCGGGTCTGAATATGTGGGTTGTGGCGGACAACATAAGGAAGGGGGCGGCTACAAACGCGGTTCAGATAGCCGAACTACTCATTCGCTACGGACTGGTTTGATTTCTCCCTTTCCCCTGTATTTGTAAACGAGGTAATCGACAGTCATACGGATAGTTTTATCGGGGCAACTCTGCACTATGCGGTTTGCTATCTCCGTTAAACGGGTGTAATCGCCCAAAGCGGCGTAATTTTCCGCCTTCAGCAGTTGAACCTCGCAAAAGTTGGGAATATCGTCCGGCAAAGCGTCCAAAAGTTGTAGGGATTTTTCGTAGTCCCCCTTGCGGTATAGGATATAGGCGGCTCTTTCGAGAGAAAAGTAATGAAGCGGTTTATCGGTAGAGTTAAAGACTTCGGCGGCATTTTGGAATTCGGCAAAAGCCTTGTCCAATTTGCGGTGTGACGCGTAATAGTCTCCCAAACGTAGGTACAGGTAACCCACCGCGGGAGGGGGTATTTCGGACGCCAATTTTTCCGCTTCGGCGGTTTGATTTTTGTAGAGGAGTTCCTCCGCCAGGTATAACTTTTCCGCTATTTCCTCCTTTCGGTGTTGTTCGTAAGCCTTATAACCCCCCAGGAGGAGACCGGCGAGTATTCCCCCAAAAAGGATGGAGAGCAAATTTTTCCAATTCAGAAATTCCATCGCAAAAGATTTTAAACGCTACCTTTAATAGGTTTTTAATGTCCCGTGAACTTTTCTTCCCCCCCAATATACTTTCGTTGGGGAGGCTCTTTATATCTTTTCCCGCCGCCTACTGTTTGGCTACCCACAACTTTCCCTGCGCCGGACTGCTCTACATCTTAGGGGCTGTGAGCGACTTTTTCGACGGCTTTTTTGCCCGCCGGTTGGGTTTGGAAAGCAAATTGGGTGTAATTCTCGACCCCTTGGCGGATAAGGTTTTGATACTCTCCTACATTTCGGTCTTATACGTGGGGGATTTCAGGTTCCGACCTTCGGAGGTTCTGGTCGGGGCGGTTCTCCTAAAGGAGTTTACCGTTTTATTGGGTCTTCCCCTCATTAGGAGGGGATTTATTCCGAAACCCAACATTTTCGGGAAGATATCGACCGCCCTCCTCTTTGCGGACGGCGTCCTACTGCTCTACGCCAATTGGAGGGGTAACGACATACACCTCCTTAGGGAGTTTGTAGAGAGTCTCGCCGTGGTGTCCCTGCTAACGGCAACCGTCCTATACATTGCGGAGGGAATGAGCAAAATGAGGGGGCTTTCTTAAAATATCAACCCAATCATGGGAGAGAGAATCGATATCAACCGTATCGCCCGCGATATGTTTATCCTCCACAAGGGGGAACCCTACAAGGTTGTCGATTACGAACACGTCAAACCGGGTAAAGGACAGGCTTTTGTCCGCGTTAAGGCTAAAAATATGAAAACGGGCAACGTGGTCGAGATTACCTATAAGTCTTCCGATACCATAGAGCTCGCCGATTTCGAACAGAGGTTTGCCGAATACTCCTACAACGACGGCGACTTTTACTACTTCATGGATAAAAATACCTACGAACTTATTGCGGTTCCCGCCGATGCGATAAAGGATAAGGTCGGTTTCCTCAAAGAGGGTATAGATGCGGTTGTTTACTTCTACCAAGGTCAGCCGATAGGTATCGACCTACCCAAAACGGTCGAGCTAAAGGTCGTAGAAACCGAACCCCCCAGGGATACGGCGGGCGGGGGAACCAAACCGGCGAAATTGGAAACAGGTCTGGTTATTCAGGTTCCCATGTTCGTCAAGGAGGGTGATATAGTAAAAGTAAACACCATAACGGGACAATACGTTGAGAGGGTAAACAAATAATGGATAAGGAGTTCATTAAGGAACTCATAGAGTTGGTAAACTCCTCCTCCCTTACCAAGTTCGAATTGAAAACCGACCAAATTGAGTTGAAGATTGAAAAGGAACCGCCCAAGGTTGTAACC
>JALWDU010000058.1 GCA_027036735.1 Aquificales bacterium | reverse complement strand
CCCGAAACGGTTTTAAATAAAATTGTTCCCCAAATTTTGTGGGTTTTCGCCCCCAGGCGCCTCAACATGTAGAAGATGATTAATTCGCCCCCTATATGCGCCGGCGTTACCGTAGCCCCGAAGGTGGCGATAAAGGACGTTATGTAGGCGTAACTGTAGGGGTAATCGATATTGAATCCCTCGGCTATGGTCTTAAGGCGGAGCATGTCGAAGGAGTGATATAGAAAAAAAAGCAAAAAGCTTACGAAGATATATCTGTAATCCAGATTTGCCAGTATAGACCAATCGGTTACCGACGCGTATTTTGCTATCAGGTATACAAACGAGCCTATTACAAAGATAGAGGTTAACAGACTACCCCATAGAAGTAGGGTTAAGGGCATAGCTTTAGCTTATTACCTTTGGAAAGCGATTTTCAACGATGCCAATTGGATGGTAAAGAAAGAAACCAAGGGGGAAGCGTTACTGGTTGCCGCCCAGTTTTGCCTTGAGTATATCCGCGAGAGTAAAGCCCGCTCCCTCGGTTGCGGTAGCCTTTTGGGAAACGAATTCTTCGAAAACTTTTCTCTCTTCGGCTTCCGCCTGCTCCCTCATGGAAACCACAACCCTCTGCTTTTCGGGGTCTACGGTTACGATTCTCACCTCAACCTCTTCACCGGGCTTTAGACGTTTGGTAGCCTCGCGTTTGGGCATAAACGCCTCAACACCATTTTCGAACTTTAGAACGTATCCTCCCTTAACCACCTCTACCACAGGTAGTTTTACGGTTACACCTTCGCCGTATTTCTCTTTGATTTCCTCGTAGGGGTTGGGTTCGAGCTGTTTTATACCCAACCTTATTTGGTCTCTGCTTAGACCCAATACCTTAAATTCCCTCTCCTCGCCGACCTTAACGACATCCTCTATATTCTTAACGGGGAACCAGCTGAGGTTTCCTTTGGTAACAAAACCCTTAACCCCGGGAGCCAACTCAACGATAACCCTGTTGCCTTCGATGGCGACAACCTTACCCTTAACAACGGAACCTGCGGGGTGTT
>JALWDU010000057.1 GCA_027036735.1 Aquificales bacterium | reverse complement strand
TCCCTGATGTGGTCGGCGAGGAGCATTCCCACAGCCGAAAGCAGTCCGGGGTTTCTCGGAACGAACACCTTGGGTATGCCGAGCTTTTTAGCCAAAAAGACGGCGTGCATGCCGCCCGCACCTCCAAAGCTAAATAGGGCGAACTCCTCGGGATTGTAACCCCTCTGAACGGAGATAACCCTTATAGCTCCCTCCATTTTGGTGTTGGCTATTTCCAGAATTCCCTCCGCGAGGGTGTAGGGGTCGGTTTTTAGCTCCCTCGAAAGGTTTTCAAAAGCCTCCTTTACCGGCTCGGTGAGGAGTTTCATCCTTCCACCCAAAAAGTGGTCGGGAACCAACCTTCCCAAAAAGAGGTTTGTATCGGTAACTGTTATCCGTTTCCCGCCCCTGCCGTAGCATATAGGTCCCGGGTCGGCGCCGGCGCTTTGGGGTCCCACCTTCAAAGCCCCGCCTTTATCGACCCAGACTATCGAACCCCCACCCGCCCCCACGGTGTGGATGTCGATGATAGGCACCTTTATAGGTATTCCGGAGATTTTTGTCTCCGTCGTGAGGGTCGGCTTTCCGTCTATAAGGGAGACATCGGTCGAGGTTCCACCCATATCGAAGGTGATGAGCCTTTCAAAGCCGGCGAGCCTTCCTATCTTCCAGGCGCCGACCACTCCCCCCGCGGGACCGCTCAAAACCGTCCTCACCGGCTCTTTGACGACTGTATCGGCGGATATCACCCCCCCGTTGGACTGCATGATTACCAAGCGGTCCCGCGGCTTCAAATTCTCTTTTAGAGTTGTTATGTATTTAGCCATCTTGGGGGCTACATAGGCGTTCACAACGGTGGTCGAAGCCCTTTCGTATTCCCTAAACTCGGGGAGTATTTCGGAGGAGACTGAAACGTGGACATTCTTTAACCTCTCCCTCAAGAGGTTTCCCACAAATCTTTCGTGTTCCGGGTTTAGAAATGAGAAGAGAAAACACACGGCGACCGCTTCGACCTTTTCCCTCTCAAGGGTTTCTATCAACCTTTCGACCTCTTTGGGGTCTAGGTCTTTAACGATTTCCCCTTTGGAGGAGACCCTACAGTCGAGTTCAAACCTCAAGTGGCGGGGAACGAGAGGCTCCGGTCTACGGTAGTGGAGGTCGTAAAGTCTCTCCCTATTTTGGCGACCTATTTCGATGATGTCCTTAAACCCCTTATTGGTTATAAATGCGGTTTTCGCGCCCTTTCTCTCGAGGAGGGTGTTGGTTGCGACCGTCGTCCCGTGGACTATGCGGCGGGGCTTTTCGTCGCCTATAACCTCCAAACCTTTTAGGATAGCCTCCGCCGGGTTGTGGGGAGTGGATAGGGTTTTGTAAACCCCCCATCGGTCGCCCTTTTTATAGACGAAATCGGTAAAAGTTCCACCGGTATCCACCCCTATGAGGATTTCCTCCATCTTTAAAAAACTCTAAAAGGGGATTGGTGAAATACATCGCCTTTTAATGTGATTTAGAATAAAAAGAAATGTCACTTGAAGGTTTAAAGAACCTTAGAGACCTTATAGCGTTAGGGTCTCTTTTTCACGATATAGGGAAGTTGAAAAGAAGGTTGGAGGAAAACCCTTCGGAGGAAAAACAGCAACAGCAACAAACACAAAATGGAAAGGATAATGAGACGGAAAAGGAGAAAGATAACTACAAATACCTTCACGAGAAACTTGGCGAGGAATTTGTAAAGGATTTCTTAAAAAAACTCAAGTTTGGGGAAGATTTTGTTAACCGTTTAAAGGAGCTTTGTAAGAAATACAACCTTTTAGAGGATTGCAATAATTTGGAACCTTTAAAGGTTATTTTAGCCGCTTTTCACCACCACAGCCCGAAAAATGCAGGTGATTACGAATTCTTTGCCGAAATTTACCAAAAAGCCGACATTGTTTCCGCTACAGAAAGGGATGAAATCAACACAGATGAATTGCAAACTAAGGAAAAAAGACTTCACTCCATCTTTGAGAGTGTTGAAGTTTTCGAGACTTTGCCGAAAAAGGAATGGGTGTATCGAATAGAACCCTTAGAGGTTAGGGAGGAAACCACTTCCCAGGAGTTAAGAAAGTTAATATTTCCTCTCCTTATTGGGGAACAGGTTGGGAAACCTTCGGAGGTTAGGAAATACGACAAGGGACTTTATAGGGAGATTTATGGGGAATACTTAGAACTCTTTGGAAAATTTAAAGATGCGTTGAAAAAAAACGTAGAAGAGGTTGGTAATATCTCCAACCTTACCGAAAAGGTTTACCACCTTTTTTACAAATACCTCTGGAGTGTTCCTTCGGCAACCTATAGCGGAAAGAAAGGGGTTTACCACTACCCGGATATCTCCCTCTTCGACCACTCGAGGGGAACCGCCGCAATAGCGACCTCACTCGTTACGGACTACAACCTGAAGCAACTCAAAGAGGGGAAGGAAACAAAGCTAATCCTCCTTACGGGGGATATCAGCGGAATACAGAGATTCCTCTTTGGGGTTAGAAACGTCAAAGGGGTTGCGAGGAGGCTAAGGGCGAGAAGCTTTTTCCTCGCCCTCCTACCCCAATTGGTGGCCAATTACATTTTGGAAAAGCTCGGCTACAACCCGACCGTAAACACCCTTTACGCCTCCGCCGGAAAGTTTGAAGCCTTAATAGGTTATGAAGAGGGTATAGAGGAAACCCTAAGGGGTCTTCAAAAAGAGATAGAGGAAATCCTTTTGAAGGAATTTGGCGGAAAACTCGGGCTGGTTTTAGCTTACGAAATCTTCCCCTTGGAGGGTTTGAAAAAATACGGCGAAGTGGTTAAAGAGGTTCATCGGAAACTCAATAAGGAGAAGAAGAAGAAATTCAAATTAACCCTTCTGGAGGCCGAAAAATTAATCAATGAAAGGGTCGAAAAACTTATTAAACAAGGAAAAGATACCAAACTCTGTCCCTCCTGCGGTTGGGAAGTTATAGAGGAGGAAAGGGAATTCTGCGATTGGTGTCAAACCTTTCAGGAGGTTGGGGGAAAACTCCCAAAGGTTAGGTATATCGCCTTTGGGAAAAACTATATCCCCTATAGTTGGGAAGCTTATTTCGAATTACCGGAATTGGGAAAAATTTTTCTCCTTTCGGAGGATGATTTTAAAATATTTCAACCCGTAAGCAAATCGGGCAAAGTATTCTTATCCGATAAAAATGTTGTGGACCTTGAGGAACTAAACAGAGATTTACGAATTTTCAAACTCAACGCCACCGATATAGAGGGCAATCCAAACATTTTGGGATTTAAATTTATCTGCCAAGCTGTTCCAACCCTAAAAGAAGGGGCGGAAAACCTAAGTAAGCTCTGGGAGGAAACCTTAGAGGATAGAGAGGGTAAACCCGAAGGGGGAAACATTATTCCCTTTACCCTTTTGGAGGAATTGGCAATCGGGGATAAGAAACTCGGTTATTTCAAAGCGGACGTCGACAACCTCGGTTTAATATTTATGTCCGGTTTTGAGAAGTATACCTTTTCCCGTATCGCGACCTTAAGCCGGATGCTCGACCTCTTTTTCAGCCTTTACGTGGATAGATTTGCGAGAGACCTAAAGGGAGAATTGAAAAAAGAGGTTTACCAAATAGAGGTAAACGGAAAACCGCACCAATTTGTGGAGAAAGAATACCTCGACGAGGTCGATAGCCCCATCTATACCGTTTTCAGCGGAGGTGACGACCTATTCCTAATAGCACCCTGGAATGTGGCGGTAAAAGTTGCAACCCGTTTGAGGGAGGAATTTAGGGATTACACCTGTAGAAATCCGAATTTCGGTATATCCGCCGGTTTGGGAATATTTAAAGGAACCTTCCCCATAAGGTTGGCTTCCGATGGAACCGAAGCCCTCGAAAGTAAGGCAAAAAATAAAATCTCCAAAAATGGGAAAAAGGACAAAATAGCGGTTTTTAATACCGTTTTGGATTGGAATAAATTAAAAGAAGTCGATGAGGGGATATTCAAAATATGGTTGCCTAAATTTGCAGAGAGAAAAATATCCCGAAGCCTGCTATACCGCCTCTATATAAAGCTCAAACCTCTCTTGACTCTAAAAGAGGAAGCGGAAAAGAGAAGGAAAGAAGACCCCACCCCGTGGAATGAATTTTTGAAAGAACTTTATAGGTTTATCCCCTATTTTTACTACCAACTTGCGAGAAACGTTAAGGAAGAGGAGCTAAAGAGGAAACTCGAAGAAATTTTTGTAAACCTTTCGGCGGGAAAAGATGAGGAAATCGTAAACCTCGAAGGGGGAATTGTATTTCTAAGCTACCTTTTGATGTTGACAAGAAATTTAAAACTTGAGGAGGTTGAAAAATATGAAACATCGGGAGTTTAAGAAAAATAAAAGAGCTAATATTAATCCAGAATGTATTCAAGAAATAAAACAACATTTTGAGGAATTTCTAAAGGAAGAAAAGTGTTTATCCAATGAGGAAAAAAATAATTTAGTTGAGGCTTTATTGCGAAGTGAAAGAATCCTAAATAAACTGTGTAGGCAGTATCAAAACAAAGAAAAGTTTAAAGTAAACATCTTAAAAACCTTTGAAAGTAAGCTTTTAGAAGAATTACAGAAAAAATCTCAACAACATTTTGAGAGGATAAAAAATAAAAATTGCTTAAAGGAACTTAGATTGGAAGATTTAATAAAACCTTGTGGCATTGCCGACATTCTAGCAAGAATTTCTAAAGGAGATATCAAAATAACACAATTGAGGAAATTTTTTAACGAAATTAAACGAGCTGTAAATGAAGTTGATAGAGACATTAATAAAGCAAAACTTATCTTAATGCGGATTTATCCAATTTTGGCGTATGCTGAAGGACGAAAGTTAATGCCTTCCTATTTAGCCAACTTTATAGAAGCGGTTATTGAAAAGGTAGAAAATTGTCATGAAAAGGAATCTTTTACAACGTTAAAAGATTTCATGACCGCACTTTACGCCTATTTCAAAAAATATGAAGAGAAAAGATAAATTTAGGGGGTAACAAAAATGATTGTCAATACCTTAAAAGGTGTCGTTGTTATCAATTACCGCTTAAAGGTTAAAACTGGACTCCACATTGGGGGAGCTAAGGAAACCTTTGAAATAGGGGGAGTGGACAGTCCCGTTATAAAACTCCCCACAAAATTAAATCTCGGAGGAAAGGAAATCCCCAAAGATAGTCCTTACATTCCCGGGTCTTCGTTAAAGGGAAAAATCCGCTCCCTTATGGAGTGGTCTATTGAAGAACCTAAAGGAGTAGAAGGTGAAGAAAAAACCTCTGTGGAATACATGATAAAAAAAGCTATTAAAGAAAAGGTTGAAAAAGAGTATAAAATTAGCCAGGAACTTATAGATTTTTTAAAGTCTTTAGGTATCTTTACCGATGAAGAATTGGGTAATTTAAATTTTCAAGGAAATAAAGATTTTTCTGAAAAAGATATAAAGTCCTTTACAGATACTATTAGAAATATTGGTGGACGACCTTGCGACTGTGGAACATGCTCCATTTGCAAACTTTTTGGGGTTAGCAATGTTAAGGTATTGGAAAAGCTACCTTTGGATAAACTGCCAGGACCCTCCAGGGTGGAATTTTCCGACATCTATTTAACCCAGGAGAGTATAGAAGAGTTACAAAAAACCCTTGGAGAGGGTATTTTTACGGAAATCAAATACGAAAATACCATCAACAGATTGACCGGAACGGTTAAACAGGGCGGGCTTAGAAACCAAGAGCGCGTTCCCGCCGGTGCGGAGTTTGAGGGTGAAATAACCGTAGATATTTACTCGGAGGGTGATATAGAACTTCTGGAAAAACTCCTAACGGGGTTAAAACTCCTCGAAAACTCCTACTTGGGGGGCAGCGGTTCGAGGGGATACGGAAAGGTCGTTTTTACAGAAGTAACCATAACCTTTAGGGGAAGGGATTATTTCGAAGGAAAGGGGGAGGAGAAAAAAATAGTAAAAGTCCAATCCTTGGACGAAATAGATTTTGGAACCGTCAAAAGTGAAATTCAAAAAGCTCTAAATTCCTAAAGGGGTTTGAAAATGCAACTAACCGCTTTGGTTTTCTACCCCCAATCTCCCTTTAGGGGTGAGATAACGACAAATACCCTCTTTGGTGCCATATGTTGGGGTATTCGAAAGTTTTATGGGGAAGGGGATTTAAAGGAATTCCTGAAGAGGTTTGAGGAAAAAGACCCCCCTTTTGT
The DNA here is from genome assembly GCA_027036735.1 of Aquificales bacterium. GTDB lineage: Bacteria > Aquificota > Aquificia > Aquificales > QOAS01 > QOAS01. The sequence continues at coordinate 4,514 of JALWDU010000057.1, read as the reverse complement.
GTTCTCTTCGCCGCTACCTATCGATAAGAGTGGTAATGTTTGGTTCCCCCGTCCCCCTTTAGAGGGTTCTATACTGGACGGACTCGACAGGGAGGGATTAAAAGACATCTATCCACTAAACAAGGTGTTCAAAAAAATTTCACTGATAGAGTGGGATATTCTCGAGAAAATCCTACATAAGGAAATTGAAACGGAAAGGGAACTCTTTGAGGAAATCCTAAGAAAAATAAAAGAGAAACAAAAAGAAAGAGGTGTTAACAAGAAAAAAGAAACTAGAGAGATTCTGGAAGATTACAAAAAAGGGATACCCGGATTAAAAAAGGAATCGTTAACGGTAAAAACCCCCATCAACCGATTGACGAATACGGCAAAAGAAGGGGAACTCCACAACGAGGTAATCCATATCTACAATCCATTTGCGGTGTTTGTAAAGGTTAAGGACGGCGAATGGTTTGAAAAGGCTAAAGTGGCGCTAAAGGTTGTCCGCCTCGGCGGAAACAAAACGGTGGGTTTGGGTAGGTTTACCTTTGAGGAAAGGCGGGATATTATCCCCGAAGGGCTTACCGATTTTGTAAAAGAGAGATTCGAAGGGGGCGAGGAGGTATACACACTTTCGCCGGTCTTCGACGACGGGAATATAAACCTGGAGGAGAGCCTTTACGAGGTCAGGGTGGAACGCTCGGCGGTTGATAAGAGTCCGGGGTATTTCGACAGGCGGTTTATAGAACTCCCTTTGTGGAAGAAGGCAATCGTCTACCTCCGTGAGAGTTCGATTTTAAAGGTTAAAAACCCCTCTGAGGTTTTAGGGGGTCTAAAAACCACCTTGGAGTGGAAGGAGCTAAACATTTACTCCTACGGTTTTGGTTTCGGTCTAACTTTGGGGGGTAAAAGATGAAGTGGTTGGTCGCGGCGTGGGGAGACCCCTCGTCTTGGAAACCCACCACCTATTTTTATAAGGACAAAAAGCTTGAAAATTCGAGGAACCATTTGGCGTTGGTTCAAGAGGTCGATAAACCGGAAATCACCACCGTTATGGTAAGCGATACATTGGCTTTTCCCTCGGTTCTGAAAAAGGAGGGTAAAGTAGAATACGGAGAATTGAGAAAAACTTTAAAGGAATTTATTGAGAATACCTACATCAAAGAGTTCGGTTTAAGGGATGTAAACCTTTTCATACTTCCGGGGGCTAAGGGGACTTACAGAAAGTGGGTAGCAAAAAATGTCGCGGAATTTGTTACCCTAATAGGGTCTTCGGGAGATTTGAAATTTGCCGCTCTGTGGTATTTAATCCAAGAATTGGAAAAAAATTTGGAAAAATTGGTTGAAGATAAACAATTGGAGATTATTTTTGACGTAACCCACGGGTGGAACTTTGTTCCGACCGTACTTTATCGGGTTTTGTTTTTGCTATCGGAAATTTTGAGTTTCTTCGGTATAGATACCTATATACGTCTAATGGCTACCGAACCTTTTGTAGATTCCAATACCCCCCTTAATGTGGTCGAAATAGAGAGGAAACCTATTCCTTACAACCTCTACCCCTACACAACGGGAGAGCAAGGTTATAAGAGTTCTTTAAAACTTTACGACAAGAAATTTGGTAAGGAGGCGGGCATTTTACTCGGTGAGTTAAAGAGCTACATAAATGCCCACAAGGAAGTCAAGGTAAACGACATCCCACTTTTGGTGGGGGCATTTTATAACGGATTTCCCTTGGCGGTTAAGGAGTATTACATATCTCCCGAAAGATTAAAACCCTTTGTAGAAAAGGTTTTCGAACTATACCTCAAAGGGATAGATGTTTTTGTAGAAGGGGAAGAGTCGGAAAATGTCAAGGGAAGAACAAACATTGTTAGGAAGTTAAAGCTTCACCCTTTTGTGGAAGTTCTATTGGTAAGTTACCTCTATTTGTTACTAACCAAAGCGAAAGCCGAGGGGGATTTTCTCGAAAAAGGGGAAATAACCATAGACAAATTGAGGGAATTTTCGTGCCAAATCTTCGGTAGGGACGAGAAAAAACTTATCCACATCGAAAGGGAACTGGGAAATTGCGAGGGAACTTTTAAGGGAGATATTGAACGTACTATAGAAGAGGCGATAAATTTGGGGGTAAATTTAAGCGAATGGAAACGGTTAAAGGATGTTGAAGATGAAATTAGAGAAAAATTAGACACAGAAAGGGAAAAATCTCCGCAAGAAGAAGATACCGGCGATTCCCGAAGGGGTAGCATAGATAAAAGAAACTTTTTCGCGCACGCGGGGTTGTCTAAATCGGAAGTGGAGGTTAAAGTCGAAAATGGAGAAATTTATATCCGCTACTGGCAAAATGAGGAAGCTTTAAAAAGAATTCAAGGGTGGATTTTGAAAAGTCTAATTGAATTAAGGGACGAATAAAACCGAAGAGGGTTCAATCATGGATATAAAGGGATTACCACTGAAAGTTGAGGTTTTAACCCCAACCTTTATAGGGAGCGGAAACAAACTGCTCCCCATGGAGGTTTATAGGGATAGAAACACCGTAAAAGTGCTTAAATTTGAAAATCTTGCCGACCAGTTGACAGAAAAATTGAACTACCAACCCGAAAGGCTAAGGGAATTGATGAAGAATCTCTCATTGGAGGTTGGAGATAGGAGGAATTTAAAAACCCTCGACGAGCTTTTTAGGAATTTCGGTATTCCTGCGGAAGTATTTGAGTGGAATTATAACCTAAAAGTGGAAGGTAATTTAAACCGGCTATTGGAAATTGAGGAATTCATAAAGACCCTCAATGGGGTCTACATTCCCGGTAGCGAAGTAAAGGGGGCTTTTAGAACGGCTGTTTTATATTACATTTTAGTTAATTTTGATGACATTTGGGGACTATTTGAAAGGGAACTTAGGACTTTTTTAAACAATTCCCGTAATTGGAACCTTAAAAGTCTACAATCTTTCATCCTCCACTGGGAAAATAAAGTATTTGCAGGAAAACCTTTGAGGAAAGCTTTTACGGGTAGAGAAACTCCGAATGCTACGGAGGATATCTTTAAATTCCTACAGGTGGAAGACTCGGAGAAAAAACACCCTCAAGAGGTGTTGATTTTGAAAAAAATCCTTCTGAAGAATACGAGAAGACCGCAACAGGTGTGGATTGAAAGTTTAAAGGAGCACTCCACCTTCGGGATAAAAATTTACTGGGACTCCACAAGGGCGGAAGCATTTTTAAAAACCCGAATGGGTGATTTGGATAGAAACCTAAAAGAGTTTTGGTTAAATATAAATGAACGCAAATTGTTGGAAATTGTTAATGAATTTACGCGAAAATTGGTAGATTTTGAGATTGAAAGAAGGGAAAGGGCTAATGGAAACCGACAACAGAGCGGAAGGAATGAATTCGAGGCTCTTATGGCACGTATAAAAAAGGAAGTTTTGGAGGGTATAAAAGGAACTAAGTCCTCTGTGGAAATCCTTAAAAAGCTCAGAAACGAAAATGGTTATCTCCTGAGATTGGGCAAATTTACGGGTAGGTACTCCCACTCAATACTGGTAGCGGTTAAAGAAAAAAATAGAAGACTTTATGAGGCAAAGATAAAATACAATCGACTTTTCAGTTCCAAAACCTATTGGGAGGACGAAAAGGAGAAACCTTTAGGGTTTCTAAAAATCAAACCTCTTCAATAGTTTTTTTTCTTTTTATTCGTCCCCTCGTAAGGGAACCCCACGCCAGTGTCGCACAGAAACTGTGGTGGAATCTGTCCCATTCCCTTTAGGGGGCTATTTTTTTGTTTTTCCCAAAAAAGGTGTTGTTTTTTTTGGGAAACCTTTTTAGGGGGTGCGGAATAGAAATCCCGCATTTAGCAGGTATTAACCGCAATCTTCCACTTCAAACCCTTATTATAACTTTCAAATCCGCGTTAAAGAGCCACCCGTTAGGAAAAATTTATTTGATATTTTAAAACTCGACATTTGAATATCTTTTGCAAAATTTTGGGGCAAATAATATTTGAAACCGAATTGTTGGAGTTTTAATCCTATCCTATTGTTTCTTTATAAGCATGCCCCAAAAGGAGTTGGAAAAACCGAAAGCCTACATAAGTAAGGTTGTTGTCGAAGGTTTCAAATCCTACGGGAGGAAGAGAAAAGAAATTCCCCTCGGAGAGGGATTTATCGCAATAGTGGGACCCAACGGAAGTGGAAAGTCAAATATAGGGGATGCCATAAGTTTCGCCCTCGGGCTCGCCTCCTCGAAGGTGCTTAGGGCTAAAAATCTCTCCTACCTCATATGGAGTAAGGGAAACCAAAAAGCCGACTACGCGGAGGTGGAAGTCCACTTCAAAAACGAGGGGGCTTTCCCGATAGAGGCGGAGGAAATAGTCTTTTCAAGGAAGGTTTTCCCCAGCGGGCGGAGCGTTTTCAAAATAAACGGGAAACCGGTAAAGGAGAGGGATGTAAAGGAGCTCCTAACGAGGGCGGGAATTACCGAAAACGCCTATAACGTCGTCCTCCAGGGGGACATTATCCACTTCCTCAAAATGAC
>JALWDU010000056.1 GCA_027036735.1 Aquificales bacterium | reverse complement strand
CTCTCGGAGGATACGAAATCCAAACCTATACCGGTAACGGGTAGGTTTACGATTCTTTCGAAGTATTGGTCGTCTATACCCTCGTAGTAGGTAACTATGTAGAGGTCAATACCCTCAAGCCCTTCGGTCAACTTTTTGTAGGCGTCTTCGATAATGGCAACTTCCTCGTCGTTTAGGTTTAGAACGAATGCCGGCTCGTCTATCTGAACCTCTTTAACCCCCGCCTCCTTTAGCTCTTCGAGCATTTGCCTGTAAACGGGGATTAGTTTTTCCATTAATGCTTTCAAAACGGCGGGGTCTTCTATCTTCTCCATGTGGTAAATGGGAAGACCGCCCTCCTCTCCGACCTTTTGGAGGGTTTTGGAGAGCTTTAGGAAGGTGTAGGGACCCACAATTACCGGTCTTCCCTCTACGCCGAACTTCTCCTTAGCCTCCTTCCACGCCTTGAGGGGTTTGTTCTCCTTAAGGGTGAACTCCGCCTTCTCTATTTCGGGAACCAAATAGTGGTAGTTGGTGTTAAACCACTTGGTCATTTCGAGGGCTTGCTTGCCCCTAGCCATATCGTAGTAGAGTTCCAAACCCTCTTTACCCTTAAAGCGTTCGGGAATTACGCCCAGCATTAGGGCGGTGTCGAGCATGAAGTCGTAGAGGTTTAACTCCCCGACGGGAACGCTGTCGACGTATTGCCTGTAAGTTTCCAACCTATATCTTTCTAGGTCTTCTATTCCCTTTAAAAATTCCTCTTCGGTTATCTTTCCGTTCCAAAAACCCTCCAAGAGTTTCTTGTATTCCCTCTTTTCCCCGAGTTTGGGATAACCGAAAGCCCAAGTCCTCATTGTGTAAAAAACCTCCGATTAGATATTTCTTAAACGGGATTACTATTGTATTGAGAACCGAAAAAGGGAAGGTTAAAGGGATATCAACCGTTTTCGATGTTGTCCTCCTTATCCATAACGCCCATTACGTGGTAACCGGCGTCAACGTGGAGAACCTCGCCGGTGATATTCCTAGCCCAATCGGAGCAGAGGAATACGGCGGCGTTTCCCACATCCTCTATATCTATACCCCTCCCGAGGGGGGAGACCTCCATGGTGTGTTTCATGAGAAGGTGAAAGCCGCTTATAGCCCTAGCCGCGAGGGTTTTAACGGGACCCGCAGAAATGGCGTTGATGCGGTGACCCATCTTCCCGAGGTCGAAGGCGAGATAGCGGATGGTGCTCTCGAGCGCCGCCTTCGCTATTCCCATAACGTTGTAGTGGGGAACCACCTTTTCAGCCCCGTAGTAGGAGAGGGTTAAAAAGCTCCCCTCCCTTCCCTCCATCAGCTTAATGGCGCGTTGGGTAATGGCTATAAGGGAGTAAACGCTGATATCCATGGCTATTTTGAAGCCCTCGCGGGAGGTGTAGAGGGTGGGACGCTTGAATTCGTCAACGGGCGCGAAGGCTATGGAGTGAACGACTATATCCAAACCATCGACCACCTTTGAAATCTCTTCGAAAGCCCTGTCTATAGCCTCATCGGAGGAGACATCCATCTCTATCGAGGCTACAGCCCCAAGCTCCTCCGCGATAGGCGCTATCTTCCTCCCTATCTTTTCATTTGCGTAGGTTAGGACGAGCTTTGCACCCTCCCGCTTGAAGGCTTTGGCGATACCGTATGCTATGCTATTTTTATTCGCTATCCCCGTAACGAGGGCAACCTTTCCTTCGAGTAGACCCATTTTTAACCTCCCAAAGCGTGGATAAAAACCTAAACCTTATTAGTATAGTGGGCACTTCCCTCCCCCTTTTGGGAAGGGTGGAGGGCTAACCCTAAAATCGGTTTATATGTCTCAAAACAAACCTTGGGGAGGTCGCTTTTCCGAAAGCACCGACCAATTTGTGGAGGAATTTACCGAAAGCGTGTCCTTCGATAGGGAATTGGCGGAGGTCGACATAAGGCAGAGTCTAGCCCACACCGAAACCCTAAAGCGGGCGGGAGTCCTCTCGGATGAGGAGGCGGAGGCTATAAAGAGGGGTTTGCTCTCGATACTCGAGGATATAAAGGCGGGAAGGTTCGAGTGGAAGAGGGAACTCGAAGACGTCCATATGAATATAGAGAGGGAACTCATCAACCGCATAGGTAGGGTGGGGGGAAAGCTCCACACCGCCCGCAGCCGCAACGACCAAGTCGCCACCGACTTCAGACTCTACCTAAAGGAGCAGATTAAAGAGATTTTGGAGCTCCTCAAAGCCCTCCGAAAGGCTCTAACCCAAAAGGCTGCCGAGAGTGTGGATATCGTCGTCAGCGGTTACACCCACCTGCAGAAAGCCCAGCCGATAAGGCTAGCCCACTGGTTTTTGGCTTATAGGGAGATGTTCGTCCGCGATACCCAACGTTTTGCCGACGTATACCGCCGTTTGGACGCTTCCCCCCTCGGTAGCGGCGCCCTCGCCGGTGTGGACTTCCCGTTAGACCGCTTCTTTACCGCCGAAAGGCTCGGCTTTACCAGGGTTTTGCGTAATTCCCTAGAGGCGACCGCCGACCGCGATTTTACCGTCGAATTTTTAAACGCCTGCAACATAACGATGCTCCACCTCTCCCGTCTGGCGGAAGACCTCATAATATGGGCGAGCGAGGAGTTCGGTTATGTGGATTTGCCCGACAAGCTCTGCACCGGCTCCTCGATAATGCCGAACAAGAAAAACCCCGACGTTCTCGAGCTAATCCGCGGAAAGGCGGGGAGGGTTTTGGGCGATTACGTAGCCATCTCGACGGTTATAAAGGGTCTGCCGATGGCTTACAACCGAGACCTTCAGGAGGATAAGGAGCCGGTCTTCGACGCTGTGAGGACTTTAAAGGGTTCCCTCGTCGGGATGAGAAAAATTATCGAGGGGCTAAAACCCCGCAAGGAGAGAATGGAGGAAAACGCCGGTAACCTCACGCTGGCGACAGACCTCGCCAACTATTTAGTCCAAAAGGGTGTCCCCTTTAGGGAAGCCCACCACATAGTGGGTTCCTTGGTCGGTTACGTCCTAGAAAGGGGTAAGAGGATGGAGGAACTCACCCTCGAGGAGTTAAAAAAATTCTCCGACCTCTTTGGGGAAGACGCCCTGGAGCTTCTGAAACCTTCGGTGGTAGCCGACAGGAGAAAAACCTACGGGGGAACGGCAAAGGAGAGCATCCTAAAGCAGTTGGAAAACGCCAAAGGGGAAGACCTCTAAGGGTCTCCTCCATTTATTCCTCCCTTAGATGGGAGAGAAACCTCTCGACCGCCTCCTCAAAGAGTCCCTTGCACTTTAAGATTCTCTCGATGGTGTAGCGGATAACACCCTCACCCCCCTTGAGGGGAACCACGTAGTCGGCGGCTCTCCTTATCTCCTCGGGTGCGTCGGCGACAGTTAGCGACAGTCCCACCTCGCCGAAGGCCGGTATATCGTTCCAATCGTCGCCTATGTAGGCAACCTCCTCCCGCCGAAGGCGGGCTTTCCCTATTATCTCCAAAACCTTTTTCCTCTTATCCCTTACGCCGAGGGCGTAGTATTTACACCCGAGGTCTTCGCAACGTTTTTTGACAACTTCGTCCCTCCTGCCAGTTATTACTCCGAATTCGAAACCCGCCAATTGGAAGAGCCTTATACCGAGCCCGTCGCGGACGTTGAAAAACTTTGCAACCGAAATCCCTTCGGCGGTGGGGAGGTAGTATATCCTTCCGTCGTTCATAACCCCGTCCACGTCCGAAAGAAGCAATTTTATTTTTGAAAACCTATCGCAGAGTTCCATAGAACCCCATTTTCCAACGCGGGTTGAGATTTGCGGATGTAGAACCTAATTTGGTTTATATGAAACTGAAACCCCTTTTGGGATTGCTCCTAACCCTCCCCCTATGGGGGTTTGAGATAAAAAGTCCCGTATTCGATAGCGGCGGGATAATCCCGAAAACCTACACCTGCGACGGGAAAAATGTAAACCCTCCCCTACTGTGGAAAGATATACCCAAGGGAACGAAGAGTTTGGTCTTAATAGTCCACGACCCCGACGCGCCGGTGGGCGATTTCACCCACTGGTTGGTATACAGAATTCCGCCCTCCGTTAAAGGTCTTCCCGCAGGACTTCCGAGGAAACCGGTTCTGGAACGCGGTATAGAGCAGGGTTTAAACGATTTTGGCTTTATCGGATACGGGGGACCCTGCCCGCCCCCTTGGGACGGTTACCACCGCTACTTTTTCGAACTTTACGCCCTCGACTACATACCGAACCTAAAGCCCGCCGCTACGCGTCGGGAGGTGGAAAACGCCTTAAAGGGACACATAATAGGAAAGGCCACCCTTATGGGTAGATATAAGAGGATTATCCCCTTCGGGTTTGCGAGATTGGAAAAAGTGGAGAAATAATACCAAAATGTCGAAGACCTACGACATACCCCTAAGGAGGTTGATAAAGGATATTCCTGGTTGTTCGAAAGGGAAGCCTCACCCAAACCTTTCTTCCTTCCAAGGGTCTCCGACCATGTGATAACCCCTTTCCTCCCAAAAGCCGGGTTTAGGTTTGCGTGTTATTTCCAAACCCCAAACGTATTTGGCGCTTTTCCAGGCGTAGAGCTGGGGAACGACCAGCCTGAGGGGGTAGCCGTGCCTTTTGGGTAGGGGTTTGCCGTACATTTTGTAAGCCAAAATGGTGTCCTCTTTAAACAGATACTCCAAGGGGAAGGTTGTCGTATAACCCTCCAAGCAGTGGACCGTTACCCATTTTGCACCCTTTTTGGGTTTTACCCTTTCCATTACCTCCCTTGTTTGGATACCCTCCCAAACCATATCGGGAACGCTCCACTTGGTGACGCAGTGGAAGTCGGTTATCAACTCCACCGGTTCGAAGGCATTTAAAAGCTCCCCGTAGGTGAGTTCCAAAGGGTTTTCAACCTCTCCCCAAACGCGGAAGCGGTATTTCTCCATATCCCAGTCGGGGATGTCGGAAACTATGTCGTACACTATCGGCGCCTTTATAAACTTTTGGTTCGGCGGTAGGTCTCCCTTTAACCTCCTCTCCACCGTGGGTGAGATTATCCTCCTCTTTGCCATCTTTGGGAGATTGTTCCCCTTTCGAAAAACCTTTTAAAGGAGAAAGGACATAAAAGACCCCTCTAAAGGAGCTATAAGCTCTTAACCCCTATGCGTTTTGTGGACGTTAGGAACCTCTTGGGGAAAGCCTTTTGCGACTACCTCCTAACGGGGGAGGAGAAGTTTAGGGAAACCTACCTCTCGGCGGAGGTTCCCCAAGATTTCGAACCCTACAAAAGGGAGAGGGTAAACTTTTACGAGACCTTTATAAGGGACTACCGCGAATTTATTCCCGCCGATGGTGTGGAAAAGGTGGTCTTTTTGGGAAAGACCCTCAACGGGCTCGGTTATTACTTCGAAGCCCACGAGGTGGTTGAAAAGTATTGGCTCAACTACAGGGGGGAGTATAGGAAATTCCTCCAGGCACTCATTCAGGTGGCTATAGCGAATATGCACCTCGAGGGGGGAAATTTAAAGGGCTACACCCGTATGAGGGAGCTCGCTTTAAAAAATCTTAAACCCTATAAGGGAACACTCTTTTGCGTAAACGTGGAGAGGTTAAGGGAGGAACTGAAGACCGCCGAGGGGTTTCTTTCTATTCCTTAGATTTCCCCTCTTGGTCTTTTTTATCGTTTTCACCTTCGGAGTTTTTTTGTTCTTCTTTCCCTTCGGAGGGCCGTTTATTTTCCGCCTCCTTTTGGGTTTCCTCCTTTATCTTTTCGACCTCCTCCTTGGTGTAGCGGTAGATTTTTCCGCAAAAGTGGCATTTGACCTCGAGGTATTCGTTCTCTTTGAAAATCTCGTCAACCTCCTCTTGGGGGAGACCGGCGACAACCCCTTTAACCATCTCCTCGTCGCAGGGGCAGTAGTATTCGATTTCCTTGAGCCCCAGCAGGTGGGGGTTTAGCTCCTCCGGAATTATCATCAGGGCGATATCCTCGGGACGCTTGCCCTGTTCGAGCAGGTCGCTGACGGGCGGTAGCTTTTTGACCGCCTCCTCTATAACCTTTAGCGCCTTTTCGGAGGTTCCTCCCATCTCCTGAACCATCCAACCGCCGGCGACCTTGATTTGCCCGTTCTCGTCGAGCTTCACACCTATACCCACCGCGGAGGGTATCTGCTCCGACTGGGCGAGGTAGTAGGCTATATCCTCCGCTATCTCACCGCTTACAAGGGGAACGACACCCACGTAGGGTTTTCCCATTCCGAGGTCTTTTATCACCGTTAGGGTTCCGTTTCCGATAGCCTTGGCTATGTCGAGTTTAGTCCTGCCGCCGACCTCCTTGGTAAAGAGCGGGACATCGGGGTTCTTGACGAGGCACCTAACCCTTCCCTTGCCGTCAACCTCCACATACACGTAACCGATGGGTCCGTCTCCCTCTATCCTCAAGCCCACCTTTTGGTCGGTGCCGTGCTTTATCAGCGAGCTTAGAAGTATAGCGCCCACTATCGCCCTTCCGACCACCGCCGCCGCCATGGGCGATAGGTTGTGAATTCTTTGGGCGGTGCGCGCCGTATTGGTAGCCCTCACAGCCCAAACGCGCAGCGGCTCCTCTTTGGGAACCGCCATAACGACGTAGTCCCTCTCCCGGAAGTAGTCCTTTAGGTCTCGCTTTACGCCCTCGTCGAATTTCTTACGCCAATCGTGGAAGGCTTGTTCCTGTCCCCCTTCTTGGGTTTCCTTCTTTTCCCTTTCCTCCATAAGGTTTTAAAAGTAGGTTTTTAATCGCCGAATAGGGTTAGAAATATCGTCTCCCTCCCCTTTGCGGAGGGGTAGAGGTAGAGTTTCCAATTTCGGAGACAGCTTTCGTCCAACACCGCGCGGTGGAGGTATACGACTTTCGCACCGGTGAGGGTGTAAGATATCCCCTCACCCAAAAGGAGAGTGATTTCCCCACCCCCCTTAAGGAGGGCGAGTTTTAACCGCCGACCGGTAAAGGGAACGGAAATCTCCTTGTCCCCCACCTTGAAGCGGAGGGTGTTTTTCCCCACCCCGATAGCCAACCAGGGGAAACCGGGGGTGCTCTCCAACCTAAGTGGGGTGCAAGACTCCCGCACTACCTCCCCGTCCAGAATTAGGGTGAAATCTCTGAAACTCCTACCTATGGGAATAAAGGTTTCCTTTCCATCCCTCCCCAGGGGACAGAATAGGCTTTTCCCGTTGGAGGAGCAGAGTATCGGTTCGCTCTCCCCACCCCCTTCGGCACGCTTTCCCCTCCTTTCCTCGAAGCCGCGCACTATAGCCATCAGCTTGGAATCCGGTTTTAGGTTCCACTCGGGGAGGGATAGACCTTTAAATTTCAATCCCGCCGTTAGGGAATTGAAGAGTTTGTAGCGGAGCTTTGTGGCGCCAAAGAGTTTGTATTCCACCTTTAGGTCTCCGCCGCCCACGTTCCCCTCGAGGGTTATCTTTGGTTTCCAGTCCCTTAGGGGTTCGAAGGTTATAAATACACCCTCTTTCCCCCAAAGGGTTAGGGGAACGGAGATTAACGCCGCCAGGAGTAGCCTCTCGATGTTTCCCACCAAGGGTGAAATTTAAAAACCCCGCCTCCGGCGGGCTACATACAATTAAATTGCCATGGCGGTAGAAAGGACTTTGGTTATCGTTAAGCCGGACGCCTTCGAAAAGGGCGCTACCGGAAAGATAATAGACCGTTTCCTCGAAGAGGGTCTGAAGCTCAAAGCCCTCAAGATGTTTAAGTTCACCAAAGAGCAGGCGGAAGGTTTCTACTACGTCCACAGGGAGAGACCCTTCTTCCAAGAACTCGTCGAGTTTATGACCAGCGGACCCGTAGTTGCCATGGTTCTCGAGGGCGAGAACGCCATTAAGAGGGTTAGGGAAATCATAGGTCCCACCGACAGCGAGGAAGCCCGTAAAGTCGCCCCCAACTCCTTGAGGGCTCTCTTTGGAACCGACAAGGGTAAGAACGCCGTTCACGCCTCCGACAGCCCCGAAAGTGCCCAATACGAGATTTGCTACATCTTTTCCAGACTCGAGCAGTTCTAACCTTTAAATATCCCCCGCTCCGCGGGGCTATTTTTATTCTTTATGCGTCTCGGAGTTAACATCGACCACGTCGCAACGGTAAGAAACGCCCGCCGAACCTTCGAACCCGACCCCCTCTACGCCGCAATTATCGCCCAGATGGCGGGTGCAGACCAGATTACACTCCACGTAAGGGAGGATAGAAGGCACGTAAACGAAAACGACTTGAGGAGGATAATTGAGAACGTCCACATTCCGGTAAACCTCGAAATGGCTCCCACCGAGGAGATGAGGGAGATAGCCCTCACCCACAGACCCAACAGGGTAACCCTGGTTCCCGAGAGGAGGGAGGAAATCACCACCGAAGGTGGGCTGGATGTAATTTCCCATAAAGGGTATTTGGAGGAGTTTATAAAACCACTTAAGGAAGCCGGTATAGAGGTTTCCCTATTTATTGACCCCGATGTAGGGCAGATTGAGGCTTCCGCCGATATAGGCGCCGATGCCGTAGAGCTCCACACGGGTCCCTACGCCGAGGCTTGGAACGCCTTCGACTGGAAAAGGGTTGAAGGGGAACTTGCCAAGCTCCGTTTGGCGGCGAAATTCGGCAGAAGTTTGGGGCTTAGGGTCTACGCCGGGCACGGGCTTACCTACCACAACGTAAAGCCCATAACCCAAATAGAGGAGATTGAGGAGCTCAATATCGGTCACTCCATCGTGGCGAATGCCGTTTTGCTCGGCTTCGAAAGGGCTGTGAAGGAGATGATAAACCTACTGAAGGGTTGATTAGTCTCCGTTCCCCGCAAGGGATTTAAGTTTTTCGATTTCCTCCCCCGTTAGGTCTCCCTCCCTTAGCACCTCCACCCTCTCGGGGTCTAAAAGTGAGACCAACGCCGATGGGTTTCCCTTTAAAGTCCCCGCGTTGTAGTAGGCGGGAACGGCGTCGCCAAAATATAGGTAGGCGTGGAAGGGATTTTCCGCCGGCGGGTGACCCTCCCAGTTGGCGCTGGGGGCTACGACCGGTCTTTTGAAGGCTCGGAGGAAATACTTTATAAACCCACCCTTTACGAGGCGGAAGGCTATTCCCCTCCCCCCGCGGGTGAGGTATTCGAACCCCTTTACGGGGAGGATTACCGAAATCGGCTTCGGGTGGAGGAGCAGTTTCTCCGCCAAACCGCTGTAGGGAATGCCGAAAAACCTTTCCAACCAAAGGGGGTCTTCGACCAAAACGATAAGGGGTTTTCTTCTATTCCTCCACTTTAGGGTGTAAATTTTCTCGACCGCTTCGGGGTTCGTGGCGTCGGCGCATAACCCGTAAAGGGTGTCGGTGGGTAACACCGCGGGGTGTCCCCTTTTCAAAAGTTCCACCCCCAGGGGGATATATCTCTCCTCCGCCGGCAAGACCCTCATTGGGGAAAAATCTAAACCCCAACCTCCATAAGGATATTAGAATTTTTTTGTTTTTCACCCAAAAGGGGGATAATCCCTAAAAAATGCAACTCTCTAAGTGGTTAAACGTCGCCCTTAGGGCGGTTTTGGCTCTCGGTGTAGCCCTGACGTTGGTGAATTTCCTGCTGGAGCTGGGCGGCAAGCGCCTCTGCCACTCGGAGGGTTGTCTGGTAGTGGACAGCTTCTCCAAGAGCGACCCGCTTATGAACCTCCTCGGTCTCCTATTCTTCGGCGCGGCTTTGGCGGGCGAGCTGTTGGGAGCGGTAAACTTAAGCGGTTTACTGCTAACGCTGGCGCTCGTTGCGGAGGGCTACCTGCTCGGCTTCCAGCTGTTTGTGATAGGGAAGCTCTGCCACTTCTGCCTGGCGGTCTTTACCCTCGTGTTCGTTGCAAACCTCCTCTACCTCTTTAGAAACCTCGCCGAGGGGAGGGATGTAAAGGCTACCCTTTTGGGGTTTCTCGGTTTTCTCACCGTCCTCTTTATGGTGTGGTTTGTAAACCCCCAAATAGGGGAACTACCCAAAGGGGAGAATGTGATCATCTACTCGCCCAACTGTCCCCACTGCGAGAGGGTTCTCTCCTACTGCAGAAGCCACAATATCAACGCCACCTTTGTAAACGTAAATCGGGAGAAAGGTCTATGCCACTCCCTCGGTTTGGATGAGATACCCATCCTAATCCACCGCGAGGGGGGTAAGCTCGAAATCATCGTCGGGGATAGCCGAATAATTCCCTACCTGAAGGAGAAATACGAAAAAAAGGAAAAGGGAAACCCCCTTTTGAACAGCCCCCTGCTAAACGGCGGGGCTTGCGATATGTTTGAGGAAAAGGCTTGCTCCCCCTAAATCCTTTCCTCCACCTTCGAGAGGAAGTTTACGCTCTCTATGTGCGCCGTTTGGGGGAAGAGGTCTATAACGTAGGCTTTGTCGTATCTGTAAATACCCCACGAGAGGATTTTCCCCAAATCCCGCGCGAGGGTGGAGGGGTTGCAGGACACATAGACTATTCGGTCGGGCTGGAGTTCTTTAAGCACCTCGAGGTCTCGCCTGTCCAACCCCGAGCGCGGGGGGTCGAATAGGACGGTATCTATCTCCTCGTCGAGGTGGCGTTTCATGTGCTGGGAGGGGGTAGCCCTCAAAAAGAGGGTGTTGGGTCTGCCGTTTATCTTCGCGTTGTAGTTGGCGTCGGCAATGGCGTAGTGGTTCATATCGCTCCCCTCCACAAAGAAGGCGTGTTCCGAAAAGGGTATGGTGAAAAACCCTATCCCGCAAAAGGTGTCGAGGCAGTATCCCCTCCGCTCCCCGGGAAGGATTGTTTCTATAAACCTGTCCCAAAGGAGGTAGTTGTTTTGAACGAAACTTTCGGCGGTAACCCTGTAGGTGAACCCCTTTGCGGAGATAAAGGTGTAATCCCTACCCACAAACTCTTGGCGGATTAGTTCCCTTCCGACCCTCTTGTAGGAACCCACTCCCACCACCCAGGGGGGGAGAAAGCCGTTTTTCACCCTGTGGAGGTCTTGCCTCGTTAACCCACCCTCCGCGACGAGTTTTATAAGAGCCTCGTCCCTGTTTGGGGAGTAGGTTACGTGCACCTCTCGGAGGTTTCTGTATTCGACCGAAACCCTCTTTAGGTCGGGAATGAGTTCGTTTATCCTCGGGTGGAGGACGGGGCAGGTCTCTATGTCGACGATATCGCCGTAACCTTTTATCTCCCTTAGGGTCTCGTCCTCGACAAAGCCGAGTTTGCCGCTGTCGACGTGAAACTGCGCCCTTATCCTATACCCGTAGGGTTGGGGTGAGGGTATAGCCTCCACCGGTGGGAGTTCCTTAATCTTTCCCACCCTTTGGAGTTGCTCCTTAAATATCTCCACCTTTTGGCGGACTTGCTCCTCGTAACTTATGTGCTGGAGCTGACAGCCGCCGCAAACCCCGTAGTGGGGGCACACCGGTTCCACGCGCGCGTTTGAGGGGATTATCACCTTTAAAAGTTTCCCCTCCCCGTAATCCCTCTTTTCCTTTATGACCTCTATCTCGACCAGCTCGTTGGGGGCGGTGTATTTGACGAAATAGACCTTGTTCTCGTGTCTGCCGAGACCCTTACCGCCGCTTACCAGTTTGTCTATTTTCAGTTGCAAGACCTTCCTTTGGTCGCTCTTTTTCTCCTCCATTGCAAGGGAAATTAATCTTAAAAACCACCTTTAGAAGGCGATTTAAAATGAAACGCTCCCTTTGTCGAAGGGAGTTAAACCTTTAAGGGAAGCGGAGAAAACTACCCCTCCGCCTCCGGGGGTGGAAGCTCTATTAACCTTTATAGTTTTCTATACCCTTTTGAACCTCTTTGAGGGCTTCTTCCCTGCCTTTGAACTCCTTAACGCGCACCCACTTACCCGGTTCGAGTTCCTTGTAGTGTTCGAAAAAGTGCTTTATCTTGTTTAAAACCGCTTCGGGGAGGTCTTTAACCTCGTTTACACCCTTATAGGTGGGGTCTATCTTTTCGTGGGGAACGGCTATAACCTTGGTGTCGATACCGCTCTCGTCCTCCATCTCGAGCATACCGATAACCTTAGCCCTCACAACACTACCGGGAGCGGCAGCCCATTCGCTAATTACCAAAACATCAACCGGGTCGCCGTCGTCGGCTAAGGTGTTGGGGATAAACCCGTAGTTGAAGGGGTAATACATCGCGGTGTATAGAACCCTATCGACGAAAATCGCCCCGCTCTCCTTGTCGAGCTCGTATTTTATGGGGCTGTTTTTGGGGATTTCCACAAACACATAAACATCTTCGGGGGGGTTTTTACCGGCGGGAATCTTTTTGATATCCATAGGAAATAAAAGTTTAGCCCACCGCTTCGCGGCGGGGATAATTATTTGTGTAAATGTCCGAAAGGAAACTCCCCCTCCACGTGGCGTTCATTATGGACGGCAACGGAAGGTGGGCAAAGAAGAGGGGACTTCCCAGGGTAAGGGGACATATAAAAGGAGTGGAAACCGTCGAAAGGGTTATAGACTTCGCCAAAAAGGTCGGGATTCCCTACCTGACCTTCTACGCATTTTCGACCGAAAATTGGAAACGCCCCAAGGAGGAAGTCGAATTTTTAATGGAACTCCTAAGGGAGTATCTGAAGGAAAAACTCCTCACCTTTTTGAGGGACGATATAAAGGTCTCCTTTGTGGGTCGGAGGGATAGAATTCCGAAAGAGACCCTCGAGTGGATGGAAAAAGTGGAGGGGGAAACGGCGAAGTGTTCCTCCATTTGGGTCTTTGTGGCGGTGGACTACGGCGGAAGGGACGAAATAATCAGGGGAATAAACAAACTCCTAAAGGAGGGTCTAAAGGAGGTTGACGAGAAGACCTTTAGGAGATTTTTGGACTTCCCCCCCGAAGTTCCCGACCCCGATTTGCTCGTGAGAACCGCCGGAGAGAGGAGGATTTCCAACTTCCTGCTTTGGTATCTAGCCTATACGGAGCTATACTTTACCGACACCCTTTGGCCTGACTTCGACGAAAGGGAATTCGAAAAAGCCTTGGAAGATTACGCCAAAAGGGTTAGAAAGTTTGGAGGTTTGCCACCCGATGAGGAAGAAAATAGTTAGGGAAATCCTCGAAGTAGGTAGATTTCTTTTCGACGCCGGTGTGGTCGAATACTTTTCGGGAAACCTCTCCGTCAGGTGGAAAAACAAAATTTTTATAACCCGTTCGGGGAGTCCCCTGCCCCTTTTGAGACCTCAAGATGTTTTGGAAGTTAATTTAAACGAACCCCTCGTTGGGAGACCCTCTTCCGAATTTATAGTCCACAAAGCGGTATACGAGAAGACCGACCGCAGAGCGGTAGCCCACGCCCACCCGCCGAGTGTGGTTTTTTTGGCTTTCAACCTCAAGGGGGACTATTACGAACCTATAGACAACGAGGGGAAACTTTTGCTCGGAAAGGTTCCCATCTTGAGGGTGGAGAGACCCTCCGCCTCCCCCGAACTGGCGAAAGCGGTTTCCGAAACCCTAAAGGAATTCCCCTGTGCGATAGTTTACTCCCACGGGGTCTTTTGCGCCTCCGACAGTCTCAAAAAGGCGGCGGGACTTATTACCACCCTCGAATTTTCGGCAAAAATTTGGAAGGGGATTAGAGATTAATACCTTCTATTTAGTTCCCAATTCCAGGCAGTTTTGATAATAAACCCCAAATTGTCGTATTTGGGGTTCCAATTTAAAACACTTTTAGCCTTTGAACTATCCGCTATCAAAACGGGAGGGTCTCCCGGTCTTCTAGCGGTTTCCTCTACGGGGAAATCTATACCGGTAACCCTTTTAACGATATCAACAACTTCTCTAACCGAATATCCATGTCCGTATCCGAGATTAAAAATATCGCTCTTTTTATTTTCCAAAAGATATTCCAAAGCCAAAATGTGTGCTTCCGCCAAATCCATAACGTGGATGTAATCCCTTATAGCGGTTCCATCGGGAGTAGGATAATCGGTTCCAAAAATATAGAGTTTGTCAAATTCCCCTTTTGCGGTTTTTAGAGCCCTTGTAATTAAATGGGTTGCCTTCTTATAACTCTGACCTAATTCCCCTTCGGGGTCTGCCCCCGCAACGTTGAAATATCTTAAAGAGATATATTTCAACCCGTAAGCAGAATCGAAATCTTTTAATATTTCCTCAACGAAAGCTTTCGATTTCCCATAGGGATTTATAGGTCTTAAGGAAGCATCTTCCCTTATCGGAATCTCTTCGGGGATTCCATAAACCGCCGCTGTTGAGGAAAAGATGAAAAATTTCACACCATTTTCAATCATAGCTTCGAGCAAATTTAGTGTATTTACCGTATTATTCCTGTAATACTTAGTGGGATTTCTAACGGACTCTTCAACCTCTATAGATGCCGCAAAATGCATAACAGCATCGGGTTTGAATTCTTTTATCAACTCCGATAGTTTTTCCTTCTCCTTTAAGTCAACCACTTCGAGTTTCCCATAAATAACGGCTTCTTTATGCCCCGTAGAGAGGTTATCTATTACCAAAACCTCATAACCTTTTTTGGCTAAAAGCTTCACTACGTGGCTTCCGATATACCCCGCTCCGCCGGTGAGGAGAATTCGCATCAATAAGCCCCCTTTCCAGTTAACATAACCCAAATTGTTTTGAGGATTATTTTTAAATCAAGCCAGAAAGACATATTTTTTACATACCAAACATCCATCTCTACTCTTTTTTTATAGTCTTCTACATCGCTTCTGCCTTCAACTTGCCAATAACCCGTAATACCGGGCTTTACGGAAATGTAGTATTTAGCTTTTTCTTTATAGAATTTCTTTAATTCCTCCTCTGTTACAGGTCTTGGTCCTACAATACTCATTTCTCCCTTTAATACGTTAAAAAATTGAGGAAGTTCATCGAGAGAAGATTTTCTTAAAAGTTTTCCTATAGGAGTTATTCTCGGATCGTTTTTTAACTTAAAAGTTTCTTCCCATTCTTTTCTAGCCTTTGGATCTTTTTCTAGTATTTCCTGCAATCTTTTTTCCGCATCGGGATACATCGTTCGGAATTTGATAATATAGAAGGGTTTACCACGGAAGCCTATTCTTTTTTGTTTAAAAAATACGGGACCTTTATCGGTTAGTTTAATTAATAATGCTATTATGGGGAATAGTGGTAAAACTAGGATAATAGCAACTAATGTAAAAAGAAAATCAAAAGGTCTTTTCCACCAGGGTAATCTATAAAAGTTCTCTTTTATATTTGTCATCAAATCTTACTATATCATCTTCTTCAATATATTCACCTACTTGGATTTCTATAATTTCCAATGGTATTTTTCCTGGATTTATAATCCTGTGTTTTCTGGTTTTTGGAACATATATACTTTCCCCTTCCGTTACATAAATTTCTTGTAAGTTTCCATTGTTATCTTCCAAAATAACTTTTGCCGTGCCCTTTACTACAACCCAATGCTCACTTCTGTGGTAATGTAATTGAAGACTTAACATTTCACCGGGATTTACAGTAATTTTTTTTATTCTGTATCTTTGTCCTCTATCTAATTCTGTATAACTTCCCCAAGGTCTATAAACTGTTGTATGGTATTCGGTTAAATATTTGGTTTTTGAATTCTTTTTAAGCTTTTTAACTAT
The DNA here is from genome assembly GCA_027036735.1 of Aquificales bacterium. Lineage (GTDB taxonomy): Bacteria > Aquificota > Aquificia > Aquificales > QOAS01 > QOAS01. The sequence goes on along the minus strand of JALWDU010000056.1, from coordinate 104,542 downwards.
ATCCTTGACTTTTTGCCCCTCTCCACGTTTTGCTATCAGCAAAACATCATCGGTCTCTACAATTATTAAGTTTTCTATTCCTATTGTTGATATAAATCTTTTACTACCAAAAATTAGAGAATTTTTAGTATCTATATCTAATACTTCGCCTATTTTTACATTTTGCTTTTCATCTTTATCTAAAACATCATACACACTATCCCAAGAACCAACATCCGACCAAATAACATTAAGAGGTAAAACTACAGCTTCATCTGTTTTTTCCATAACAGCATAATCTATAGATATATCCGGCATATCGGAAAAATTTCTTAGAATCTCATTGTAGCTATTCTTTTTCATTAAATTAAATATTTCTGGAGTATATTTTTCAAATTCCTCTAAAATGGTTTTAATGGAAAAACAAAACATTCCACTATTCCAGAAATAGTTTCCACTGCTCAAATATCTTTTAGCGTTTTCTAAATTAGGTTTTTCATGGAACTTCTTTACTTTATAGGCTTCCCCAATTTGTTTATCAAAATCTGCTTCTATATATCCATAACCGGTTTCGGGTTTATTTGGAATTACTCCAAAAGTTACTATATAGCCTTTTTTAGCTACTTTTTCAGCTTTTTTAACATATTCCGTAAAAGCATCTTCCGGGGAAATAATATGGTCTGAAGGGGCTACGAATAGAATTTCATTATCCTTTATATTTAGCTTTTCTAAAGCATACTTTGCCGCTAAGGCTATAGCGGGAGCTGTATTTCTACCTATAGGTTCTAAAATTAAATGATATCCTTTGATATTCAATTCTTTTAATTGGTTTTCTATGTGAAATTTAAAGTCTTTATTGGAAATAATAATTAAATCTTCTGGTTCTACTATATTTAAAAACCTTCTAACGGTGTTTTGAAATAAGCTGAATTCATCATTTAAGGTTAAAAATTGTTTTGGAAATTTTTGACGTGATAAGGGAAATAATCTGGTTCCACTACCACCGGCAAGGATAACAATTTTCATAATAATCCTCCCTACGAAAAAAATTCCTCTATTTTTTTATCTACGAAGCTTTTAAACTCCTTTTTAAATCTTTCCTTGTTAAAACGCTCAGCATTTTTTCTTATCTCTAAAGGATCAAATTGATCTTCAACTTTTTCAAAATGTTTAATAGTATTTATTAGATTCTCTACAGATTGTTCCTTGAAAAATAAACCTGTTTTGTTTTCTATAACAGTTTCAGTTACTCCTCCTCTTCCATAGGCAATAACAGGAGTGCCGCATGCTTGAGCTTCTACAGGAAGAATTCCAAAATCTTCTTCAGCTGCAAATATAAAGGCTTTAGCTCTTTGTAAATAATATTTTAAATTATTAAAAGGTTGATAACCTAAAAACTCTATATTTTTACCTGCTTTTCTTTTTATTTTTTTTAAATCTGGACCATCTCCTATAACTATAAGTTTTTTATCGGGCATTTGCGAAAACGCCTCTACTATTAAATCAATTTTCTTATAAGGTACTATTCGCGATGCAGTTACAAAGAAATTCTCTTTTTTTGTAAAAACCTCAAATTTATCAATATCTACAGGAGGATAGATAACTGTAGCCTGTCTTCTATAAATTTTCGCAATTCTTTTGGCAACATATTTTGAATTTGCAATAAAATAATCTACTCTATTAACAGTAGTTAAATCCCATATTCTTATATAATGCAAAATGAATTTAGTTAGAAAACCTTTTAACCCTTTTGAAAAACCAGTCTCATTTAAGTATTTATGATATAAATCCCATGCATATCTGATAGGAGTATGGCAATAACATATATGAAGTTGGTTTGAATTAGTTAGAACTCCTTTGGCTACAGCGTGTGATGATGATATAATTATATCATATTCCGATAAATCAAATTGCTCTATAGCTAATGGAAAAAAAAGAAGATAGTTTCTGTAAAAAGTTTTAGCCTTGGGTAGTCTTTGAATAAAAGAAGTTTTTATATTAGCTTTCTCAAAGATAGTACCAATAAGATTTCTATCATTTTTTACAAGTGTAAAAATCGGAGAAGGATAAATTTCATATATACTTTCCAAAACTTTTTCAGCCCCACCTAATGTAACTAACCAATCATGAATTAATACTGTTTTCATTTATTCCCTCTTAATTTTAATTTCTAAAGCTTTTTTGGAAAATTTTACAATGCTATTTTCAGCGACATTAAAAGTAATAACAGTATTTGCTCCTATTATAGAATTGTTCCCTATTTCAACATTACCTAGAATTTTTGCTCCCGCACCTAATACGCAATTCTTTCCAATTCTTGGAAAACCATCATTTTTGCCAGACATTTTGATTCCTAGGGTAACTTGATGATAAATTATGGTTCCTTTACCTATCTTAACTTTCATACCTATTACCGTACCAATACCGTGAATTATTATAACCCCTCCTTCAATATTAGCTCTATAATCTATATCTATACTATATAAAATTTGTATAATTCTGGTTAAAATTAATGGTACAAGAGGAATTTTATTTTTCCATAAAAAATTAGCTATTCTGTAAAAAAGAAGTGCATGAAATCCTCTATTAGAAAGAATAGCCCGTATTAAATTTACATTATATCTCTTCTTAAGAAATACTAAATCTTCTTTTATATCTAGTAGAACTTTTTTTACACTATTCATGTAAGTAAATTAATTATATTTGTTATCTTTATAGCAGATTTATCCCAATTAAACTTTTTGACATGTTGCAAGCCTTTTTGTACCAAATCTTTTTGTAACCGTTTATTTTCCAAAAGTGTTTTTATACCTTTTGCTATATCATTTTTATCATATGGATTAACATAATATGCTGCACTTCCACAGATTTCCGGAAGACTCGCAGTATTTGATACTATAACAGGCGTTCCACATGCCATTGCCTCTAATGGGGGAAGTCCAAATCCTTCATATAGAGAAGGATAGATAAAAAGAGTTGCTTTTTGATATAGTTGTATTAACTTTTCATCGGAAATATATCCGGTAAATTCAATGTTTGGAATTTGTTTAATTAAGGTTTTAATCTCACTATTACGAAAAATTTTATTTTCTGAACCAACAATAACTAATTTATAATCTTGTAAGTTTAATTCTTTAAAGGCTAGGATTAATCTTTTAAAATTTTTACGTGGATCTAAGGATGAAACTGCTAATATAAAATTTTCTTTCCTTTGATTAGGATTGTATTTGAATAGTTCTGAAACACCATTATATACTACCTCTATTTTTTCCTCGGGTATGTCTAATAATGTTATAAGTTCCTTTTTTGAAAATTCACTTACTGTTATAATTTTTTTAGAGTTTTTTGCTATTTTGGGAATTAAAAATTTGTAATAAGAATAAAAAGCTTTTGAAAACCATTGAGGATATCTTAAAAAAGCTAAATCATGAATAGTTATTATTTGGTTTCTATAAAATAGAGGTCCTGTATTTGTTAAATTTAGTAATAAAGAATCATTCGTATTTCTTAAATATATTGGTAAATCTATTTGTTCCCATAGATGTCCTTTAAATATTCCAAAGAGTTTTGGATTAAAGCTTTTTGCTAATTTCCGATTTATTATATTTCTGGGGGCTAGGAATTCTATTTGGGTAGAAGTTAAATATTTAATAATCCGCTTTGATATTTCTATAGCAAATCTCTGGGTTCCTGTTATTTTCTGCGTTAGAAAGCGAGCATTAATGTAAAGCATGGTAGTTACTTTTCTTTTTATTTTTTTTATAATAGCTTATTTTAAAGTAATAAATCAAGATTAGTAGAAATATAATTAAGTATGGGTAAAAAACTCTAGAGGAATTTATATATAAAATTCGATAAGATTGAAAGAGAAAGATTAAAAAGATAGGGTATAACATAATACCCCATAAATTAGCTTTTTTATAGCTACTATATAATAGTCTTGTTATACCCCCTATTAAAAAAGCTATAATAAACCCAAAATAACCAAAATCAAAATACAAAATACCCCATGCTGATTTATTATTATATTCCGGATTTAAATTAGTGCTTAAAAGTTCTATATATATATACTGTGAATTATTAGGTAAATGAAAAATTTTATAAAAAAATTTTAAAGTTGCTGGCATAAAATCTGTAAATATTGGAAATTTTTCAAAGATTAAAAAACAATTATTTAGAGTGGTAATAAAATACATTGCTAATCTGTAGATTAAAAACTCAAATGGAGTGTAGGCATTATGATATGTAGGAGACATATAAGAACGAAATAATTCGGTTGACCAAATAATAAGAAATCCTAGGAAGATAATGAATAGAAATTTTAATGTTTTTTCTGGATAGAAACGCAAATAAATAAATATAAGAGGAATTACAATTTCTAAAACTGCCAATCTTTCTCCAAAGAAAATAACTCGAAGAAGGGCTAAGATAATAATAATTATAATAAATAAAATATAGATTCTCCTTTTTGTTAATAAAAAAATTATTAAAAACAATATTGAGGATATTATTCCAAATTGTGTAAATGTAGTAATTCCACTTATCATTTTTTCTAAGAGTAAGTCTCTTATGTGATAGGCTCCAACTGTAAGTAGTAAACTTAAATAGTAATTGAAATGTAGATATATATCTTTAAACCAAATTAAATATCCTAGTATTGTAAGAAAAAATGTAGCGTATGCGAAAAATTTTAATTCTTTATATACCATTCTAATTTGGTATTTAAAAAGAAAGCTATTCTTTTTATATTTTTTTAAGGAAGGAACAAATAAATATCCGAGACTAAAAAATATTATAAATAATATATAAAGAAGAAAACTTTTATAGGATAAGATTTTATTCTCATAAGCAAAATCTTTAACAAATTTATTAGGAATAAATATAAAGAGAATGAGAGCTACAATATTTAAAAATATTACTAGTAATAAGGGATTGGTTATTGTAAATAATAAATTTAAACTTTTAAAATATTTTTCCTGCCTCCACATATCCTTTTAATGTACCAAGTAATCTATTTTTATATTTTCTAAAAAGTCTTCTATTAAGAATAGAAAAAATTATAATACCAACAATAGATTTCCCAACATAAGATATTGTATAGGGTAATATACATATATTTCTATCTTTCAAATGTTTTCGCAATAAAGCACCAAATCCCAATGCATATGTAAATATTTTTTCACTTTCAGGATTGCGTTTATCTGGATGATATATAATTATGTTTGGGCAATATATTATATTGCAGCCTTTTTTCAAAGCTCTTAAAATTAAATCTCCACTTTCTTCAGATGAAAAATAAGTTCCTACTCCTAAACGTTCATCAAAACCTTTTAAGTTAACTAAAATTTCTTTTTTCCAAAAAGTATTAAACTCTATTGTTAGCCTAAAGAAGTTAAAACAATTAATAAAGGTTCTTTTATTAGAGAAATTTAATAAAGCTGCTTGTTTTGTTTCAGGGTCTAAAACCTTTACAGCTATAGCATCATAATTATGAGTTTCAAACAAAGTTTGAACTTTTTTTAGAGTATCCCTTTCATAAGAGGAATCATCATCGGGGAAATGTATATATTTCCCTTTTGCAAATTTTAGACCGTAATTCCTTGCCTTTGCAGCTCCTCTAAAATTTACTCTTAAATGTAAGATATTTAATTTATCCTTAAATTTTACTATTATATCATCTAAAAAACCTTTTGGATTTTGGTCTACTATTATAACTTCAAGTTTATCTTTATTATAAGATAATAAATTAATGCTTTCTAATAGTTGCTCAAGCTCTATTTTCCTTCCTACAGTTGGGATTATTAAAGAAAATTCTATACTCATAGTTCCAACCAAAAAGATAAATCCTTATTTATAATTTTAGATGTTTTGATAATATCTTTATAATATATTTCTTTTAATTCGTCTTTAATGTCTTCTGGTATTTCTTCCTTTTTTAATACAAGATTTCTTAAAGGTTTTTTAATGGAAGCAGGAATATAAGGAATTAATTTTTGAATTATCTCTATACTTAGAAATTTACTAATGAGTTTATTCCGGGGCTTTCCAGAAACATTTCTTATTTCAAATTTTGGAATAAATGAATTATTAATATTTAAAAAATCATAAATTTCTTGTATAAAATTTAAAGGATTTCTTTTCATATCTTCAAATAACATTACTTTTAAATTTTCTTCAAAATTTTCATACCAAATTTCTAAAGCTGATGAATAAAAACTGAATTCTAAATAAGGATTTTTAATTCCCCAAGGTTCATTATGTAAAATATAATTATAAGAAAATACTTTGTGTGGTTTATTATTTTCTCGTCCTAATTTGATATAATACTGATAATGTGACCATGCTCTTTCTATAGGATTTCTCAAAATAAGTAGTAATTTTATATGTTTCCCCAATTTTTCTTTAATTAGAGGAATAGAGGTTTTATAAAAATGAAAATAGGAAGTACTGGCTTCTCCTCTTACTTTTTCATGTTTTGCTGCTTCAAAAAGTTTTAAATAATCCTCCCATTTAGTAATATGGTCTTTGTTACCTATTTGAGAAAAATAATGAGGTTCTTTAATAGGGCTCATAAAAACTTCCGGATGCTGTTTCAACCAAAAGTATACAGAAGTAGTTCCAGCCTTTGGGACTCCTATTATTAGGAAATTAGGTAATTTTTCTTTCATTTAAACCTCCATATTGGTGGATAGAAAATCCATCCATTTAATATTTTATATACTTTAATTGAAAACAAAATATTCCAATATATAGTAGTAACTGTATTAGCTATAGCTGCTCCTAACATTCCATAGTATGGAATTAATAAATAGTTTAACATTATATTCAATATAGTTCCGGTTAAAGTAATATTTTGATGAGCTTTCTGATGTCCTGTCATTAATAATATAATTCCTACGCTTCCGGAAGAGACATTTATAAATTGACCCAATAACAAAATTAGTAAAGCTAAGTTCCCTTTTTGAAAATCTTCTCCAAACAAACTTAATATTTTATCATGAAAAAGAAGAAATAAAATTAATACTGGTAAGGTTGTCCAAAAGATTAGTTTAGTTGACTGTTGAGCTAATTTTAAAAAATTTTTTTTATCTCTTTTATCCCAATATTCAGCAAATTTAGGTGCTAAAATAGTATTTATAGCTGTTAAGGGAAGGCTTATTATCATAGCTACTTTTAAAGTTATATTGTAAATACCAACTTCTTGAACGGTTCTAAACATTCCTAACATTATAATATCTATCCAATTCATAAAAAAAGTTAAAGAGCTAGCAAAAAGTATAGGAAGTCCATTAATAAATAGATATTTATAAGAAATTTGGATGTACCTAGAATTTTTATAAAAAACAAAATTTATTTTAGTATATTTATACCAAATATATATAGAAATTAAAGAAAGTAAAATGATTGAAAAGCTATAAGATATTATGGGAAGTATAAGTTTATTATTTATAAAAAGTAACAATATATAGAATATTAATATTGAGATTGTAAAAAGACCGCTTTGCTGTAAAAACATATATTCTTTTATTTTTTTTAAACCTCTAATACCTTCTGAATGAAATAGTAGCAAAGTATATGGAATTAGTATAAGGGATACTATATGAAAAGGATAAGTTAGATAGGAGTTATGGAAAATTTTATTAGAAAGTATTGGCGATAGCAAATATATTAAAATAGAAATGAAAGTAGAAGAAATTATAATAATATTAAAAGTCTTTTTATAAATAACTGCTAAAATAGCAGGTTTATTTTTATTAATGTATTTAGCAGTATAGCGTAAAATAAGAGTATCAAATCCTAGCCTGCCTAATATAGAAGCTATTTGAAGCAAGGCTACAAAAATAGTAAAAACTCCCCAGACTTTAGCTCCTAGGGTTTTTATAACTAGAAAGCTAAAGATATATCCATTAATAATACCTAAAACTTTAAGAAAAAAAGCAACTATAGAGTTTTTTAAAATTTCTTTAAAGCTGTTGTCAACATTACTTAGAAATTTTAGCATTATTAAATTATTTATTTTTAATCCACTCAATAAGGACACTTGCGACTTCTGGTCTGGAAAATTCTTTGGGAGGTTTTTTTCCTTCCCTAAGCATTTGTCTAACTTTGGTTCCGCTCAATTGGATATGAAATTCCTTAGGATGCGGGCAAGTTTTGGTTGTAGCCATACCTTCACACTTGGTGCAGTAGAATGCATGCTCAAACTTTAAAGGTTGAATTTCTAGCTCGTTTACAAATTGCTCAACAAATTCTTGGGCTTCATAGGTTCCGTAATAATTACCAACCCCCGCATGGTCCCTCCCTATAATCATATGGGTAGCTCCGTAATTTTTCCTCATAAGCATGTGATGAACCGCTTCCCTGGGGCCTGCATAGTGCATGGGGGCGGGCAATACGCTTAAATGAACCCTATCTTTATTGAAATAATTTTCAATTAGAACTTCATAGCATTTCATTCTTACATCGGCTGGAATATCGTCGGCTTTTGTTTCTCCCACCAATGGATGGATAAATGCTCCATCCATAGTTTCCAAAGCACATTTGATTATATATTCGTGAGCTCTGTGGATAGGATTTCTAGTTTGGAAGGCCACTATTTTTTTCCATCCTTTTTGTTTGAATACCTCTCTCGTCTCCGAAGGGTCTAAATAGTATTTTTCATCTATATTTTCTCTAATAGGACGGTTAATTAATCTAACCAATTCTCCTCCTATAAAGAATTTTCCGTCTCTTTTAACAAAAGCAACCCCAGGATGATTTTCATCATCGGTCTTAAATACATTACGGCAGTACCAATCTAAATCTAGAGTAAATTTATCCTCCACCACAATAATAGCTATTGGTCTTTTATATTCATCATAAATGGCTATTTCATCCCCTACTTTTAAGGAATTCCATTCATCTTCTTTTACAGGAAGAAGAATAGGAATACTCCAAATTAACCCATTGGGTAAATGTAGGTTTTCTACTACCTCTTTGACTTCTTCATAGGTCATAAAACCTTTTAAGGGAGAATATCCTCCGTTCGCTATCATCTCACAGTGTGCTGTGTAGCGCTTTCCTACGGTTAATTTTTTTAAAGTTTCCGCTTTTTTTGTTAATTCCTCTCTTTCTTCTTCACTCTTAGGCAGTTTATTTATCAGTATCCCACCGTGTGGCTTAAGCATTTTTATTTTCCTCCTTTGGAATAATCTTTTTCTCCTCCAAATAGCGGATTATTTTATTAACCGCCTCCTCTACAGATTCTTTATCGCTTTCTATAACTATTTCGGGATTTTCGGGTTCCTCATAGGGTGCATCTATACCTGTAAAGTTTTTGATGACACCTTGACGAGCTTTTTTATATAAACCTTTGGGGTCTCTGCTTTCGCAAATTTCCAAAGGACACTTTACATAAATTTCTATAAATTCTCCGGGTTCCAATAAATTTCTAACAAATGACCTATCACTCTTATAGGGGGATATTGCTGCAACCATTACAATGATACCGGCATCGACAAAAAGTTTTGCAACTTCTCCCAAACGTCTAATATTTTCTTTTCTATCTTCGGGAGTAAAACCTAAATCTTTATTAAGTCCTGTTCGCACATTATCCCCATCCAATATATAAGTATGTATTTTTCTTTCGTATAACGCTTCTTCTAAAGCATGGGCTATTGTGGACTTTCCACTCCCCGATAATCCGGTAAACCACAGAACTACCGACTTGTGACCTTTTAGTTTTTGCCTGTCTTCTTTTGTCACCTTTCCTTTATGTGGAATAATATATTTGTTCATTTTCATAAGGAGTTATGAAATTTTAACTATTCTCATTCCAAAAGTAAAGTATATATATACAAATTATTACTATAGTTCCATAAATAATAGAAAAGGGTAAGCCAACCTTAATAAAGTCGGTAAATTTGTAATTTCCTAGGGAATAAACCAATAAATTTGTTTGATAACCTATAGGAGATATGAAGCTTCCGGAAGCTGCAAATGCTATTAATAAAGCAAAAGGTTTTAAATCTATGTGTAATTGATTTGCCAAATTAACAGCAATAGGGAATATTATCGCAGCTGCCGCTAAATTGGTTACAAATTCGGTGAGGAATAATGTTATTAAGTATAAAGCTATTAATAATCCAATAGTTCCAAAAATTTTAGAGAACTTTATAATAAAAAAGGACATATATTCTGCTAAACCTGTATTCATTACAGCTTTACCTAAAGCTAAAGAAAGAGCAGCTGTAAAAATTAAATTCATATCTAAATTTTTCCTTATTTCAGAAAAAGATAAAATTCTCAAAACAAGCAATATTAGTATATAAAGTAAAAGTCCCTTAAATAAAGGTATAACATGGAAAGAAGCTAAAATTACGATTGCAAGGAAAATAAGTAATAAAATGAAACCTTTTTTAATAGAGTATTTGTAGAGATTGCCTACTTTATTTATCACATAAAAATCACCAATTTCAGAAACTTTTTTATAGAAATCTTTTCCAACCCAAAGTAAGAGTAAATCCCCTGGTTTTAAATTAATGGTTCCTATTTTTCCTCTTAGAAATTCTCCACCCCTATGGACACCTATAACGGCTGCATCATATTTAGCACGAAAGTTTAGTTCCTTAATATTTTTCCCTATCAAAGGAGAATTGTAAGGGATGACAGCTTCCACTATATCAAGATTTTGAAAAGGTAAAACACAAGCTTTGGGGAGTTCTAAACCAATTCTCATGTTGAGAAGTTCATTTATAGCTTTGGTATCCCCAACGAAGATTAAAATATCACCTTTATTAATAACTTCTTGAGGATTAACAGGTCTTATTAATTTTTTTCCCCTTATTATTTCTGCTAAAAATAAGCCTTTTAAATTTCTAAGTCCGGCTTCTTCTATACTCTTTCCAATCAATGGAGATGATTCCGGCACATAGGTTTCCACTAAATAATTTTTTGCCTGTTTTATAAAGTCCTTAATAGGTTCTTCTCTATTGGGTAGTAGTTTGTAACCTAAAAAATAAAAGTATAAAATAAGAGTTATTACTAGAAATATTCCAATAGGTGTAAAATCCAAAAAATGTAACTGTTTTCCACTATATTGTTCATATAGAGCTGCTATTAAAAGATTTGTAGAAGTTCCTATAAGGGTTACCGTTCCCCCTACAATAGCGGCATAAGAAAGGGGGATTAGAATTTTCGATAAAGGAATACCTTTTCTTTTACTCCACTCAACCAGATAAGGTATCAATAAGGTTACTATAGGAGTATTATTTAATATGGAGGAGAATAAGGATACAAATAAAGTTAGCTTTAAAAGAAACTTTTTGTAAGATAATTGAAAGCTTATAATTTTTTCAAAAAAAATGGGCAATATTTTTAATTTTTCTATTGCATAAGAAATAATTAATAGAAGAACTATGATGGCTATTTGAACGTTTGAAAATCCCTGTAGAGCTTCTTGTGGTGTAAGTATGTTAAAAAGCACTAAAAGGGTAACGGAAAAGAAAAAAATCGTAGAAGGTAAAAGGTTGCCTTTAACTAGTAAAATTACTGTTCCCAATAATATGATTAGTAAAAATAAAGTTTCAAATGGCATAAGGATTAAATGCTACAAAAGGAGGATTTTTTAATATTTTCTTATTATATTTAAGTTCCGGTGCTGTCAACAAATTTTTTCTTCGGAATTCTACCAATTTTCCGCCCGCAAAATTTAAAATTGCGTGAGCTGCTGCTGTATCCCATTCCATAGTGGGGGCAAGACGAGGATAAATATCGGCTTTCCCTTCGGGAATATAACAAATTTTTAGAGAAGAACCTATACTAACTTTTTCTACCTGTTTGCCAGTCTGCTTTTCCAAAAAGGAAAGAAAGTTTAGAGTTTCCTCATCTAAATGAGACCTGCTTACAACGGCTCTAATTTTACTTGGGCTTGATGGTTTCTTTATCCTGAGGGATAGAATTCTTTCCCCTTCCTTTTTAAATACTCCTTCAGATGAGCCAAAATAGAGCCAATTTTTAGCCGGTGCATAAACCACGCCCAAAATAGGGGTACCTTTATCGATAAGGGCTATGTTTACGGTGAACTCTCCGTTCTTTTTTATAAATTCCTTGGTGCCGTCTAAGGGGTCTACCAACCAAAACTTTTCCCAATTTTTTCTTTCCTCAAAAGGTATTTCTTTGCTTTCCTCACTAAGGATAGGGTAATTAGATACAGTTTTTAATCCATTTAGTATAATTTCATTTGAGATTTTATCGGCTAGTGTTAGGGGAGAACCATCTGATTTTAAATTTATATCAAATTTATCAAAAGAATTGTAGACTTTTAAAATTTCTTTTCCCGCTTCTAAGGCTATATTTATGATTTTCTCAAGCATTATCCTTTTATTCTAAGAACTTTTCAATTAAGTACCTTTTAAAATGAATTATAATTTAGGAGGGTGTTAGGTTGCAGAAAAAGAAAACAAATATACCTGACTTAAAAGATTTGCAAACTTTATATACCTCTTCTCATATAGAAGACGATGAAATAGACCTCTATGAGTTATGGTTAATTCTAAAAAAACGCTCAAAGTGGATTTTAGGAACTTTTGTAGTATTTTTAACATTAGCAATAGTTTACATACTTATATCCCCCCCCGTTTATAAAACAGAAACTTCTATATATCCACTACAAGGACAACAACAAACAGGTTTAAGTGCTTTAGCTGGAACTCTTGGGATATCTTTGCCTACTTCTTCACAAAGCCTTACAGTTGAGGCTATCTTAAAGAGTAACACAATTAAGGAGAGGATTATTAAAAAACTTAATTTGATGCCTATATTGTTCTCCTCCCAATGGGATAACAAAACAAAAACTTGGAAAAATCCCGAAGACGCCCCTACTATTTTGGATGGAATAAAAAAAATGAAAGATTTAATCTCCATTTCTACCGATAAAAAAACAGGAGTGATAACAATAACTGTGGAATTTCCCAAAAATCCCAAAATAGCTTACGTTATAGCAAAAACACTTTTGGAGGAAACTAATAAAATTCTTAATGAAAAAAGTTGGAGTTTAGCTAAAAAATATAGGATTTTTGTAGAAAATCAATTAAAGGATGCTATAAAAAAATTAAAACTTCTTGAGAAACTTTATAAAGATTTCTTGGCGGGAAAAATTAAAGAAGTTCCCATTATTATAGACCTATCATTATTGAAAAATAATGAAAATACAACTTTAAGTGTAAATCCTCAAAAAATACAGGAACTAAAGAAGGAATTAAACCAGCTAAAAACCTTAACGGTTCAAAATCCAAATTTGCCGGATTATCAGTTCAATTTACAAAAACTGCAAATGCAAATGGATTTTATGACTAATCTTCTAAGTTATTTAGCCCAGCAATACGAAGCGGCTAAAGCCCAAGAGATAAAGGAGAATATTACCTTCCAAGTTATAGACCCTCCTTATATTCCCGATAAAAGAGAACCCTATAAACCTAAAAAGGCTCTTATATTAGCTGTTGCCGGAGTTAGTGGGCTCTTTTTAGGAATATTTTTAGCCTTCTTTAGGGAATGGCTAGAGAATGTTAGAAGGCAAAAGGAGGAACAGGTATGAAATTTCACAATATACTTTTAGGTTTTGCAGTAATAGGTTCTATATCTTCTATCTCCTATAGTGCAAATGTAAAAATAACAAATTCTTTATTGGAGAAGGATTACAATTTACGTTTAAAATCCTTAGGGATAAAGCAACCTATTTACCAGTTTGGTTATAGATTTTTTTTGAAACCTTTTCAGTTTAAAGGAGTTTCAGTTCCTCTTCCGGAAGATTACGTTTTGGGAATAGGGGACGAAGTTGTTATCTACCTATTGGGATTGCCTCCCGATAGTCAATTACCTCCGGTAATAAAAACAATTGTTGATACAGACGGGCAATTGGTAATTCCCCAAGTGGGAACCTTTCCAGTAGTAGGTCTAACGCTGAAAGAGTTACAGGAACTTTTATCGAAAACTTTGGGAGTTAGATTAAAAGTAACACTTGGAAAGGTTAGGAAATTTGTGGTTTACGTTTCGGGAGAAGTTAATAAACCAGGTCCCGTTATAGCAAGTGAAATAAACAATATATTGGATGCCTTAAGTTTTGCTGGAGGCGTTAGCAAAACGGGAAGTTTGAGAAATGTTATTCTTACAAGAAAAACCCCTTCGGGGACTAAGGTTTTTAAATTAGACCTCTATCAACTGCTAATAGAGGGAAAACCTATCGATATTAGACTCAAAGATAACGATGTTATTCTTGTCAACCCCATTGGAAAAACCGCCGCGATTGTGGGGGATGTGAAGAGACCGGCGATTTATGAGCTAAAGGGAAAAACCACTTTAAGGGATTTGCTTAACTACGCCGGTAGTTTAATGCCCTCGGCTTATACGCATAAGGTTGTGATTTATAGATATGTAAACGGAGTTAACGAAAAAGTTCTAGAAACCTCTTTGGAAAATTCAAAGGTATTGGATACAGAAATAAAAGATGGAGATATAGTTCAAATTATTAGAATAAAAAGTGTTCCCAAAAATGTTGTTTACCTAAGCGGTTATGTTCGCTATCCGGGAGTTTATCAATACAAACCGAATTTAACACTTAAAGATTTGCTCAAAGTAGACAACCTCCTAAAGGATACAAATTTGGAATATGCCGAAGTGGAGAGGTATAATCCAAGGACACTCCAAAGGGAAAAAATAATCTCCTTTAGACCTATAGATGTTCTCAATGGAAAATACAACTTGAGTCTTCAACCATTAGACCGTATAGTGTTATATCCGAAATATTTTTACAAACCCGTAAAGATCAGCGGTTTTGTGGATAAACCCCAATGGATTCCCTTTAAACCGGGGTTAACCTTAGCCGACGCTTTGGGTTCTGTAAAGTTTAAAGAAGACCCCAAAAGGTTAAAAGCCGAAATTATAGACCCTACTGGTAAGAAGGTAGGAATTATCTATTTGGGTAAAGTTCTATTTAAGAAAAACCCGAAGTTTAATATCCAACTCAAACCCGGAACGGAGATAGTTATTAAACCTGTATCCCAAAACGAGATAGTTTTCAAAGTAACCGTTGCCGGAATGGTTAAAAAACCGGGAGTTTACAAAATCGATGAAAACACCACACTTTACGATATCCTTAAGGAGGCAGGCGGTTTTAGACCGGGAGCTTACACAAAAGGTATAGTTTTGTTAAGGCAATCAATAGCGGAATTGCAAAAAGAAAAACTCCAAAAGGCAATAGTTCTATTGAAATCAACTTTGGAAAAGGAAGAAGCAGGTGTAATGCAAGCCGACCTAACCGAAGAGCAGGTTAGGGCTTACAAATATTCCTTTGAAGCTCAGAGAAGACTACTTAAAGAGATGGAAAAAACGCAGGTAACCGGTAGATTGGCAGGGTTAAATATTCCTAACAATTTAGAGGCTTTGAGATTATCACCTTCAAATGTTGTTCTGGAAGACGGAGATAAAATATACGTTCCAAAAATCCCTTCGGAAGTTTTTGTGTTTGGAGAAGTTCAAAATCCTTCCGCTTTACTATACAACCCGAAATTAGAAGTTAAAGATTACATCGCCCTGGCGGGAGGTTTAACAAAATACGCCGATGTAGACCATATATTTGTTATCAAAGCCAACGGAGTGGCTATATCCTCCGAAACTTCCAACAGTTTAATTTCTTGGGATGATGAACAAAAACGCTTTGTGTGGGGAAATCCCGAAAACAAAATACTCTCATATAGGCTTGAACCGGGAGATGCGATTATAGTTCCTACAAAGGTAAAAGTCCCCATCATGTGGAGACCTCTAATAAAAGATGTAGTTCAAATAATTTATCAATCCGCGCTTACAGTCTATACTATTTCTCATTTATAATAGTTGGAAATAAGGAGGTTTAAAACTATGGTAAGGCTAATAACTAAAAGTTTTATAGTCCTGGCTCTTATGTGTGGCTACGTGCAAGCTGACGAAAAAGCCAACACTCCTTTGTCAGAATCCTTTCACCAAGAAAGTTTATTAAATAAAGTTGAAAAAGTAAAAAAGGGCTATGATATTTTAAAGGAAGGGAAACAGGTACTACATAAACTATCGGAAAGTAAAAGTTCACATGTAGTATCTAAATCTATAGCAACCCAGTCCAGTGTAAACGGTATAAGCACCAGTGGAGTAGAGGCAACTAAGGTAGCAACTACAACAAATATTGCTACGGGAAGTACGGGAACTTCTGTTGGAGCATCAACGGGAGCTGCAACAGGTGGCGTAGGAACTGCAACTGGAACAACCGGCGCTGCGGCAGCCGGAACTACGGGAGCATCTACAGTAGGTGCTACAACTGGAACAGTTGCTGGAACAACCGGAGCAACTGCAGGTACCGCCACAGCAGGAGCAGGTGCAGCTGCGGGGACTGCAGCAGCGGGAGCAAGTGCGGCTGGAGCTGCGGCAGCGGCTGGTGTAGGTGCTGGGGCAACTGCAGCAGGGGCAGCTGTTGGTGTAGGAGCGGTATCAGCTACTACTATAGCTGCTGGGGCTGCAATAGCTGCGGGAGTAGTTGGAGCTGTTGTTGCGGCAACTACCGAAGCAACCACTACGGTGCACCACGCAACCACTGTACACCATTGATAAAATTCTTTATTTTTAATGAAAAAATTTCTAATATCTAGTTTCTTATTTTCCTCTTCAGTTTTGTCCGCAACGCCGATATTATCTAACTTTGGTAGAACCGGTTTATTAGAAAACCCAACAGCTTACACCGTTAAAGACGGAAATATGGCATTAGGTATTTCCTATGTCTATCCATATTTAAGGGGTTATATAAATATTGGTTTCTTTCCAGGATTAGAAATTGGGGGAGTTATTACACAGATAGAAGACATAACCTTAAATTCAGACTATTGGTCTGGTTACGGTAAATACAAAGATAAAGCTTTTTTCGTTAAATATCAAATTTTACCCGAGAAAGGAAAATATCCTGCAATAGCTGTAGGTTGGGATGATTTCCATGGAACCAAGCTATTTGATACAAAATATTTGGTAATTTCAAAATATATAGACTTTTATATTCCCGAAAATCTAACATTTGGAGTTGCAAAGGGGAAACTCTTAAACGGTTTCTTTGCGGGAAGTGAAATTTTACTCCACCCTAAATTATCATTTATTTTGGAATATTCTCCTATTAATAAGGAAGAACTCAAAGGTTTACAAAATAAGGAAGTAAAATCAAAGATAAATATAGGGTTAAAGTATCAAATTTTATCTTGGTTGCAAATAGTGGTTTCTTACCAGAGAGGAACTACGTATGGAATCAATATTAATGCAAATTTCCCCATGGGAAAACCTTGGTTACCCCATAAAAAGAGATTTTTTAGGCTTACAAAAGAAGATATTGAGTTAATTAGAAAAAATAAACAAACGGAGTTTTATGAAAAAGCTTTAGAAAAGCTTAAATACGATAATGTTGAAGTATACACATTAGGAGATACCTTAGTAATAGAATACTCAACTGATAAATATTTTTTTGATAGTGTTGCAATTAAAAAGATTTTATATGTGCTGAAAGTTCTTTATTTTAAGAATATTCGAAAGGTTAAGATTATTGTAAAGGAAAAAAATATTCCTATTAGTGAGTTTATTTTTAACGGAGCGGATATTAACAACTTTCTGTTGGGTAAGGAAGACTACGAAACTCTTTTAAAAAAAGCAAAATCAAAAATTGCATATAACTATAAAGTAAGGAATAAAAATTGGATAACCTATAAATGGACTATATATCCGAAACTGAGAACTTTTCTTAACGACCCTTCCGGTGCATTTAAATATATGTTTAGTATCGATTTAGGGGTTGAGAGTTATTTCTTTAACAACTTTCGTTTAGATGCAAGCCTATTTATACCATTCATTAATAATATCAGCACAGTAAATAAACCTCTTATGCCAAAACCGGTTCGAAGCGATATAGCCGATTATTTAGGTCAAAAGCATCCTAACTTTAGCGTTTTATCGCTATCTTACATTAACAGTATTTATAAAAATACATTTTTAAGCATCTCAACCGGTTATAACGAATTGATGTTTGCCGGAATCGGTGGAGATATTATTCACTTTTTTGGGGATGGAAGATTTGCCGTGGGTATAGGAGGGGATTATGTATATAAAAGAGACCCTAATAGGGTTTTTGGTTTAAGAAATTGGAGATTCCACGATGAATATATATCAGCCTATTATGTAACTCAAAAGCCTAGAATTAAATTCAAAATTAAAGCGGGAAGATTTCTAGCAGGGGATAAGGGAATTAGATTTGAAATCTCTCGGGAAGTTCACGGGTTCGAAGTAGGCTTTTGGTATACTTATTCGAACACCTCTAATTTCTCCGGTCCGAATAGAAACTATCATGATAAAGGTATTTTTGTAGCAATTCCTTTAAGAATCTTTAAATTGCGCGATACAAAGGCTATAGGCTACTATAGTCTTTCCCCCTGGACTAGGGATGTTGGACAATTAGCGGGAAGACCATTTGACTTATACGAGCTCCTTTATAAGAAAATGCCTTTTTATATTAAAGATACTGCAAATGAGGAAGAATAAAAATTTATTGGAAAAATAATCTAACAGCCCTATAGATAACTTCCGCCACCCTTTCCTGAAACTTTTGAGAGGTTAAAAGTTTCAAGTCTCTTCTGTTGGTCATAAATCCGAGCTCTATCAAAACGGAGGGCACTCCCGGTGTCTTTAAAACGGCAAAAGCTCTTTTGTAAATGCCTCCACAGGGGATATATTTGGACAGATATTTACACCACAGATTGCGAAGTGTGAGGGCAAACCGTTCCCCTCCAAGTTGATTGTATAGGAGCATTCCCTTAATGGTTTCTCTTAAAAGAGCCCTATCCGGTTTTGGAAAAAGATTTATAAATTTTCTCCTTTCCTTGGAATTTTTCATTAAATCCCTCAATTTTTCCTCTAGACCTCTATCGGAGAGGATGTAGAAGGAAACCCCACGGCGTTTGGAGGTTTTGGGGTCGGCATTTGTGTGAATGGAAATAAATAAATCAGCCTTTACTTTCGTGGTGAATAGTTGCCTATCGGCTAAGGAAACAAAGTAGTCTCCTTTCCGGGTTAAGTACACCTCAAATCGCGGGTCTTTGGAGAGGAGTTTAAATAACTTTCTGGCAACGGAAAAATTTATATCTTTTTCCCTAACACCGAAGTAGGTGGCTCCAGGGTCTTTTCCACCATGTCCCGCGTCTATCACAATTACATATTTTGATGCTTTTCGTTTCGTTATAGGAACGGAGACGATAACACTCTCCTTGTTAAGGAACACTTTAGTTCTTTTAAGTTCCAGTTTGGGGTTTTTAAAAAAGAAAATAACGCAATCTTTTTCACTTATAATAGATACGCTGTAAAAATCTTTAAAAAATGTCTCTTTATTTCTTAGTTTTAAAACCAAGATATGCCGACCTAAATCGGAAAAGAGGCGGGGTTTATATCTTAAAGGTCTTTCCAGATATAGGATGATTTTGTAAAGATTCCCCTTAACGGTTGCCCTTATCTCCTTAATATCCTTCCCAAAAAGAGGGTTGAGGAAAAAATTAATCGCTACAATAGTTGTCAAAAATTTCAAAATCGCCGCCATCGGGTTCCTCCAGAACCTCTTCCGCCCTCGTAGCCCATGCGGGGAAGGGGAAGCTTAGAACGAGGGGCACGGGGATATCGGGTTGGTGGACTATTACCTGCCCCTTTTTGAGGAGCAAAGCCCTCTGCTTGTATATTTGGGGTAGGAAGTCGTATTCGCGTGCCGCCACTTCGGAGGCGTCGAGCCTTCCGGTCACCTTTACGGCGGCGTTAGCCACTATCCGTTTTTCAACTTCCGAGGCGGTCTGCTGTGCGCCGATGAGGATAATCCCGAGGCTTCTACCCCTTTCGGCTATATCGAGCAGTATATCCTTTATGGGAGACCACCCACCCCTCGGGGCGTATTTGTTCAGCTCGTCGAGGACTACATAGAGAACCGGTTTCCGACCGATTTTTTCCTTTTCCTTAAATATCTTCTTGAGGAGGGAACCTACGACAAACATCTGCGCTATGGTGTGGAGTTTGTTAATTCCCACCACCGAAAGTTTTGAATTTCTCCAATCTATGCGGAACTTTTCCCTATCCTCACCCTCCAAGAGGTCGGGATTTACCACCATTGGGGAGACGTATTGAACCGCTTGGTCGAAGCGCCTCAAAAAGGCGTAGGCTACCGAAACGGTAACCGTTCCGAACCAATTTTCATAGACCTCCGCCGTCTTGTTGCAAAAGTCCTCGTTCTCTTTCCTAAAGGTTTTGTCCGCGTTGCAGGCGCGCCTATTTTTCACCACCTTTTTTAGGAAAGAAAGAATGTCTTCCAAGCCGGTAAATTCGTAGGGTGGAATCGGTTCGCCGACGTTGTCGTAATCGTCGAAGTTCATAAGCCTACCCGCCCATCCGGGGTTGTCCCTTTGTCCTTCGCGGGTGAGTTCCGCCATCTCTTTGAGCCTTTCGGCGACCTTGTCAATCACATAGTGGAGACTTCCGACCCCCTCCTCACCCTCGACGAAGAGAAATTTGAGGAGCTCCTCTTCGGCAAACTCCCTAACCGTCCAGAGGTAGGTGTTTACACCCTCCTTTCTACTCTCAACGTCGGGAATTAACGAATTCTTTCCTACCGGGGGGGCGAAGAACTTCACACCTTCGAAAGGTTTCGCCTCCAAACCCATTTTCCTGTAGAGGGGTTCGAAATCCTTCCTCCTCTCGTGAAACACCCTGTTCGGTTTGTCTATAAAAAAGAGGTCTTCACCTTTGACGTTGAAAATTAGGGCGTTAACCCTCTCCTCCCTAACTCGGTTTAGTATCGAATAGAGCAGAAAGAGGGCGTAGGAAGTTTTCGACGCCACTCCCGAAATTCCGCTTATAGAGATATGCGCCCCGTCTCTCCCGTTTAAAAAGTGGTAGTTGATATAAGCCGGTTCCCCATTTCTCAAAAGCCCTGCGGGGATTTTAACCTTCATCTGGTCGAAGTAGAGGGCTTTGTCTATTTCGCCGTCGCCACTACCAACGAGAAAGGCGGGGTCGCCCGGAAAGGGGGGAACGTATATTTCGTCGTCTATGCGGGTAACCTGCACCTTTGCCACGTAGGCGAGATTTGCCGGCAGTTTCCCCTGAACGAAATCTTTCGAATCGAATACGAATTCCGAACCCTCGAGGTAGCGGTAAACCTCCGCCACCACGCCGTAAAACTCGACCCTCTGTCCGTTTTCGAGGGTGCTTTCCACCTTCAGGATATCGTCGAGCTGAACGACGTTTCCCCTCTCTATCCCGACCCAAAACTCGAGCGGGTTGGCGGGTCTGTTTCCTATTACAAATCCAACCTTTCGCATAACTCCCCGAAGGGGGAACGAATTTTAAAATACCGATTGGGGTATCATTTGGCAAAATTATGAACCCCTTTAAGGCTTACAAATTCTTCGCCCATCTCTTCGCCTATCCCGAAAATAGGGAGGAGTTTTTCGAAAACCTCGAGCGGTTTTATCCCTTCGAAGACAAAACCCCTTTGGAGGAATTGAAAGAATTCTCCTTCGAGGAACTCCAGGCGGAATATACGTCCCTCTTTGTGGCAAATATTAAAGGGGTTCCGTGCAAACCCTACGAGAGTTTTTTCCGCTCGTCGGAAAAGACCCTTATGGGAGCTCCCGCCTTTGACACCGTAAAGTATTACGAACTTTTCAATCTCTCGACGGGTGACGAGCTACCCGACGCGGTTTATCTCCAACTCGATTTTGCCGCCTTTCTATTAAAGTTGATGGAAGAAACACCCTACGCGGAGGACAAGAAAAAGCTCTCCGTCCTTTACAGGGATTTTTTCAAAAAACACATCCTCTGGATGGAGGATTTTGCCGACTGCATTTTGAGAAACTCTTCGGTCGAACCCCTGAAGGAGTTTGCGAAACTTTTTAAGGAATTCCTCCAAAGGGAGAGGGAAAGGCTCAAACTTTAAATTGGGATACGTTTACTTTGCTCTCCAACTCGAGGAGCAGAGCTCTCAGTTCCTTTTCCTTCTCCTCGAGGTATTGCATAGCCTCGAGGTAGTTGCTCTCGACCATCACCTCGCCAAGGTTTATATAGATTTTCCTCCCTGGTTCGAGTTTCTTCAGGAATTCCTTAACCCTTTCAAGTTGCTCCAATTCAGCCCTAACCAATTGCAGTTGGAGAACCAAACTTTCGCTTAAGGTGGGTTGATTGTTCATAACGTAGCCTCCTCTTTAAGGAAGAATTTAGGAAGGAAAACCGAAAGGGGGAAGTAATTATTTGTTTTCCCCTTCCTGGGGTTGCTCTTGGGATTGACCCCTGATGAGGGCGTCGATTTGGGTGTAGAGGTCTGCGATGGTCTGCTCGAGAACGAGCCTGAGCGCGAGAATTCTTTCAATCTCGTCCTCGATGTATTTGACCGCCTCGTCGTAGGAGAGCTCGGCGGAGATATTTTGACCTACCGAAACGACCACCTTGTCGAGGTTTTCAATTTTCATTTCGACCTGTGCGATGGAACCCACCGGTATGAGGACGTTTTTACCCTTTCCGAGCTTTTTGAGGGTTCTCAAGGTTGCGACGGTTTGCCTGAGTGCGTTGATTGCGGCGTCGAGGGTTGCGATTTCAGCCCTTATGCTTTCGATTTGGGCGATGAGAGCCCTAACTTGGTCTTCCACCCTAACTTGCTCTTTTTTTTCTGCCATGGTTGGCACCTCCCTTTAGTTTTTCCTTATAAAGGAAATTTAGTTTTCTATTTATAAATTGCAACCCCCTTCGGGGAAATTTTCTGAGTGAGCGAAGGGTTAGCCCCACGGGGTTGATGTATATTTGATATTGCTTGGAGAGAGCCGCCCTGCCCGGTGTCGTGGGGGGGTTATTCCCTTCGGGGACTACGGGCACCCTAAGAGGGAAGGCGGGTCCCCCGATGTCCCCTATCCCTTTGGGGACATCACCCTCCGAAAGGGGGGCACGGGGGTAGCCTTCCCACCTTTACCTTTGGGTCCCATCTGGGAATAACAGCCCTCACGCCCTGGGGGCGGGGCGGACTTCCAAAAGGGAGAAACCCACCATGGTCGGAAGGGAAAAGGAGACACTCCGAAGGGAACTTCTTCAAAAGAGAAAATCCCTAAGAGAGGAAGAGATAAGGGAGGCTTCCCTAAAGGTATGTGAGAGGATAAAGGAACTCCCATCCTTTAAAAGGGCAAAAACGGTGATGCTCTACTACCCCGTAAGGGGAGAAATAGACCTAAGACCCCTCTTTGAGGAGGTTTTAAGAGACCCTCAAAAGGTTTTGTTGCTCCCGAAAGTCACCCGCGACGGCGATATGTTGGCGGTCGAACTGGTGGGGGGGACACCCCTCGTAAAGGGGGTCTTTGGTATCCCCGAACCGGCGGGGGGCAAGATTTTCAAACCGGAAAAAATAGACTTCGTAGCCGTTCCGGGGGTAGCCTTCGACAAAAGGGGGTGTCGCCTGGGAATGGGAAAGGGTTTTTACGACCGCTTTCTCCCCCGCGTTAAGGGTGCAAAGGTCGGCGTCGCCTACGACTTTCAGCTGGTCGAAAGCGTTCCCTGCGAGGAGCACGATATTCCCCTCGACCTGATAGTTACCCCAAGCGGCATTTTCGAAAGAGGAGGTTAGAGATGCTCGAAGTGGTTTTCGCGCTATTTACCGCCGCGCTCGGAGGGGCGGCGGGATACCTATATTCGGAGAGAAAAGCCCAAAAACTGGTAGACCGCGCCCGTTTGGAGGCGGAGGAGGAGTTTAACGCCTTTCTGGAGGAGGAAAAGAAAAAGTGGGAGAAACTCTACGAAACCCGCCTTAAAGAGGAATTGGAAAGGCTAAAACTCCGCCTGGAGGAGGAGATAAAGCGCAAAAAGGAAGAGGAGCTAAAGGAGCTCTTCCAAAAGTTGGAGGAGGAAAAGAGAAACCTCGAAAGGCTCAAATTGGAATTGGAACTAAAAAGGGAAGAACTCGCAAAGCGGGAGTCCTCCCTAAAGGAGGAGGAGGAGAAATTAAAGGAACGCTCGGAGGTTTTGGACAGAAAATGGGCTAACCTCGAGGAGAGGGAGGAAGAGCTCTTCAAACGCTATAAGGAGCTTCAGGAACTGGAGCGCCAACTGTTGGAAAAGGAGAAGGAAGTCCACAAATTGGAGGAAACTATAAAGGAAAAACTCCAAGAGGTGGAAAAGATTAAAGAGGAGCAACTGCAAAAGCTCCTTGAAATATCAAACCTCTCCTATGAAGAGGCTAAGAGCGAACTCTTCAAAGTATTGGAGGAAAAGGAACGCAAGGAGATAGCGAAGAAACTGAAAGAACTCGAAGAGGAGTTCAAGGAACAGGCGAAGACCCGCGCGAGGGATATACTGCTCACGGCGGTTCAACGTCTCGCCCCCGAGGCATCGGTTCACTTCATGACTACCACCGTTCAGCTACCCTCCAACGAGTTTAAGGGTCGCATCATCGGTAGGGAGGGGAGAAACATAAGAACCTTCGAACAGCTAACGGGTGTCGATGTGATAATTGACGACACGCCCGATACGGTAACCCTCTCCTCCTTCGACCCGCTAAGAAGAGAGATAGCCAAAGAAGCCCTCGAGAGGCTCATCGCCGACGGGCGTATCCACCCCGCCAGCATAGAGAAAACGGTCGAGGAGGTTAAGAGGGAGTTCAACGAGAAGCTCAAAAAACTCGGCGAGGATGTGTGTCAGGAGTTTGAGCTTTACGACATCCACCCCGACCTGCACTACTACCTCGGTAAGCTCTTTTACAGGACTTCCTACACCCAAAACGTCTTAAACCACAGTAAGGAAGTTGCAGCCATAGCCGGCATGCTGGCGGCGGAATTGGGTCTGGACGTCAAAAAGGCTACCCGTGCGGGGCTTCTCCACGACATAGGTAAGGCGGTAAGCCACGAGCTGGGCGAAAGCCACACCAAAGCGGGCGCGGAGTTGGTAAAACGCTACGGTGAACCCGACTACGTTATAAACGCGATTTTCGCCCACCACGAGGAGGAGGAGCCGAGATACCCCGAGGTTGTGCTGGTCTGCATAGCCGACAAGATTTCCGCCGCCCGACCGGGAGCCCGTAGGGAAACGCTCGAGAAATATATCAAACGCCTCGAGAAGATAGAGGAAATCGTCAAATCCTTCAAAGGAGTTCAAAACGCCTACGCCATTCAAGCCGGTAGGGAGGTTAGGGTAATAGTCAACCCCGAGGAGGTGGGCGAAGAGGAAGCCCTTTTAATGGCTAAAGAAATTGCAAAACGACTCGAGGAGGAGATAGATTTCCCCGCCCAAATAAAGGTGACCGTTATAAGGGAGACCCGATACGTGGAGTATGCCAAGTAATTTTTCCTTTGCAAGTTTCTTTAGTCTTTTTTTC
This sequence comes from Aquificales bacterium, assembly GCA_027036735.1. Classification (GTDB taxonomy): domain Bacteria; phylum Aquificota; class Aquificia; order Aquificales; family QOAS01; genus QOAS01. The sequence continues at coordinate 79,152 of JALWDU010000056.1, read as the reverse complement.
TATAAATTTTTTATAAAATGCAACTAAAACGCCGACGCGTTCAGTGGGATGTCGAAACCCTCCTAAATAAGGTAAAGAGGGGTGAGATAGAAGTCCCCCGCTTTCAGCGGGGAAAGGTTTGGAATAGAAAGAAGCGCTCGGAGGCGATTTACTCGCTCCTGACGATAGGGCTTCCCGACATAGTGCTGATAGAGGGGGAGGGCGGTAAATATCTGCTCCTCGACGGGCTTCAGCGCATCAGTGCCGTAAGCGATTTTATCGAAGGGGACTTTAAGATAGGTTTGGACGACCACCTATCCCACATAGACCAAGGTTTGGTAGAAACCCTCGAGGGAAAGAGGTTTGAGGAACTTCCGGAGGAGGTTAAAAGGGAACTCCTCGGCGCAGAATGGGGTGCGGTGGTCTATTCGGGCGTAAACGATTTCGAAGTTGCAAAGGAGATATTCACCCGGATTAACTACAAACCCACACCCCTAAACCAACAGGAACTTTTAATGGTTCTCACTTACGATGGGGAGAAGACACCCCTCCTAAAGGAGTTCGGGGATAAACTCTCCCCGAGGAGGTTAAAGGGTTTCGGTATCCTCGCGAGGGTTTTGGCTGGTTACACCCTCCTAAAGAGGGGTATAAAAGACGAGTATTTCAACTTTAAGAGGTACTACGATTGGCTCTACCGCTGGCTGAGGGAGGCTCTCAAAAACCTTTCGGTGGAGAAACTGGAAAGCCTCCTCGAGGGGGCTATGGAGTTTATCGAATACCTCAAGGGGATAGGCGTCGATGTGGTAAAAGCCCCTTATTGGAGCGATATAGTGGCTTTCCTCCTGTTGGATTCGGAGAGGGAGAACTTATCCCCGTTGGAGTATTGGAATAGACAGGGACGCCAAAGGGTGGAAAGTTTGAGAAAAGACCCCGATTGGATAAAGCATGTGGCGGAAAGGAATAAGCAAAAGCCCGCCACCCTGCGGGAGCGGTTCGAAATAGCGGCGAAGTATATACCGGTAAAAGGGGGTTAATACATTCCCCCGTTTACGTGTATCGTTTCCCCGGTTATGTAATCCGCCATAGGGGAAGCCAAAAATAACACAACTTTTGCGACCTCTTCCGGTTTTCCAAACCTACCCAGGGGTATCTGTTTTCTGTATTCCTCTTTTATCTCCTCTTTGAGGTTTTCGGTCATATCGGTTTCTATAAAGCCGGGCGCCACGGCGTTAACCAAAACGTTGCGGGGGGCGAGCTCCTTGGCTAAAGATTTGGTAAAGCCTATAAGACCCGCCTTGGTTGTGGCGTAATTTACCTGCCCCACATTTCCGGTAAAACCCACGACGGAAGAGATGTTTATAATCCTTCCCCAACGTCGTTTGGTCATGTAACGCACCACCTGCTTGGTGACGAGAAAGGCGCCGGTGAGGTTGACGTCCAAAACCTTTTGCCAGTCCTCCGTTTTCATCCGTAGGAAAAGGGTGTCGCGGGTGATACCGGCGTTGTTTACCAAAATATCAACCCCGCCGAAGGCGGCATTTATTTCCCTAAAGGCATCCTCAACGCTCCTCGGGTCGGAAACATCCATACCCACGCCGAGGGTATTCACCCCGTATTTTTCCGACAGCTCTTTAGCCACCTCTTGGGCGCGCTCTTTTACGGTTCCGCTGACTATTACGTTTGCGCCGTGTTTGGCGAATTCCTCAGCAATAGCCCTACCTATACCGCGGGTTGAACCCGTAACCAAAACGGTTTTTCCCGTAAAGTCCAACATAGGGTGGAATTTTAAAACTTACCGCTCCGAGGTTTAACCGTCTATTTCCACCTCGGCGGGCAGACCTATTTTTCCGTCCTCCCCCACGGGGAAAATCCTTAAAAATTTCACTCCTTTGTCGGCCGGAAATTCCAACCTACGGGAGGTCGTAATTTTTATTTTCCCCCCGTCGGTTACCACCAACACCTTTTCCACCGAAGGGTCGGAGGGTTTCCACTCCAAAAGTAGCCTCCCTCCCCTATACTCCACCTTAAAGGTCTCAAATAGTGGCAATCCTTCCCTGATAGGTGCCTCCTCAACTACGAGATTCCTTCCCTCGCGGTGGAGGTTAACTACTTTTTTTCCCTCTTTTAGGAAAACGTCGTAGGCGAGCCCGTAAGCGGTTGAACTTACCAATACAAATCCCGCGAGGGTTGAAAAGGTAGGAGACCCCATCGGGGGTTTATTTAAGTTCAACAGACCTACCGTGGTATTTTTGCACCTTAACCCTTTAAGGTTTCGAGAATTTTCTTAGCCCCCATCTTCAGGAGTTTTTCCGCCAATTCGTAACCCACCCTTTCGGCGTATTGGGCGTGCCCCCCGTGGGTGGCTTCGTAATATTCCCTACCCTCGAAATCGGAAACAAAACCTTTTATAACCATCGAGCCGTCGGGGTTAACCACGGCGAAGGCACCCATCGGAACCTGACAACCCCCTTCGAGGGTCTTCAAAAACTCCCTTTCGGCTTTAGCCTCCGCCTCCGAACCGATATCGTTTACGCTCTCGCGGAGAAATTCGATTAGCCCCTTGTCGTCTTCCCTGGTTTCAACCGCTATAATACCCTGACCCACCGCCGGTATGAAGTAGTCTAGGATTTCGGTTATGCGCTCTCCCCAACCGAGACGCTCGAGGGAACTTTGGGCTAGAATAATCGCATCGTATTCCCCTTCGTCCAGCTTCCGCAAGCGGGTGTCCACATTTCCCCTAATATCCTTAACCTTTAGGTCGGGTCTAAGCCTTTTCAGTTGAGCCCTCCTTCGGAGGGAGGAGGTTCCCACAACAGCCCCTTCGGGTAGTTCCTTTAATTTTTTCCCCTCTCGGGAGACCAATACGTCAAATGGGTAATCCCTCATCGTATAGGCGGCGAGTGTCAGTCCCTCGGGCAGTTTTGTAGGCATATCTTTCAGAGAGTGCACCGCCATATCTATTTCGCCCGCGAGAAGTTTTTCCTCTATCTCTTTGGTAAAGAGTCCCTTGTCCCCTATCTTGGAGAGCGTAACGTCGAGAATCTTGTCCCCCTTAGTGGTTATCGGAACTATCTCTATTTCCAGGGAAGGGTCGAACAGTCTCATGAGGTGCACCACAAATTGGGTCTGCCACATAGCCAACTTACTCTTACGGGTGCCGACCCTAATTCTCTTGCGCATATAGGTGTTTAGTTTTAAGGGAGAACCTTTGTAGGGAGGCTTGGTTTATGAAAACCCCTTTAAGGGAAATCTTTGAGGAACTGAAACGTCAAAATATAGATATTAAGTATCACAAAGTGTTAAACGATTCCGAAACAAGGGAGCATACCATAATAATTCGAACTTCCTCTATAGGTTCGGTGAAATACGCAACAGATTTGGAAAATCAATTGAGGAAAAAATTTTTGGCGAAATATCCCAATTGGGACTTGATAATAATTCCCATCAAAGTTGGAAAAAAGAAAAAGTGGGGGAAAAGAAAGTTTAAAAAACGCTTAAAGGATATCGTTACCACTGCCCGATTGGAGGAAGGTAGTAAAGTAGAAACCTTTATAGGGTCTTGACTCAAATAACCACCACATCGAGGGGTGTTTTTTGTAAGATTTTTGCCCCCTTATCGGTGACCACGACTATGTTTTCGAGTCTCACCCCTCCCTTTCCCGGTAGGTAAATCCCCGGTTCTATGGTGAAGACCATTCCCTCCCTTATAGGGGTTTTGTCGTTTTTATAGACCCTCGGGGGTTCGTGTATCTCTATCCCGACGCCGTGACCGGTGGAGTGGGTGAAAAATTTTCCGTAACCGGCTCTCTCTATATACTCCCGCGCGGCTAGGTCGACCTCCCCTATCGGTCTTCCTACCTTTACCGCCTCCACCGCCCTTAGATGCGCCTCCCTAACCACTTCGTAAACCTTTAGCAGTTCCCGGTCGGGGTTTCCAATAAAGAGCGTCCTTGTAAAGTCGGAGCAATAGCCCTTATACACACACCCGGTGTCTATCAAGAGGGGTGCGTTCTCCTTTAAAGGGGTTTCCGATGTCTCGTGGTGGGGTATGGCAGAGTTATCCCCGGTTGCCACTATGGACGGAAAGCTCTCTCCCTCCGCACCTTCTTTGAGGTATTCGCAGATTAGAAACCTCCTTAAGTCGGATTCCTTTAGTTTGGTTAACCTCTTTCGGTTTTCCCTTAGAAATTCGACCAACCTTTGGTAGGCTCTATCGGTAATCTCAACCGCCTTTTGGATTAGCTCAATCTCTTCGGGGGTTTTCACCATTCTAAATTTGTCCAAAAACCCCGATAGGGGGATTACCTCTATCCCCCTCCTAAAGGCGGTGCATTTGAACCTCTCAAAAAAGTTGTATTTGACCCTATCCCCCTCGAGGGCGACCCTTTTAACGCCGAAATCGGAGAGAATATTTACCAAGTTCCCAAAGAGGGGAGCCTTTACCTCCACTACCTTCCACCCTTGGGGCTTTAGCTGTTTTTCAGCCTTTAGCGTGTAGCGGCTATCCGTTATTAAGACCCTTTCGCTTTTTGAGGTCAAGAGGACGTATGCGTGGGTAGACCTAAAGCGGGTTAGATAGAAGACCGAAGGTTGGGAGGAAAAGAGAAATCCGTCCAACCCCTGTCTGGAAAACCTTTCAACCACCTCTTGGAGCATTAAGGAATATCTATAAGACCCTTTGGGGGAGGGATTTAGAATTAAACCCCTAATGGAAAACAAGCCTTGGGAAGAGCACGGGCTGACCGAGGAGGAATACAACCTCATTAGGGAACTGATAAAGAGAAAACCCAACGAGGTTGAGCTCGGGATATTCGGAACCCTTTGGAGTGAGCACTGCTCCTACAAATCTTCCAGAAAGCACTTAAGGAAATTTCCGACAAAAGTCCCCTGGGTGGTTCAGGGTCCCGGCGAAAATGCGGGGGTAGTGGAGATTGACGACAATGTTTGGGTTGCCTTTAAGATAGAGAGCCACAACCATCCTTCCTATATAGAGCCCTACCACGGCGCGGCAACGGGTGTCGGCGGAATTATTAGGGATATCCTCTCGATGGGCGCGCGCCCGATAGCCCTAACCGACTCCTTGAGGTTTGGGGATATAAGGAAAGACACAAAGAGTAGAGAACTGAATAGGGGAGTCGTTAAGGGTATAGGCGGATACGGAAACCCGATAGGGGTTCCCACCGTAGGTGGGGATACCTTTTACGAAGAGAGCTACACTACAAACCCCCTTGTAAACGCCTTCTGTCTCGGGGTTATACCCGCCGGCAAGATGTACAGGGCGAGGGCGACCGCACCGGGGCAACTGCTCTTTCTAATAGGCTCCGAAACCGGTAGGGACGGTATAAAGGGCGCAACTATGGCCTCCGCCGAATTCGGGGAGGATATAGAGGAAAAACGCCCCAACGTCCAGATAGGCGACCCCTTTTACGGCAAAAAGCTCATAGAGGCTATATGGGAAATCATTTCAACCGACGAAAGGGCTATTGTGGGTATGCAGGATTTGGGCGCCGCCGGTTTGGCGGGTAGCGCCTCCGAGCTTGCGGCTAAGAGCGGCTTAGGGGTTGAGCTTTACTTAGAAAACGTTCCCCTCCGTGAGGAGGGCATGACACCTTTTGAAATACTCCTCTCCGAAAGTCAGGAGAGGATGCTCCTCGTAACCACCGAGGAAAAGCTCCCTCTCCTCGAAAAGATTGCCAAAAAGTGGCACCTCGCCCACGCCGTTGTGGGTAAGACCACCGACGACAAGCGCTTTAAAGCCTACTACAAAGGTGAGCTGGTGGCAGACCTGCCCGTGAGCGCGATAGTCGACGAGGCTCCCGTTTACGACCGCCCCTACAAAGAGCCCGAATACCTCAAAGAGGTCAAAAGTTTCGACCAGAATACCCTTCCGGAGGTCGATATTAAGGATGCGCTCCTAAAGGTGGTCTCATCTCCAAATGTAGCCTCCAAAAGGTGGATTTACGAACAGTACGACCACCAGGTGGGAACCAATACCGTTTATACCCCCGGAGGGGACGCCGCCGTTATCCGCCTAAAGTGGAAGCTGAGACCCGAAATATACACCGAAAAGGGTGTCGCAATTTCCAACGACGGCAACGGGAGAATGGTCTATTTAGACCCCTACAAAGGTGGAAAGTGGGTTGTAGCCGAGGCGTGCCGAAATGTCGCCTGCGTAGGGGCTAAACCTTTGGCGATTACCGACAACCTAAACTTCGGAAACCCCGAGCGACCCGAAATTATGTATCAGCTCGTCAAAGCGATAGAGGGAATGGCGGAGGCTTGCGAAAAGCTAAACGTCCCCGTAATTAGCGGAAACGTATCCCTTTACAACGAGACGGTTAGCGGCGAAGAGATTAGAAACATCTATCCCACCCCCGTGGTCGTGGCGGTCGGAGTTCTGGAGGATTACACCAACTACACCCCTTCGGTGTTTAAACCGAATAACACCCTCTACCTCATAGGGGATATAGAAAAATCCCCCTCCATCGCGGGGAGCGAATTTTTAAAGGAAGTCCACGGACTGGTTAAGGGTGATATTCCCGATATAGACCTCGAGGAGGAGAAAAAACTTATAGACACCCTCGTGGAGCTAAATAACAAACGCCTCATTACGGGAGCGCACGATATCAGCCTCGGCGGTCTGATAGTTACACTCCTCGAGGGTCTCTTTTTACCCGAAACCATAATAGGGGCGAGGATAGAACTTTACACCGACGAGAGGATAGACTTCTTCCTCTTTTCCGAAAACCCCACGAGGGTGGTCGTATCGGTCGACCCCTCCAAAGAGGGCGAGTTTGAGGAATTCCTAAACTCCAAAGGTGTCAAATGGTTAAAGATAGGTCAAACTACCGAGGAACCCATTCTTACCGTAACCAACAACGGGGAAAAAGTTTTGGAAATAGACCCCCAAGAGGTTAGGAAAATTTACGAAAACCGCTTGGGGGAGTTTTTGAGGTAGCAGTTTGAAACTAGCATTCTTCTATATAGTTTACCCTTTAATTTAATCTTCTTTAAATATTTGATTATCATAAATACCTATGTCCTCAAGCAAAATTTGGGTTAAAGCATATATAAAAGGGTGGAGTTTTGAAGAAGGTGAAAAGGGAAAGTATACTATATCTGCTATTATATCAATACCTGCTAAAAATTTAAAAAATATTAAAGGAGATTGTAGAATACTTCTGGAAGGTGATAAAGGAATTTTTCATATTCTACCAATAGAAGATAGATGTATAAAAACAGATATAGAAAACTGCAAGAGTGCAAAAAGATATATTTATATAAAACTTAAGGTGAAGAAAAATGAAATAGCTCGTGATAGCATAAGAGCTGTTTTCAAAGAAAAAGTGAGGATTTTATTAGGGGCTTGTGATACTGACGGAGCATCGACTGACGAAAAAAGTATTTGTAATTTTTGTATTTATGGAATTGAAAAATTATATAAACATAGTAGTTAATAAATAAAGGTGTAAATAGCTATGCTTAAAACCCTTTTTATTATCGGTGCAGGTTTTTCGGTTAATTTAGGTGCCATTACTACTCAAGACATAGCTAAAGCTATAAACATAGTAGTAAATCTTAATAAAAAATTAATAGATAGATTGGAAGAAATTAACCGACAGATTTTAAAAGGCAAACTACAGTTTCATCTTCAAAAGGATTTAGAACGGACTCTTCTTATATTGTTAGATGGCGACGGGGCTGGTAGTTTAGAAGAAGCTCTTAAAAAAAGAGAAAGAGTTATTGACTTCTTAGTTAAGAAGTATAAACAAATTTTTCCAGATGGAGACCCAGAATATTTCCGATATTATTTACAGGATTCCTATAGAAAATTTGATTATCTGGCTTTTAGAAGTTTTTACCTTCAATGGAAAAACTCTTTACCCGATGACGAGAAAGAAAATGTTCCTCTTGTAAGATTTTTAACATTATTAGATAAAGCCTATGAAGAAAATATATCTATACCTACGAAAGAGCTATTTTCAAGAAAGAACGATAGAAACAAGAAAGTTATTTATTATAATAGACCTCATAGATCCAAAAAAGCTTTAGATTTTTACAAATATTTCACCTATAAATTATTTAAAATCGTCTTAGCACACACACCTAATACACAAAAAACCAAGATTTATTATAATTTTTTTAGAGATTTAATATTAGAAACTATAAAAAATCCTGAAAATCTTAATGTAATTATAAAAAGAGATTTATTCGTACTGCCTATAGAATTTCTAACTTTCAATTGGGATCCATTTTTACCATTTATATTGATAAAAGCAAATCGTTATGCCAATAAGAGAATGGAGATAAACACTTTACGTAACGATATTTTACCTCAAACTTATGTGGACTTTACTTGGAATATTCCTATAGTTAGATTGGATAAGGAATTTAATTCTCGGAAACAAAAAGAAATATGGGATGAAATACTTATTTCGGAAGATACAGCTTATTTTGTAAATAAGCAGACAATGAAGTCATGGGTCTACGAAGAAACAAAAATAGATAGCAATTTATTCCTTCAATTAATCAAACTTTATGCAGTCCATGGTCTTTTTAACATAAGGTTTTGCCCTTACTGTAACCAACTATTCATGATAATGCCAACAAAAATTAATAATTTAAATGTAGCCACCTATGAAGGATTAAGAGACTTATTTTTACTAGATCCCATTCCATCAATTCACGATATGAAAATAGTTAGCAAAAAATATAAAGGAACTTTACTTTATGAAGCTTATAAAAAGGGACGTCCTGATGAATTGCCTTGTCCTAACTGTGGATTTCCTACTTATTTTGAAGACACCCCTCTTAGTATTCAAACCATTCTAAAATCGGATGAAATATTTTTTTTAAGGCATTTAAAGAATATCGTGTTTAATAAACTACGTGAATACGACCATTTGATAATAATAGGTTATTCATTTCCAGAAGATGATATTTCTAATAACTTTACTATAGAACTTTATGGAAGTTCAAAAAATCATACAGAAGCTAACAGTCACAATAAACCCAAAAAGAAGAAAATAACAATAATTTCCTATAATTCCGATCTACAGAGTAAAATTTGGTATACACCTGAAGAGGTAAAAGATAAGCAAAATTTGGGTTTTAATCTACATGAGGTAAAAAAACTTTTTCCTGATGCGGAAATAAGAATAAGTTTTTTAGGTTGGCCTGATATTTTGATGAAAGTCCGCTCGTGGAAGGAAATCTTAGAATTTAAATAGAAGCATACAAATAATACTGATATTTTTGTAATCAAGTCTAAGCTATATTCGAGTGCTAAAATTTAAAAGTTAAAATATAGAAAAATGTAGGACTATCGAAGCAAAGATAGATTTCCTGAAAACATTATTTGAAAAACTAACGCTAATCCTCTTAGCTTTGGGTGGTGGATTGGGAACACTTTTAGTTAAATATCAAAACTTCCGATGGCTACTTTTGCTAAATTCCATCGCTTTTGTAATAATCTTTTTGACTTGGCTTCTTAATATCTACCTATGGCGTAGGGAGTTAAATAAATTAAATTCTTGTAAGGAGGAGGAATTATAACCTTTGCCGATTGGATTGCTTTAATAACGGGTCTTTCCGTAAGCGTTGGATTTATTTTTTTAATTTCTATGGAAATCTTTCAACGAAGAACCTAAATCGAGTGAATAAATATTTACTCATTTTGGTAGCCTTTTCGCTATCTCCCAAACACCCTTAAAGGTCAAAACCCTTTTCCAATCCCCCCTTAGGAGTTCCCTTAAGTATTTAAAACCGCACCTCTTGTCGCCAAACCTAAAACACTGCACCGCCGCGTGGTGGAGCAGATATTCCCTATATCCCCTCGGGGTTTTCGGAAGGTAGTCTTCCACCACCCTTAAGGTGGCTTCCAAAAATTTCCTGTTTCCCCTACTGGTTCGGTTTGGGTGTTCCCTTATCGCATACCCGTGAAGGGAAACGAAGGCAATTTCCAACCCCTCGGTGTGGAACCTCAAAAAGATTTCCCAGTCTTCCCTCATGAGGTACCGCTCCTTATACCCCCCCAAACGGAGGAAGGTTTCCCTCCTGAAACAGCTCCCCGACGGGTATCCGACCCTTCCGCCGTATAGAAGCACCTCAAAGGGTTCCTTCGGTTTTTTCTTTTTTCTAATGGGTAGCCCTTCGGGGTTTACAAAGAGTGAGGGCAGTCCGAAAGATGCATCAAATTTTCCCGCCGTTAGGCGGGCTTTTGTCCTCTCCAAATAGTCGGGAAGCCACAGGTCGTCGCAGTCCAAAAAGCAAACCCACTCGGCGGTTAGGAGCTCCGCGCCCCTATTTCTCGAAGCGCACCTCTCGAGGTTTCTCTCATTTCTAACCACCCTTAGGGTTGGGTATTTTTCTTTCAACCTCTGAAGGGTTTCGAAAGTTCCGTCCGTCGAATGGTCATCAACGACTACAACCTCTTTGGGTTTAAGCGTTTGCTCGAAAACACTTTTGACGGAATCTTCTATAAACCGGGCACAATTGTGGGCGGTTATAACAACCCCGAAATCCATTAAGAGGTATTTAAAGAAATTTCTCCTCCAAAGGGTGGTAAAGGTTTGAAGGAAGACATTTAGAGGAAGCGGAAAAGGGGAAACCGCCTTAGGTTATCTCGTCGGAGGATAGCTCATCACCCTTGGTGGGTTCGTTTTGTTTGTTTTCCCTCTGTTGTTCCCTCTCTTTTCTCTCCTTTTCGCGGAGTTGTTCGTAAGTCCTACCCTCTTTGAGTTGTTTGAGGTATTCCTCTCCCCACTCGGTGATGTGGAGGTTTTCTATCTTCTGCTCGCCGGCGTGAACCCCGCGGGTGGTGAACTTCGGTCTTCCGAGGTCGTCGAGCTCGGCAACCTTTACCTTGATAATGTCCCCAACCTTGTAGAGGTCTCTGGCGTCCCTCACATAACCGGGTATTTTGGAGACGTGGAGCAGTCCGACCTTGCCGGGTAGTATCTCCACAAAGGCGCCGTAGGGTTCAACCCTGGTGACCTTACCCACGTAAATATCCCCGACTTGGACGTCCTTGGTGATTTCCTGTATCATCTGTTTAGCCTTTTCGAGGGCTTGTTCGTTGGGCGCGCTTATGGAGACCTTACCGCCGTCGAGCACCCACACGGTGGTGCCGGTTTTTTCCTGAATTTCCCTAACAGTCTTTCCGCCGGGACCGATGATAAGGGTTCCCTTCTCCTCTGGAATTTCGACGATTTCGAGCCTGGGCGCGTAGGGGGAGAGCTTCTTCTTAGGTTCGGGTATAGCCTTATACATCAGGTCGAGGATGTAGTTTCTCGCTTTCTTAGCCCTCTCTAGGGCTTCCGCCATTATCTCCTTGGTTATTCCTTTGACCTTTATATCCATTTGGACGGAGGTAATACCGTCGCGCGTTCCGGCGACCTTGAAGTCCATATCGCCCAGGTGGTCTTCGTCGCCGAGTATATCGGTGAGGATTATGTATTTGCCCGTCTCCTCGTCCATAACGAGACCCATCGCGATACCGGCAACGTGCTTGTTGTCCTTTACAGGCACGCCCGCGTCGAAGAGTGCCAGCGACGCCCCGCAAACGGTCGCCATTGAAGTCGAACCGTTGGACTCCAAAATATTGGAGACCACCCTAATGGTGTAAGGGAAGGTTTCCTCATCGGGGATAACCGGCTCGAGCGCCCTCTGGGCGAGATAACCGTGACCTATCTCCCTCCTCCTGGGGGGACCCCAAGGTTTAGCCTCGCCGGTAGAGAAGGGCGGCATGAAGTAGTGAAGCATAAATCTCCTATACCACTCCCCTTCGTAGATGCTCTCCTCGAGCTGAGCCTCTTCGGGCGAGCCGAGGGTAACGCTAACCGCCGCTTGGGTTTGCCCCCTTCTAAAAATCGCGCTTCCGTGCGGTCTGGGGAACGGATGCAGGTCTATGGTGATGGGTCTAATTTCGTCCGGTCTCCTACCGTCTATACGTATACCGGTGTCGAATAGGTGTTTCCTCATTATCTCGCTTTCCAATTCCTTGTAGTAGACCTTAGCCCTGAAGAGGAGCTCTTCGGGTATTTGTAGCGCCTCTATGGTCTCTTCCAAAATGCGGTCGAGAGCCTCTTTACGCTGACGCTTGTCCCTGATAAAGAGAGCTTGATAAATCTTGTCCGCCGCAAATTGGCGAATCTTCTCCTTCCACTCCTCCGGTAGGTCTATCTTCTCGTAGTCGAATTTCGGGACTCCCGCTATCTTCCTCAAGTCCTCTTGCAGTTTTATGAGGGGTTGGAGCGCCTGATGACCGAAGTAAAGCGCCTCGTTCAAGACCTCTTCGGGAATCTCTTTAGCCCCACCCTCGACCATTACAATCGCGTCCTTGCTACCGGCGAGCACTATGTCGAGGTCGGCTTTTTTCCGCTCCTCGTAGGTGGGGTTTACCACAAACTCGCCGTCTATGCGGCAGACCCTAACGCCGGCTATGGGACCTTCGAAGGGTATCCTCGATATGTGGAGAGCCGCCGACGCCCCGGTTATCGCCAGCACGTCGGGGTCGTATTTGTCGTCCGCCGACAGGAGCAATGCGGTTATTATCGTGTCGTAATAGTAGCCCTTCGGGAAGAGGGGTCTTATCGGACGGTCTATAACCCTTGCGACCAAAACCTCGCGGTCGAGCGGTTTGCCTTCCCTTTTGGAGAAACCGCCGGGAATCCTACCGAAGGCGGCGGTCTGCTCCCTATACTCCACCGCGAGGGGGGTAAAGTCTATATCCTCCATAGGTTTCTCGTCCATTACCGCGGTGACGAGAACCTGCGTTTCGCCCTGCTGGACTATCACCGCTCCGTCGGCGAGCCTTGCCACGTGCCCGGTGGATATCTTTATCGGTTCGGGATGTCCGGGAAGGGTTGCCTCAAGTTCGATTTTTTTAATCTCTTCCATCGGATAATCTCTCCTTTCCTCTGCCATCTTCAAATTAAGAAATTTAATTCTCTCCACCCAAAGCCCTTTCTCGGAATAGAGATTGGAAAGAATCCTTAACCCTACCAAAGGTCGTTGACCTAATTTCGGGCTTCTGCTAACCCTTAGAGTTATGCAAGTCGATTACACGCTCTACCTGATAACCGACGACGGCTATCTCGCCGATAGGGATTGGCTAAAGGCTATAGAGGACGCCCTAAGGGGTGGGGTTACCGTAGTCCAATACCGGTCTAAAAGTGGAACAAAAACCACCAAGGAGATGTATGAGGAACTTCTCCAACTAAGGGAACTCACCAAAAAATACAACGTCCCCCTTATAGTGAACGATAGGGTTGACCTCGCCCTGGCGGTGGATGCCGACGGGGTTCACATAGGTCAGGACGACCTCCCCCCCGAGGTGGTTAGGAGAATCCTCGGAGAGGACAAGATAATAGGTATCTCCACCCACTCTTTGGAGGAGGTCGAAAGGGCAAACGACCTACCGGTGGACTACATCGCATTCGGCTCCATTTACAGGACACCGACAAAAGAAAAACCTATAGTGGTAGGGGTGGAACAACTCAAAGAGGCTAAGAAAATAGCAAAAAAACCCCTTGTGGCTATAGGAGGAATAATGCCCTACAATGTGGACGAGGTAATAAAGGCGGGCGCCGACGGGGTAGCAGTTATATCCGCCATTTTGGGGTTTAAGGACACCTTCAAAGCCGCCGAGAGTATGAAGAGGGCTATAGAGAAGACCCGCAGGGAGTTGCGTTTGCTCGGAATTCTGGAGACTTAATCCCTTTCCCCCTTATCATTTCTCTATTGAATGTTAAAGCCCTCCGGGAGTAATTTGGATACCCTAAAGTCGGCAATAGAAACCCTCAAAGAGGTCTGCTCCAAATTCGGTTTTTCCCGAAAGGTGGAGGAGTTGGAAAAGTTCCTCCAAAGGTTGGAAAGTCCCTTTCTCATTACCGTTTTCGGGGAGGTAAATGCGGGAAAGAGTTCCTTTTTAAACGCCCTTTTGGGTATTCCCGACCTCTGCCGAACGGACGTCGACATATGCACCGACCGAATAACAGTGATTAGATACTGCAAAACCCCCGAAAGGAAAAAGATAGACGAACTCACCGAGGAGGTTTGCGTAAACAATCCCCTCCTAAAGGGGTTTACCGTTGTCGACACACCGGGGATAAACTCCGTTCTCGAGCACCACACCTATATAACGGAGCAATTTCTTCCAAAGAGCGACGTCATTTTGGTGGTTCTCCCCGCCCCCAACCCCCACACCAAGCCTATATGGGATTGGGTTGACCGGATAGGGAAAGATTTCGGTAAAAAGCTCGTCTTTATACTCCAACAAAAGGATTTGGTTTCACCCGAAGCCCTAAAGAGGTTAGTTGAAAAAGTAAAAACCTACGCGAGGGAGAGGGGAATAGAAGACCCCAAGGTGTTCCCCGTTTCCGCCCTCCTCGAACTGAAGGGGGAAGAAAATAGCGGATTTTCCGAACTTAGGAAGTTTTTGGAGGAAAACTACACCGGCGAGAGGCAGATAAAGGTAAAGCTCCTCAACCTGAGGAACGAACTTATCAAATTCACCCAAAGGTGTTTGGAGGATATAGAAAACCTCGAAAGGGAGGGGGAGGAGCTAAAAAAACGCCTCGAGGAGGTCTTAAACCTACTCGATAGAAAACTCCAAGAGGCAAAGAGGTATAAGGAGAGTCTCCTTAGGTCGGTTGACGATTGGATTGCGTCCCTTACCGAGAAGGTGGCAAACCGCCTCGAGGGTATATCCCTGCTCGACCTAACCCTCCGCAAGTCGAAGGTGGAGGAGGCGTTAAAGGGTCTAAAGGTGGACATAGAGGAGGAACTCCGCAGGTTTACCCAATATACCCTAATCCCCAACCTCGAGTTATTTGAAGAGGGCGTTCTGAAGCCGGTGGTAGCCCAAGCCGCCGAAAGGCTTAGAGAATTCGAACGCTACCAGAGAAAATTGGGTAAAAAGGTAGCCCCTTCGGGGGAAAGGGAGGTGCTAAGAGCCTTCGAAAGCTCCCTCGGTTCGGTCAAAGTTGGCGGCGGGGAGGAAGCGGTCGCCGTAATGGGCGGGAGTCTACTCGCCGGCTCCCTGATGATGCTTCTCGGCGGTTCCTTTGCGGTCGACATAACCGGGGGTGTGATAGCTTCCCTTGGCGTTTTGCTCGGCGTCGGTTGGATTGTTAGGAAAAAGAGAAAACTCCTAAAGGAGCTTAGGGATATCCTCCAAACCCAGATAGGGGAGAGGTTGAAAAGAGAGATAGACCAATTGGTGGAACGGAGACTCGAAGAGACCCTCCTGTCGATGAGGAATTACGTAAAGAGCCGCCTCGAAACGGTGGAGCAAAATCTAAGGGAACTAAGAGGGGCAAAGGAGAGACTTATCTCCCTCCTAAGGGAACTTCAAAACTTCAATCCTTGACGAGGAAA
The DNA here is from genome assembly GCA_027036735.1 of Aquificales bacterium. Taxonomy (GTDB): domain Bacteria; phylum Aquificota; class Aquificia; order Aquificales; family QOAS01; genus QOAS01. Next base: position 63,792 of record JALWDU010000056.1, on the reverse strand, counting down.
TAAAACTCCTTAAACCTTTTGTGTCTCTTTATATCCTTTAAAAAGACCAGAAAGCGGGACTCCGAACCGGTATAGAGCTCCACCCGTTTGACAACCTTCCACCCCTTCAAGGGTTTGGGAGAAAAGAGCAAAACCTCTTTGGGGTTGAAACGCCTTAACCCCTCCTCCGAACGGAGCACGTAAACCTTTCCCCTCCAGTAGAAGGGAAAGTCTTTGTAAAAGAATCCCAAACAGAGGAATTTTTTATCCGCGAAGCGGCTTTTTAGTTCGGTAATAACCTCCTTGTAGGGGCGGTAATGCTCGACGAAGGGTAAAACGGCGAAAACGAAGAGGTATAAGATAGGTATTACAGCGATGATATTCCTCATAAGCTCGTATCTGCTCAAAGAAACCCAAAGGGCTAACGCCAAAAGGAAGAAACTCCAAAGGGCTAAATTATTAATGGCGTCCAAAAAGTGGAGGGAGAAAAGGAAAGCTACCGATAGGAGGAGCAGAATAAGGTAGTTCAAACCCGCTATAAACGGGTGCCTAAGCCCGTCGAGGCGGGCGGTCAAAACCGCCATGGCGGGGAAGGCGGGGAGGATGTAAACCGGTATCTTCCCTTTAGCTACGGTAAAGGCGGCAATCGTTACGCCGAACCACGCAAAGGGAAAGAGAAGGTTTTTGTATTCCTTTAGGCGGAACAGCAGACCTATAAGGGAATAGTAGAAGTGGAGCGAGAGGGGTAAAAACGCCCAAAGTATCACCACGAGGTAAAAGCTCCAATTCCACCCCTTGTAGGGGTTAAAAGCCCTGTGTATTACCTCCGATTGGAAAACCTTTATAAACAGTTCCCCGTAGTGGTTGTAGGCGTAAAGATACCACCCCAAAATCGGCAGGGAAGCCAGAATTCCCCAAAAGGTTACCTTTAGGAGGGTCTTTATCCCCCCTTTGAGGTCTATCTCCTTTAAAACCCACTTTAGGAGGAGGTAAAAACCCGCCGTTCCGAGGTAGAGGGCTAAAAACGGAATACCCTTTGTGAGGAGTGCGAACAACAAAAACAACCCCGAAAGGGGGAGAAAGAGTTTACCCCTCCCCTCGAGGTAGAGATGCAGAGTAATAAAAGACCCCGTTAGGAAAAACAAAAGCGGCATTTCGGGGGCGTCGTAGCGCGCCAGCGCAAAGACCTGCAGGGCGGAGAGAAACACGAGGGCGGCGGTAAGTCCGAAACGCCAATTTTTTAAAAACCGCCCGTAGAGGAGTAGCAAAATGGCTGTTCCGAAGGTCGATAGAAGCGGCACCAATCGGGTTTGCCACTCGCCTATACCGAAGAGGCTATACGACAAGGCGGTGAGCCAGTAGGTCATTGGCGGCTTTTCGAGACGCGGTTCGTAGTTGTAGGTGAGCTCGAGCGGGTTGCCGCTTTCGAGCATTTCGCGGGCGGTCTCGGCGTAAAAAGCCTCGTTCGGTTGCCATATGTCGTTAAGTCCCAAATTTGCCGCCGATAGGAGGAAAAGGAAGAGCAATAAAATCCACCGAAGGGTCATAAAGTTTTCAATTCCACCCGAAGGTAGGAAATTATCAACCCCATAAAGGGTCTTTCACTCGGCGCTCTCCACCTCAAAGTGGACGATTACATTCGAAACCACTTCGGTGTTCCAAAAGTTTTCCGCCTCCTCCAACGATGGGAACACTACGGTAAAGGAGGAATCCTTCGGCGTCCCCTTAAAGTAGAAGGTAATGCTCCTTAGGTTGCGGTTTAATTTTGCCGCAACCACCTCCGATAGGTCTAAAACCAATTCCTCCCCCAGTTGGTCTTTAAACAGAACCTTTCCCATAAGAGGGAAAATAATCCCCAAACCATGCTTGAAATCTGACAGCCCTATATTACCCCTTTATGGGGAGGATAAAGGCGGAATTTGTGGTTTTGGAAGGCAATTCCACCGAAATAACCATGAGGCTTAACGAGTTGCTCGACACATTTCAGGATAGCGGGGCGACCATAAAGGACATAAAGGTAAACTACACGAAAGAGCACGGGTTCGACGGCTTTCTGGTCGCCTACACCATAGTTTTGGAACTGCCAAAGGAAATGGAATTGGAAGCCTAAACCAAACCTACCAGTTTTTTTAACTCGTTTATCCTATCGCGGAGTTTCGCCGCCTTTTCAAACTCCCAATTGTTGGCGGCTTCCCACATCTCCTTTTCCAGTTTCGAAATTTCCTTTAAAACCTCCTCCTCGGAGCGGAATTTTTCAATATCTACCCCCGGAAGTTTCCGCTCCAAATCCAAACCCTCCACCGAAAGGAGACTAACAACCTTTTTCTTTATAGGTTTTGGAGTTATTCCGTGCCTTTTGTTGTACTCGAGTTGGATTTTTCTCCTCCTCTCGGTTTCCTCAATAGCCTTTTTCATCGAAGGGGTGATGCGGTCGGCGTAAAGGATAGCCTTGCCGTTTACGTGGCGAGCCGCCCTTCCGATTATCTGTATAAGGCTTCGGTAACTCCTTAAAAACCCCTCCTTGTCCGCCTCCAAAATGGCGACCAACGAAACCTCCGGGAGGTCTAACCCCTCCCTCAAAAGGTTTACCCCCACTATCGCATCTATCTTTCCCTCTCGGAGTTCCTTTATAACCTTTGCCCTCTCTATTGCGTTCAAATCGGAGTGTAGATATTTCGCCCTTATACCCCTCTCCGACAGATAGTCGGCAACCTCTTCGGCAAGTCTCTTAGTGGTCGTTAAAACCAGAGACCTTTCCCCGCGCGGAGCGCGGGCTTTTATTTCCTTTATCAAGTCCTCCAACTGATTTTCGGTTGGTCTAACCTCCACCTCGGGGTCGGGAATACCCGTTGGACGGACTATTTGCTCGACGATATAGGGGCAATCCCTCATCGGGGATAAATTTACAAATCCAATACTTCTGATGGATAAAAACCTATTGGCAACCCTTTGAGGGTTTGTCGAATAACATAAACCACCCTATGGATTTGAAGCAAAGGCTTTTCGAACTCATAAAGGAGAGAAGCTTAAAAATAGCCGATGAACCGATATTCAAGCTCTCTTCGGGAAAGCTATCGAGGTATTACCTCGACCTCAAAAGGGTAACCCTCGACCCCGAAGGGGGATACCTAATAGGAAACCTCATGTACGAAATGGTTAAGCCCTTCGGGGTTAGCGCGGTAGGGGGGCTAACCCTCGGAGCCGACCCGATAGCCTACGCCACCGCCCTCATCTCCTATCAAAAGGGAGACCCAATAAAACCCTTCGTGGTTAGAAAGGAACCCAAAGGTCACGGCACAAAACGTCAAATAGAGGGTAACGTCGAACCGGGTGAGAGGGTAATTGTTGTCGAAGATGTCGTAACCACCGCCTCCTCCTCTCTAAAGGCTGTAAAGGCTTGCAAGGAATACGGCTTGGAAGTCGTCGCCGTCTGCTGTATCGTCGACCGAAACGAAGGTGGAAGGGAAAATCTCGAAAGGGAAGGATTAAAACTTTACTCTTTATTTAAGATTGATGAATTCCTAAGCGTTTAAAAGTATAGTTTTTTCTTTCATATACCTCTTTTAAGAAAAAAAACCAATGAATTTCTTAATATCTATAGAAGTTTTCTAAAATTGATTTCTCCAAATGGAGAAAAAATCGACTATTGCCGTTATAGGTTTGGGATATGTAGGACTTCCCGTAGCGGTAGCTTTTGCGAAACATTTCCCCGTTATAGGTTTTGATATAAATCCCACCCGTGTAGAGGAACTCAAAAAAGGTATAGACCGAACCGGAGAGGTGGCAAAAGAGGATATCCTTAACCCAAATATAGTTTATACCTCCGATGAAAAAGAACTCCAAAGGGCGGATATTTTTATTGTTACAGTCCCCACCCCGACCGATAAATACAAAAATCCCGACCTTAGATTTCTGAAAAGTGCCTCCCAAATTGTTGGTAGAAATATGAAAAAGGGGTCTGTAGTCGTTTACGAATCCACCGTTTTCCCAGGTTGCACCGAAGAGGTTTGCGTTCCCATCTTGGAAAAGGAAAGCGGTTTAAAGTGGAAGGAAGACTTTTTCGTAGGATACTCCCCCGAAAGGATAAATCCTGGGGATAAAAAACATACATTGGAGAATATCGTTAAGGTGGTTTCCGGAGATACCACGAAAACGGCAAAACTACTCGCCGAATTATACAGCAAAGTGGTAAAGGCGGGAATCCACATAGCGCCCTCCATAAAGGTGGCCGAAGCGGCAAAGGTTATAGAAAACACCCAGAGGGACATAAACATCGCCTTTATGAACGAATTGGCTATGCTCTTCGACCGCCTCGGTATAGATACCCGCGATGTCCTCGAAGCCGCCGGCACAAAGTGGAACTTTCTAAAATTTGAACCCGGTTTGGTAGGGGGACACTGCATACCCGAAGACCCCTACTACTTGGCGTATAAGGCGAGAGAAATCGGCTTCCATCCCGAACTAATCCTCGCCGGCAGGCGTATAAACGACTACACCCCCCAATTTGTAGCCCAAAAGGTGGTAAAACTTCTAATAAAAGCCGGAAAGGTTGTTCAGAACTCCAAAGTCCTCGTAATGGGAATAACCTTTAAAGAAAACGTTCCCGATGTTAGGAATTCAAAGGTTGTGGACCTCGTTAAGGAATTAGAAGAATACGGAATCCAAGTGTCGGTATACGACCCAATAGCCAACCCCGAGGAGGTTAAGAAATATTACGGAATAGAACTTGTGGAGGACAAAAAAGAAAACGAACCCTATGATGGAATAGTAATTGCCGTTAAACACAAAGAGTTTCTGGATTTGAAAGTGGAACACTTCAAGGAATTAACCAAAGATAACCCTGTATTGGTCGATATAAAGGGTATATACCCAAAGACGGAGTTCGAAAAAGAATTCCTATACTGGAGGCTCTAAATTAATTTCCTATAATGCTCTTGCAGAAAAAACACCTACCCCACTACACGGTAAGGGATTACGAAAGGTGGGAAGGGGATTGGGAACTGGTTGAAGGTATACCCTACGCTCTCGCCTCTCCTTCCCTCACCCATCAGAGAATAATTGGAATTATCTTTATGCTCCTCCAACGGCAATTGGAGGAAAATGAGGAGTGTAAAGACTGCGTGGTGACGATAGACACCGATTACATAGTCTCCGAAGATACCGTATTCCGCCCCGATATTGCGGTCGTTTGCGGAAATAGGGACGAGAAACTAACAAAAACACCGAAAATTATTGTCGAAGTGGTCTCTTCCGCTTCGCGGAAAATGGATGAGGAGATTAAACCGCTCTACTACGCCAAGGAGGGGGTCAAGTATTACCTACTGGTCTACCCACAAGAGAAAAAAATGGTTTTAAAAACCCTAACAGGGGAAGGGAAATACAAAGACCTTCCTTTGGATAGTGAGTTTTCCTTCGAACTCGAAGGGAATTGCAAACTGAAGTTAGACCCAAAGGAGGTTTGGAAGAGGCTGTAAACCTCCTTTAGGGTTACCATAATCCTCCTGCTCTGATGAAGGGGTTAAAAGGTATCCTGAAGCCAAATAGGGAAACGGTTTTACAAGCTATATTTAAGTCTTCCTTTTTAAACCTCCTCTCAAGGGGGTTTGGTTATTTAAAACAGGTAGCCATAGCGGTACTGATAGGCTTTAGCTTGGATACCGACGCATTCTTTTTAGCTCTGGGTTTATTGGGATTATTTTTAATCTTTACGGATGTTTTTGACTCTCTCGGTGTTCCCAATTTGGTGAGAGCCCGGCAGAGGAGTTTTGAAGAATTTCAAAACCTTGCGGGAGTTTTATTAACCTTTACAACAATCCTTGCGGTGGTTATTACTCTGCTAGCCTTCATTTTGAGTCCAATAGTTATAAACATCGCCTTCGGTTATAGCGAAAGTGAAAAGGAACTTTTAAAGGAATACTTTTTACTTTTAATACCTTACCTGTTTTTTAGCTTTTTCTTTCACCACTTTGGGGCAATTCATAGAAGTTTAAGACACTTTACGGTTTACTTTTTTGGAGAACTCCTATTTTCGTTTTTTACATTTCTCCTTACCACCTTGGGTTTGCTTTTTACGAAAAATCCAAAAGTTTTACCAATAGCGTTGGATGTTTCCCAATTCATTGCGACCGGTTATATTGTCTTGGTTTCAAGACACTATTGGGAGATAAAGTTTTATATAGACAAAACCGTAAAGGGAATGTTAAAACAATTTCTCCAACTTTTGGGAGTTTATTCCGTTTTCCACCTATATGCGTTAATAGATAGAGTCTTTGCGAGTTATTTGCCACATAAAAGTGTTTCAGCTCTCTCTTACGGCTGGATGGTTGCGATGATACCCAGAGGGATTTTTAAATTGGAGAATATTGTTATAACCTCTTTATCGGAAGTTAACGCTTCTAAGGAGAAGGTTAACTTTTATGTAAAAAGAATATTTTTGCTTTCTTTACCTTTTGTGGTTTTTATATTTGTTTTTGCTCCTTATTTGGTTAAATTACTTTTCGGATACGGTGCATTTTCGATTGTAGATATGAAACTTACGGTGGAGGCTACGAGATTTTATGTTTTAGGTTTGCCATTTATATTCCTATGGAGAGTCTTTTATAGAATTTTTCAAATAAGGGAAAATTTAAGCAAAATGGTTTTAATTTTGTTAATTTCATTGTGCTTAAAGTTGAATATATTATTTTTCTGTAAGATAGCTAATATGCTTTCATTAAGCTATATAGCCTTGACTACATCTTATGCTTATTTTTTTCTTTTTATCCTAAGTTATTCTTTCTTTAAGAAAATGTGAAAACCAAGTTTATTTTGTTTTATAAAATCTTCTAAATCATTCCATGATTTAATAGAATTAACTGTATTAATAATATCTGAAAATAGCTTTTTTCCAGAGGCTTTATGTAATTTATATAGAGTTTTGTTTCTACACATAAAAAAATTATAAATAGATGGTAGAGAATATACTACACGTTCTATTTTTAAATTGCTTTTTTTCCATATATCTAATAATCTAAATGTATTTTCCTGCATAATATGTGCATGTACTTCAATATTAAAAAATACATTTTGCGCTGTTTTTAGCCAATCTTCTAAATTTCTGAATAAATTGTATTCAAAACCTTCAATGTCCATTCGTATAAACACATTTTTATTTATATTTCTTCTTTTCAAGAACTTAGAAAAGTTTACACTTTGAACTTGTATTTTATTCATTTTTTTCTTTAAATTTTTTGGCGGGTTTATAGAACTCCAATTTTTAAGACTATGAACATAGAAATCTATTAATTTATCTTCTTGTCCAGCCGCAATATTAAGCATTTCTATCTTATTTAATCCACTAGAAAAAGTTTCTATATTTTTTTTCAAAATTTCAAAATTTTCTTTTACGGGTTCCAAAGCTAAAATAGTCTTATTTTTACTTAGGAAATCTTCCAAAAGTACAAAAAAACCTATATTAGCTCCTATATCAATAATATAATCTATATTGTCTGAATGGTCTTTTACAAATTCTTGAAGAGCTATTATATTTTCCAATTCTCTAGTTTTAAAACATATTAGTTCTTTAGATAAACCTTTATCGTTCAAATTTATAAACATTTTTAGAAAATTGCAATCTTCATTAATTGCAAATTTAATTTGGGTAATTTTGTCTTGTGAAAATATTGTAGATATATTGTACTTTATACAATATGCTTTAATTAAAGCATTGATTAATTTATGTAGACTCATAAAATAAGACAGTATATGCATAAACTTCTTTTACTTATACCACATCTTTCCAAAGGAGGGCAAGAAAGAGTAGCCTCACGCCTCAGCTTAGAACTTTCAAAGTATTATGAAATTTACTTTGCCCTTTTTGATAAAAAAATAACCTATCCATATAATGGATATATTCTACATTTAGATAGTCCTACAAGAAAAAATATCTTTTTAAAAACTGTAAATGTAATAAATAGAATTTCTAAGTTAGAAAAATTGGTAAGAGAATTAAAACCCAAAGTAGTTATAAGTTTTGGTGAAACTGCAAATTTAGTTAATCTTTTAACTCCTAAAAAGGATATGACAATAATAAGTATTCGTCAAGATATTTGGCAAGCTTCTTTAAATTCCGTTATCAAAAATATTTATTTAAATATCTATCGAACTTTTAAAGGAAATGTGAATAAAGTTATAACAACCTCCAAAATATTGGAGTATAAATTTCTTAAATATCTGAAATACCCCCCTCAAAAATTAAGAACCATATACAACCCAATTGAAGTTGAGGAAGTGAGGAAAAAATCCTTGGAAAGTTTGGAAACTCTATCTTTTCTAAAGAATTATCCTTATTTAGTAAATATAGGACGACTAACCCTCCAAAAGGGACAGTGGTATTTATTGAGGATATTTAAGGAACTGAAAAGAAAACAAAAGGAACTAAAGCTGGTTTTACTGGGAGAAGGTGAGTTAAAAAATTACCTAATAGAGTTATCGGAAAATTTAGGATTAAAAACCTATGTGTGGGATAGGGATAAACTGCACGAAGGATACGACGTTTATTTTCTGGGATTTCAAAAGAATCCGTATAAGTTTGTAAAGCAGGCTAAAGCATTTGTATTTAGCTCGTTATGGGAAGGGTTTCCGAATGTTGTAGCCGAGAGTTTGGCAGTGGGTAAGGCTGTAATATCGAGCGACTGCAGAACGGGACCAAGGGAGATATTGGCACCGGATACGGACTTTTTGAAGGAAACAAAGGAACCGGAGTTTGCGAGATACGGGGTATTGATGCCGACATTTGAGAGGAGGAGGTTAAAGGCGAACGAAAAACTAACAAGGGAAGAAAAAATATGGATAGATACCTTGGAAGGGTTATTGGAGGAGAAAAAAACATTGAAGGAATATGAAAAAAAAGCTCCTCAAAGGGCTTTTGACTTCCATATTGATAAAATTGCAAAGCAATGGATTGAAGTTATCGAACAAAGTTAAAGTGTTTAAATAATGTGCCGAATAACGGGTTTTTTAGACCTCTCCTATAAAGGGAACTACGATATAGAAGAAACCATAACCCAAATGAGGGATACCCTTATACATGGGGGTCCCGATGATGCCGGTATTTATGTAGAACCTCAACATGGTTTGGCTTTAGCCCACAGAAGACTTTCCATTTTGGATTTATCCCCTCTCGGACACCAACCTATGGAGTTTGACAATTTGGTTATAACCTACAACGGGGAGGTTTATAACTTTAAAGAAATCCGCAAAGAGTTGGAAAAAGAGGGATATACCTTTAAGAGTAATAGCGATACGGAGGTAATCCTAAAAGCCTTTCACAGGTGGGGAATAGAAGCGGTTCACAAATTTAGGGGTATGTTTGCTTTCGCCATTTGGGATAAAAAAGAAAAGAAATTAACCCTTGTAAGGGATAGAATAGGAGTCAAACCCCTTTATTGGTATTTCAAAGACGGGCTTTTTATGTTCTCTTCGGAATTAAAGGCTTTTCACAAACACCCAAAGTTTAAAAAAGGGCTAAATTTGGAAGGGTTGAGTTTATTCCTCCAATACGGGTATATAGGTGCACCTTACACAATTTTTGAGGATACACATAAACTCCTTCCGGGTCATTATTTGGAGATTGACCTAAAGGGAAATATAGAAATAAAGCCCTATTGGAAGGTGGAAGATTACCTATTAAAGGGTATAGAAAATAGGGAAAAGTGGCTAAAAAGAGGTGAAGAGGAACTAACCCAAGAGTTGGAAGATTTATTAACCGAAAGTTTTAAACTCCGAATGGTTGCCGATGTTCCCGTTGGAATGTTCCTAAGCGGGGGGATAGATTCGAGTTTGGTATGCGCCCTTTTAACCAAGGAGGGGTATAACTTAAAAACCTTTACCATAGGTTTCCACGAAAGGGGATATAACGAAGCTCCCTACGCCAAAAAGATAGCCGAACATTTGGGAACGGAACATATAGAGCTGTATTGCACCCCTAAAGAGGCTTTTGAGATAATTCCAAAATTACCCGACCTATACGATGAGCCCTTCGGGGATTCTTCGGCGATACCTACCTATCTCGTTTCCAAGCTGGCTAAACAGCACGTTAAAGTCTCCCTCTCCGCCGATGGGGGGGACGAACAATTTGGGGGTTATTTATATTACTACTCCACCTATTGGAGGTGGGAAAAATTTTCCAAAATCCCTTTAAAGGGACTTTTAATTTCACTCCTCGAAAGGGTTGGAGTGGAAAATATTTTCCAAATCCTGCCGTTTTTAAATAGAAAAACCCACCTTAGGGACAAGGTTAAAAAGTTTTTGACCCTACTAAAGGAAGAAGACTATATAGACCAATACGATATTACGGTGAAAATATTTTTAAACCAAGATTTGGAAAAACTGTTTAAACAGAAACCTTCAAAGGAGGTATCCAATTTATCGAAACTCGAAAGGGATTTGGTTGAGAAATTGCACCCCATACAGGCTTTTATGTATTACGACCTAAAAAATTATCTACCCGACGACATACTTGTAAAGGTCGATAGGGCTACTATGGGGGTAGCCTTGGAGGGTAGAGACCCACTTTTAGACCACAAAATATTGGAATGGAGTTCCCAACTGCCTTTAGAGTTCAAATATAAAGATGGAAAAACCAAGTATATCCTTCGAAGGATTCTATACAAATATCTTCCCCAAGAGTTGGTGGATAGAAGAAAACAAGGGTTTGGTGTTCCTATACAGGAGTGGTTCAAAAATGAATTAAAAGACCTTTATGGGGAATACCTTTCGGAAGAAACCGTTAAAAGGGTGGGGGTTTTTGACGAAAAAGAGGTTAAGAAACTCCTAAAAGGGTATTGGGAAAATAGAGGGGTTAACCACAAAAAGGTTTGGCTTCTCTTCATCTTCCACCAATGGGCGGAAAAATGGTTGTAAACCTAAAGGGGTGAATAATTATGGCTTTATACTTCCTAATTAACTCCTTGGGTGGCGGCGGAGCGGAAAGGGTTGTAACCCGATTGAGTTATAAGCTAAATCCAAAAAAAATATTCCTCTTAGAGGATAGAATTCAATATTCACCACCCGTTGAAGTTGAAAAGCTTTCAAACTTTACCCCTGCGGATAATCCGATACTTAAAACGCTTTATGTCCCTATCTACGTAAGAAAACTGAAAAAATACCTCAAAAAGGGTGATATTGTTATCAGCTTCCTCGAAAGGGCAAATTTTGTTAACATTCTCCTTGGAAGGGAATATAAGCGGGTTATTTCGATAAGAAACTCAATAGGTGCGAGAAAAAGTTATCACCCTTATAGGTTTTTAATAAAAAAACTCTACCCTTTGGCGGACTTTATTGTTGTTCCCAACCGCATGTTGGGTTACGAGTTGAAAAATTTTGTAAACCTAAGGGAGAAACAAGTTAAGGTAATTTACAACCCTTTAGATATAGATGAAATAAAAAGAAAATCCGAAGAAGGTTTGGAAATTTACGAATTTCTCAAGGATTATCCTTATTTGGTAAATATAGGACGGTTAACCTTTCAAAAAGGACAGTGGTATTTGCTAAGGATATTTAGAGAACTAAAGAGAAAACAAAAGGAATTAAAGCTGGTTTTATTGGGAGAAGGGGAATTGAAAAATTACTTAGTTGAGTTATTGGAAAATTTGGGATTAAAAACCTACGTATGGGATAGGGATAAGCTACACGAAGGATACGACGTTTATTTTTTAGGATTTCAAAATAATCCGTATAAGTTTGTAAGGCTTTCAAAGGCTTTTGTATTTACCTCATTGTGGGAAGGGTTTCCAAATGTTGTAGCCGAAAGTTTGGCTGTGGGTAAGGCTGTAATATCGACCGACTGCAGAACGGGACCGAGGGAGATATTGGCACCGGATACGGACTTTTTGAAGGAGACCAAGGAAGCAGAAATAGCGAAATACGGGATATTGATGCCGACCTTTGAGAGGAGGAAGTTAAAGGCGAACGAAAAACTAACAAGGGAAGAAAAAATATGGATAGAAACCTTGGAGGGACTGTTGAAAGAGGAAAAAATGTTAAAGAAATATGAAAAAAAATCCCCCGAAAGGGCTTTTGATTTTCATATCGATAAAATCGCCCTTAGGTGGAAACAATTGATAAACTCCTTAGAGGGGTGATTAATGGAAGCTCCAAAAATAGTTTTTCTTTCTCATATAGACATCAACCTTTATCTGTTCCGTCTCCCTTTAATGAAAGCTTTGGTCGAAAAGGGGTGGGAGGTTTTCGCACTTACCCCCGAAGGGGATTATGTAAAAAAGTTTGAAAAATACAACATCAAATGGATTGAATACAAAATCGAAAGAAAATCTTTAAACCCCCTAAGGGAATTAAAAACAATACTTGAAATCCGTAAAAGGTTAGAGGAAATTAAACCCCATATCCTCCACACCTTTACGGCAAAACCCAATATTTACGGAACTATTGCGGGAAAATTTGCCAAAGTTCCAATAATAGTAAACACAATTACCGGCTTGGGTTCCTTTTTCGTGGAAAAAGATTTAAAAAGTTCCCTTATAAGGTTTTTAATAATAAACGCTTACAAATTGACCTTTAAATTCTCCGATGCGGTAATTTTTCAAAATAGTGATGATTTAGAACTATTTAATAGGAAGAAAGTTTTAGACCCCAGAAAGGCTTTTTTAATTAAGGGTTCCGGTGTGGATACCGATGTATGGAAACCTTTGAAGAAAAACAAAGGAGAAAACCACCTTATAAGGGTCGTAACCGTGGGGAGACTTATTAAACATAAAGGTATTGAGGAATTTATTAAGGTTGCAGAAATTTTGAAAAAAAAGTTTGGGGAAAAGGTCGAATTTATCCTTATAGGGGATTTTTACGACGGAAATCCCTTTGCGGTTAAAAGGGAATTGATAGAAGAAGCAACAAAAAAAGGAATAGTAAAACACTACCGATGGTTATCCCCCGAAGGGGTTAGAGAAATTCTACAAAATAGCGATATTTTCGTGCTTCTATCGGATAGGGAGGGTATTCCCCGCAGCGGTTTGGAAGCTTTGGCTGTGGGTCTCCCGATTATTACCTACAAAGTTCCGGGCTGTAAGGAGATAGTAGAAGATGGAAAAAACGGTTTCTTTGTCCGTTATAAGGATATAAATGATATAGTCCAAAAGTTGGAGAGGCTTATAGAAGATTCCCGATTAAGGGAACAAATGTCTAAACACTCCCGACAAAAGGTGGTGGAAGAGTTCGATACCCAAAAGGTGGTATCTCAATATCTTTCCCTCTATAGGAGGTTGATAAAAGGTAAACTACCCAATATAAGGGTATGATTTTGGAAAATCCCCTCGACGAGAGGATTCTAAGGCAGGTTGCAAAACTCCACAAGGAAGCTATTTCTACCGGATTTTTACCCACTTTGGGGGAAGAATTTCTCTTTTGCCTATATAAGGCTATATCTCTAAGCGATAAGGCGGTTCTTTTGGTCGATGTGGAAAATGGGGAGGTTAGGGGTTTTGTAGCCGGCTCTTTGGAGTTTGAGGATATAAAGAGAATCCTATTAAAGGAGTGCAAATATACCCTTTTAAAGGTTTTGGTTAAACTTCTTTTAAACCCCAAAAGGTTATTTAAATTTTTAGAAACCTATCGCTATACGGGACAGGCGGAAGAGTTGGATTTACCACCGGCGGAACTTTTGAGTATTGCGGTTAAACCATCTTATAGGAAGCGGGGCATAGCCACCAACTTATATAAGGCGCTAACGGATTATATGGAAAGGTGGGGTGTAGATAAATTTAAAATTGTGGTGGGGGAGAAACTCCAAGGGGCTCAAAAATTTTACGAAAAAATGGGAGCGAAAAAAGTTAAGGAATTTGAATTACACAAAGGGGAAAAATCTTTCATTTATATCCAAAAAGTGGAGTAATTACTATGTATGTTGAAGCTTTTAGAGAGAGTTTTAAACAATATTTGGGATTATTCCCCTTTCTTTTTTGGAAAGGTAGGGTTGCTTTATATTCTATATTAAAGTCTTTAGATTTAAAACCGGGTGATGAGGTAATTCTACCCGCTTTTACATGTGTGGTTGTCCCAAATCCAATAATTTATTTGGGATTGAAACCCATTTATGTCGATATAGACCCCTTAACATTTACGATAAATGTTGAAGAAATTGAGAAAAAAATTACCGAACGAACGAGGGTATTAATAGCTCAAAACACTTTCGGTTTACCTGCGGATATAGACCCTATAAAGGGTATAGCAGAAAAATACAACCTTTTTGTGGTAGAAGATGCCGCCCACGGGTTTGGGAGTAAATATAAAGAAAAAAAAAGCGGAACGTTAGCCGATGCGACATTTTTTTCCACCCAGTGGAACAAACCTTTTTCTACCGGTATAGGTGGTATTGCGGTTACAACCCGTGAGGATTTGGCGCAGAAATTAAAAAAATTGGAAGAACAAGCGGTTAAACCCTCACTTAAGGAGGAACTTTTTTTAAAAACCCTTTTAAAGGTGAGGGAAAAGTTTCTTAATCCAAACGTGTATTGGTCTGCTGTAAAGATTTATAGAAAACTTAGCGAGTGGAATTTAATCTTGGGTTCCTCTCAAGGTTATGAGTTGGAAAAACCGGTTGAGCCACCGAATTTTCTTAAGGGTTTTACGGAAACCCAGGCTAAGGAAGGACTTAAATATTTCCAAAAGGAAAACGGAGAATACAAAATAGATAAATTGATAAAACACCGCCAAAAGGTGGCAAGTTTTTATAAGGAGATTTTGACCGATTTGGGTTTTGAACCTCCTTATGAACCACCTTATGCGGAACATACGTATTTGAAATTTCCTTTATTGGTGAAGAATAGAGAAAAAATTTTCCGTTTGGCGGAGGAAAATAGGATTGAGCTCGGAGATTGGTTTCTATCACCTATCCATCCCATTAAAAGGAATTTCCACCTTTGGTATTACCGATATGGGGAAAATCCGATAGGGGAATTCGCTTCGAGGCATATAGTAAATTTACCTACCCACGAGAGGATAGATGAAAACTATATCGATAGAATCGCCGAATTTTTGAGGAAAAATAAAGACGAAATAATAGGGTGCGCCGTGCCTAAAGATTACGAGAGGTATGAATGATGCGGATACCTTTTCACAAACCCTATATAACGGAAGAGGAAATAGAGGGTGTTGTGGATAGTTTGAAAAACGGTTGGCTTACTATGGGTAAAAAGACTATTGAGTTTGAAGAAAGATTTAAAGCCTATATAGGAAGTCAACACGCGGTGGCGGTGAATTCCTGCACGGCGGCGCTCCACTTGGCGCTTAGGGTTATCGGCATTAAAGAGGGAGACGAGGTTATTGTTCCGACAACCACCTTTGTGGCAACCGCCGAGGTGGTTAATTATTTCAATGCAAAACCGGTTTTGGTGGATGTGGAAAGGGATACCCACCTTATAGATGTGGAAAAAATAGAGGAGAAAATCACCAAAAGGACAAAGGCTATTATCCCCGTCCACTTTTCGGGTCAGCCGGCGGATATGGACCCTATAATGGAATTGGCAAAAAAATATAACCTATTTGTGGTAGAAGATGCGGCGCATTCCTTACCGGCGTGGTATAAAGGGAGAAAAATAGGCACTATAGGGGATATAACCGCTTTTAGCTTTTATGCAACGAAAACGATAACTACCGGTGAAGGGGGAATGGCTACCACCGATAACCCCGAATGGGCGGAGAGAATGAAAATTTTAAGACTCCACGGGATAAGCAAAGATGCGTGGAAAAGATATACAAAAGAGGGTAGTTGGGAATACGATGTTTTGGAAAACGGTTACAAATACAACACCACTGACATAAACGCCGCTTTGGGTTTGGCGCAACTCAAGAAAGCCGACTGGCTTTGGGAGAGAAGAAAACACATAGCGGAAAGGTATAACGAAGCTTTTAAAGATTATGAGGAATTAATCCTCTATAGGGTAAAAGAAGACCGAACCTCCTCGTGGCATCTGTATCCCTTAAAACTCAACTTGGAGGCGCTGAAAATAGACCGAAACGGGTTTATCGAAGAATTAAAAAATCGCGGTATAGGGACGAGCGTCCACTTTATCCCCCTCTATAGGTTCACCTATTACAAAGAGAGGTTTGGATATACACCTCAAGAGTTTCCAAACAGCGAATGGGTCTTTGAAAGGGTTCTATCTTTACCGATATACCCCGGTATGACCGAAGAGGAAATCGATTATGTGATAGAAAATGTGGTCGATATAGTAAAAACCTACAGAAGGTAATGATTTACAGAAAATACCTAAAGAGGGTTTTCGATTTTATCGCCTCCCTTTTGGGGTTGATAGTTCTCTCTCCTCTATTTTTGGTTGTAGCAATTCTTATAAAACTCGACGACGGGGGAAGCGTCTTTTTTAGGCAAACCCGGGTAGGGCAATACGGGAAGCCTTTCAAGATTTATAAGTTCCGCACAATGGTGGAAAATGCGGAAAAATTGGGGGCACAGGTGACAAAAGGAGACGACCCCCGCATTACAAGGGTTGGAAGATTTTTAAGAAAATACAAACTGGACGAGTTACCTCAATTAATAAATGTCCTAAAAGGGGAAATGAGCCTTGTAGGACCCCGCCCGGAGGTGCCAAAATTTGTAAAACTCTTCGAGGAAGACTATAAAGAAATCCTCCAAGTGAAACCCGGAATAACCGATTACGCTTCACTGGAGTTTAAAGATGAAAGCGAATTGCTTAAAGGTGCGGAAAATCCCGAAGAGGTCTATATAGAGATACTTCCAAAAAAAATTGAATACTATAAAAGGTATTTAAAAGAAATTAGTTTTACTACCGATTTGAAATTAATATTTAAAACTATTTGGGGTATTGTAAGATGAATTTAAGAAAGCTTTTTAGACCTTCCTTAAGAAAACGGACTTTATTTTTTTTAATAAGCGACATAGTTAGTTTCGGTTTTAGCTTTTATTTTGCCTTTTTACTTAGATTTAATTTCGAATTTCCAAATTGGTATGTAAAGACTTTTCTCCTATGGTTGCCTATTGTTGTCCTTCTAAAACTTACCATTTTTTGGTTTTTAAAAATTTATAAGGTTAACTGGCGCTTTATAGGTTTAACCGAATTTATAAGGATAATCGGAGGATTGCTTTTAGCCTCTTCTCTGTTTTTTGTTTTAAATCTCCTTGTAAGGGCTTTTAATCCTCCTCTTTCCGTTCCTCTTAGTGTTGTTTTTATAGATTTCTTCGTTTCTACCTTTTTGGTATCTCTTGTAAGAATATCAAAAAGGGTCTATTTGGAAATATTAAACTCGCGCAAGGGATTTGAAAACAAGAAGAGAGTCGCAATTATCGGTGCCGGAAATACGGGTGAGCGCATTGTAAGGGAATTGAAGAGAAGTAAAGAATACCTACCAGTGTTTTTTGTAGATGACGACCTCAAAAAGGTTGGAACCTATATTCATGGCATCCCCGTTTTGGGGAAAATTAAAGATTTACCACTCCTTTTAAAGGACAATCGTATAGAAACCGTAATAATAGCAATTCCTTCTTTATCCCATAAAAGGGTAAGGGAGATTTATGAACTTTTAAGGGAACAAGGAATAAAAAATATAAAAATAGTTCCGAGTATTTCTAAACTCCCTTCGGAGGTAATACAGGTAAAGGACTTAAAAGACATTTCTATTGAAGACCTACTTTATAGGGAACCAGTAAAGATTGAAAAGGACAAAGTAAGGGATTTTCTACAGGGGAAGAAAATTTTGGTTACGGGTGCGGGTGGCTCTATCGGTTCAGAGATAGTTAGGCAATTAATTGAATTTAAACCTGAGGAAATAATCGCTTTAGAGATAGATGAAACGGAACTTCACAATTTAATGTTGGAGCTTCAAAAAATAGCCGACGAAAAGGGTATAAAGCTTACTCCCGTCGTTGCCGATGTTCGGGATAAGGAAAAGATAAGGCATATTTTTCAAACCTATAAACCCGATGTAGTGTTTCACGCCGCCGCTTACAAACATGTTCCCATGATGGAACTCTTCCCCGAAGAGGCTGTAAAAACGAATGTTTTCGGAACCTATAATGTGGCGCTGGCTTCGGTGGAGAGCGGGGTGGATAAATTTGTCAATATCTCAACCGATAAAGCTGTCAACCCTACCAGTGTAATGGGTGCTACCAAACGTGTAGCCGAGATTATTTGTAATGCTTTAAACGATTTGGGGAAAACAAAATTCGTTTCCGTTCGGTTCGGAAATGTTTTGGGAAGTAGGGGCAGTGTAATACCTATATTTTTGGAACAGATTAAGAAAGGAGGACCCGTTACCGTAACCCACCCCGAGATGAGAAGGTATTTTATGACTATCCCCGAGGCGGTTCTTTTAGTTTTCCAAGCCGCCGCTATGGGAAAAGGTGGAGAAGTTTTTGTCCTCGATATGGGAGAACCGATAAAAATTGTTAAACTTGCGGAGGATTTGATACGCCTTCAGGGTTTGGAGCCTTATAAGGATATAGATATAGTTTTTACCGGTCCCCGTCCCGGAGAAAAATTATTTGAAGAGTTGTTAACTGCGGAAGAAGGGACAGAAAAAACATATCACGATAGAATTTATGTGGCAAAAATTTCATCTAAGTTTACCTTAGATGAGGTAAAAACTATGCTTGAGGAATTAAAGAGAACAGCTTTTAATCCTCAAAAGTATAAATACGTAAAAGAAGTATTAAAGAAATATGTTCCATTTTATAAATCCCCTAATCAGTAAGTCTTAATTCTTCCCAAATCTTTAACCTTTAAATCCTGTAAATTAATTAAAATAACCCTAAAGTTCTTGTTTGCTTTATAGGGGAAATACTTTATGATTCGACACCTATAAGGTTTCCTTTTTAGAAGTTTTCTATAAACTTTTCCTTGGGAATTTATAAACAGAATTAGGGTTTTATTCCACATACTGTAACACTCCTTTTTGGGGATGTATAAAATCAATTTCCACTTTTTGTTTTTATAGGGATACCATTTGTAGGATAAAGCTTCGGCAAAGATATTTCCGGTTAATGGAATTAAAGAAATAAAGAGGAAGCTAAGAAATAATTTCCGCATAGAGTAAAAGTTTAATTGTTAAGGCTCAATTGTGAGTATTTGTAATAGGCGGCGCATGCACCCTCCGAGGAAACCATGCACGCCCCTATGGGGTTTTTGGGGGTGCAAGCCGTTCCGAAAATTGGACAATCGGTCGGTTTAGCTTTACCCTTCAGTATTTCGCCGCATATACATAGCTTGTGGTCGTCTATAGGTTCTTTGGGAAGGATTTCGTCGAAATAGACTTCCGCGTCCCATTCGGAGTATTCATCTTTTAGTTTTAAACCGCTACGGGGAATGTCTCCCAATCCTCTCCACCTAAAGGTTTCCCTCTCCTCAAAATACTTTTCCATCAGTTGTTGGGCTTTTAAATTACCCTCCCATGAGACGGCTCTCGTATATTGGATTTCTACCTCAGCGCGGTTTTCCTTTAGTTGTTTCAATATCCTCAAAACGCTTTCCAAAATGTCGACCGGTTCGAAACCGCTAATCACAACCGGAACGCGGTATCTTTCCACAAAGGGTTTGTAAGCATTTCCCCCGATTATGGCGCTCACGTGTCCGGGTCCTATAAACGCCTCTATCTTGCTTTCGTGCATTACCGCCTCCATGGCGGGAATTACCAAAACGTGGTTTACGTGAACCAATAGGTTTTTGATGCCCCTTCGGGTTGCCAATTCCATAAGACCCGCCGTCATGGGGGTGGTGGTTTCGAAACCTATTGCGAAAAAGACCACCTTTTTATCGGGGTTTTCCTCGGCTATCTTTAGGGACTCCAGGGGGGAGTAAACCATTCTTATATCCCTTCCCTTTGCCCTTTCCTTTATTAGGGAACTTTTGGAACCGGGAACCCTCATCATATCCCCGTAAGTGGTAAGAATCACGCCGGGTTGGTTCGCTATCGCTATGGCTTGGTCTATGCGCTCTTTTGGCATAACGCACACGGGACAGCCGGGTCCGTGGAGAAACTCTATCCCGAAGGGCTCCAACAATTTGTTTAAACCGTATCTCATTATCGCGTGGGTATGCCCACCGCAAACCTCCATAATCTTGACGGGGCGACCGGGTGCCTCCCGCTCGATGGCTTTGAGCAATTTTTTCACCAACTCGGGGTTTCTAAGGTCTTTGAGCAGTTCCATTTAAGGGAATTATTACATCTACCTATTGTTGACCTTTCTCCTTCTACCCCGCCTTAGGGAGTTTATTTAATTTTTTTCCCGTGCAAGCGGTCGTTAGAAGTAATCCACAGATAGAGGATACGGTAATAGGAACCCTTATTTTTGACCCCTCCTATATGAGTGTGGTGCTCGAGGAGGGTATAAGGGAATCCCACTTTTTGGAATTGGTAAATCAAAAAATTTTCGAGGTTCTATTAAAGCTTTGGAACGAAAAGGGGAACAACCTCACCTACGACCTAATCGTGGAAGCCCTAAAACGGGAAAGGGTTATTCCCGACTATATAGACGAAGAAAAGCTCATCGAAAGGTATTCGACAAATTTCGTCCGCTCGGTGGAGATTTTGCGCGAATACTGTCAACTCCTAAAGAAATACGCCCTCCGGAAGGAACTCGTGGAAATAGCCAATGAAATCCTTTCTAAGGACTACCGCGACCCCGAAGAGCTATTGGAAATGCTTCTTGACAAGACCTTTGAACTCTCTTCCAAGAGGGATATTGCTCCGTACGTTTCTTTAGCCGACATAGTTCCCCAATTGAAGGAAACCATAGAGTATTTTGAAAAATCCCAATCCCACATTACGGGAATACCGAGCGGTTTCCCCGACCTCGATAGGTTGACAACGGGCTTTCACGGGGGAGACCTCGTTATAGTGGCGGGTCGCCCCGGAATGGGTAAGTCGAGCTTTGCCCTCTCCATTGCGAAATATGTAGCCCAGAGGGAAGGTCTTCCGGTGGGTTTCTTTTCCCTCGAAATGGCTAAAGACCAATTGGCACTGCGTCTGCTCTCCTTCCTCTCAAGAATACCGCTTTACGACCTGCGTTTGGGAAAACTTACAAAGGAGCAGAAAGAAATTCTCCAAAAAAGCTTTGAGGAACTGCAATCCCTACCGATTTATATAGACGACAGCGCCGCCCTTTCGACCACCGATTTGAGAATAAAGGCACTCCGAATGAAGAAGGAAAGGGGGATAGAACTCCTCATAGTGGACTATTTGCAACTCCTTAGGGGGGTAAAGAAATACTCCTCCCGTCAAGAGGAGGTAGCCGAAATTTCGAGGAGTTTAAAGGCGCTGGCTAAGGAGTTGGACATTCCGGTCATAGCCCTTGCGCAACTCTCCAGACAGGTGGAACAGAGGAGCGACAAGCGTCCCCAACTCGCCGACCTGCGCGAGAGCGGGCAGATAGAGCAGGACGCCGACCTAATTATCTTCCTCCACCGACCGGAATACTATATGAAGTTGAAAAAGAAGGAAGTCCCCCCCGATTTGCAGGGCAAGGTGGAGATTATCGTCGCAAAACAGCGGCAGGGTCCCACCGGCATAGTAGAGGCTCTGTTTATCGATAAACTTTCGCTCTTCGAACCCAAAGACCCAACGGAGGAGGATACTTTCCTCGAAGAGCTCGAAGAGGAGGAGATGGGCGATGCCGGTGTCGACATCGGCGAACTGGATTTGGACTTTTAAGATTTATAATTTTGTTTAGAAATTACACTGTGGGAGGTAGGGAAGATGAACGCCATAATCATGGGAATTATCGGACTTATCTGGGTAACCATTGCGGTTGTTATTATGATTGTTAGCTTCTTCGGAGGGGATATCCTCGCCGCTATAGTATTCCTGGCACTCGTATTCGCAACCCCCTTCGTATTGGATAAAATTGCCGATGTCGTCTAAAGTTATTTCTCCTCTTTTTTAACCCATTGGGGTATCTTATAGGCGTCGTATAACCAAAGACCCACCAATAGGAGAAAGGTAATAGCACCCGGTCCCAAGTAGAGTCCGAAAAAGCTTAAAAACCACAAAAGGGGATAGAGCCACCAACCTTCCTCTTTGAGGTATATCCTATGTCCGCCTATCCACCAGCCGGTGGTAAGCCAGAGCAGATATGCCACCTTTAGGTCTCTTTGCATCTCTAAAGGATTTTAAGGGGAAAGCTTAGGAAATCCCCAAAGCGTTCAACAAATCTCTGTAGACCTCTTCGGGGGCTTTTGTGGCGTCTATCCTAACGAGGTTTCCCTTTTTCTCGTAATACTCTATAAGGGGCGCGGTTTGCTTCCTGTAGACCTCGAGGCGTTTCCTTATTACCTCCTCCCTATCGTCGTCGCGCTGGATAACCTCAACCCCTTCGGGGGGAGGGTTGTATTTGATGTGATAGACCTTGCCGGTTTTGGGGTCTATGCGGCGTCCGGAAAGGCGTTCGACCACAACCTCGTCGGGGACGTCGAATAGGATTACCGCATCGACCTTCTTACCCATTTCGGCGAGCATCTTATCGAGGGCTTCGGCTTGGGCTATAGTTCTGGGAAAGCCGTCGAGAATAACATTTCCCCCTTCGGGGAGTTTCTCCTTTATCATCTCGATGATAAGCTCGTCGGGAACGAGCTCTCCCCTATCCATGTATTCCTTCGCCTTAAGCCCCAAGGGGGTTTGGTTTCTAACCGCCTCCCTCAGGAGGTCGCCGGTAGATATGTGGATAAAACCCTTCTCCTCGACCAACCTTTGGGCTTGGGTTCCCTTTCCCGCACCGGGGGGACCTAGAAATACCACTATCATAGGAATGGCAATTATATAATCTCCCCATTTGTGGGATTTTAGGACAATTTTTCTTCCTCCAAAGGGTTGGAGAGGCTCCTAATTTCAAAACCCAAAGGGGGTAAGTGATGAAAGAGATAAAACTCGACCTAAAGCAGATTTTTGAGAAGGAAAAACAGCCCTTCTTTAAGGCGGAATACGAGATAGAGCCTAAAGACCTCGGGATACCCGCCGACGTGGGCGAAATAACCGAACCTGTAAAGGTGGAGGTCAATATCGTAAAAAATCCCAAAGGGGAGGGTTATAAGGTCTCCTACAACATAAAGGGGGATATAGAACTGACCTGTTCCCGCTGTTTGGAGGTGTTTAAAAAAGACCTCGGGGGGGAGCACACCGTTATAGCCCAGAGGGGTGGCGAAAATAGGGAGCACCTACGCGAGAGCGACCTAAACACCTTCCAATTGGAGGGTGACGTTTTGAACCTCACCGACCTCGTGAGGGAGCAGATAATTCTCGACGTGCCCTACAAACCCCTATGCCACCCCGAGTGTAAGGGTATTGAGGGACACCCGGTGGAGTTTGAGAGAGAGGAAAAACCTTCCGAGGGTGAAAATAGCGGTTCCCCCTTTGCGGAATTGAAAAAGTTCCTCAACCGATAGTGGAGAGTTCCTTAAATATGGAGACCAACCTTTGGGTGTAGGGGTGTTTGGGACTTTCGTAGATTTGGAAGACGTCACCCTCCTCCACCTTTTGTCCCTCCTTCATAACCAAAACGCGGTCGGCTACCTCCCAAACCACCCCAAAGTCGTGGGTAACAAGAAGGATAGCCTTTCCGTCCCCCTTTAGTTTTCTAAAGAGATTCAAGACCTTCTTTTGGGTTGAAACGTCGAGGGCGGTCGTGGGTTCGTCCGCCAGGAGCAGGGAGGGGTTGTTAACGGTGGCGTCGGCGATATTCACCCTCTGCTTTAAACCCCCCGATAGTTGGTGGGGATAGGAATTATAGACCCTTTCGGGGTCTGGAATTCCGCAATACCTCAAGGCGGATAGAGTTGCACTTTTGCAATCCCTTTTGGGGAAATGGATTCTGCAGGTTTCCTCAATCTGTTTTCCCACCTTAAATAGGGGGTCGAGATAGACCGACGGCTCTTGGAATATAAAGCCTATCTCCCTCCCCATAAGGGTGCGCCTCTCCTCCCGCAAAAGCGGGGTTAAGTCTTTTCCTTTGAAAATTATTTGCCCGCTAACGCGGGAATTGGTGGGTAGAAGTCCGGCTATAGCCTTCAAAACGGTCGACTTGCCGCTACCGCTCTCCCCGACGATGCAGAGTATTTCACCCCTTTTGAGGGAAAGGGATAGAGTTTCCACCGCCGGTTTTTTGGAATTTGGATAGACCACCGTAAGGTTTCGGAGCTCCAACAGAACCATTTGGGGGATTTAGGTTAATCCCATTTACAATTGCGTTGTAAAATCGAAACCGATATTTACTTTGCTCAAGGCCCTCAAGGGGTAAATTTCCTATCTTTCTCCTCTCGATGGGTCTAAAAGAGAAACTCCAAAGGGTGGGAAAATACGAATACATCCTTCCGAGGGGAACGGTAAGGCGAGACCAAAGGGAGGTTAAGTTCTTTTTGAACGATACCCTTTACAAGCTTCTGGAAGAGGACGCAATTCAGCAGGCTGTTAACGCTTCCACCTTGCCCGGTGTGGTCGAACCGGTTGTCGTTATGCCCGACGTTCACGTGGGATACGGCTTTCCGATAGGTGGGGTAATGGCAACAGACCCCGCCGAAGGCGGGATTATTTCTCCGGGAGCAATCGGCTACGATATCAATTGCATTCCCGAAGGAACGCCCGTTTTGAGTCCTCTCGGATATTACAAACCGGTAGAGGATTGGAAAATCGAAGACCACCTTTTGGGGGTCTCGAACAAGGGAAACACCAAAGGTGTAAAACCGGTTTTTAAGTTCCAAAAGAGGGAGAAAAAACTTCTAAAACTGAAAACGGAACTGGGATACGAGCTCCTCGTTACGGAAGACCACCCCGTAAAGACCCCTTACAGAATGAAACCCGCAAAACTCCTCAAAAGGGGTGATAGGGTTGCCGTTTATCCCTTCAAGGGTGTGAAATACGAGAACCCCGAAAGGTTTTTAATTCTCGAAAGTGTGGGGAACCCCGTAAGGGATAAAGAGCTCGAAAAAAGGGGACTTTTACCCCTCTATTCGGACAACCCGAAACTGCCCCTCCTTCTAAAGGTTATCGGTTATCTCACCGGCGACGGACATTTGGGTAAGGAAAAGGTTTCCTTCTACGGGAGTGAAGAGGGGCTGAAGCTCCTTGCGGAGGATATCGAAAAACTCGGTTTTACCCCCTGCGGTATCTACAAGAGGAAGAAAACCGTAAAGGTTGACGGAAAAACCTACCGGACGGAGGAGAACTTCCTCTATGTGGCGTCCAAATCTTTCGCCGACCTGCTCGCCGCCCTCGGTGTTCCCAGGGGTAAAAAGGTGGAAACCCCCTATAGGGTTCCCGAATGGGTCTTCAAACTGCCGAAGTGGTTAAAGAGGCTCTATCTCGCATCCCTCTTTGGGGCGGAAATGAATAAACCCCAGGTGGGTAAAAACGGCAAGAATTTCTTAAACCTCACCTTTAGCGTGAATAAAAGGGAAAATTTTGCCAAAAGCGGTGAGGAGTTTGTCGAAGATATAAAAACCCTTTTGGGTGAGTTCGGAATTGAGACCCAAAAGGTGGAGGTTAGGAGGGATAGAAACTCTTTGAGGTTTAGACTGCATATATCCACCGAAAGGGAAAATCTATTGAGGTTTTTCGAGACGATAGGCTACGAGTACGCACCCAAAAGGCAAAGGCTTGCCCTCTACGGAGCGGCTTATCTGCGTTTAAAGGGTGTTGTATTGGAAAAGAGAGAAGCCCTTCGGGAGGAGGCGGTTCTGCCGAAAGCCGCCGGGTGGGATGTGGAAAGTATTTCCGAAAAGCTTGGAATAAACCGCCGTTTTGTGGAGAGGAGTATATATGAGTCCCCTAAAGGTGTTAGACTTCCCAAGAACTTCCCTACCTTTGAGGAGTTTATAAATTCCCACTGCGAGGGTGATATCGTTTGGGACACTATTGAGGAAATCGAAGAAGTTCCCTACGACGGTTGGGTTTACGACTTTACGGTGAGGGAGGAGGAACACAATTTCGTTGCGGGTAATTTTGTCGTCTCCAACTGCGGGGTCAGACTAATAGCGACAAACCTCCAAAGTAAGGACGTAAAGAAACATCTCGATTCTGTAATGAGGGCTCTTTTATTAAATGTTCCCGCGGGTGTGGGCTCCACTTCGAAGATAAAACTCTCAAAGTCCAAAATGAAGGAAGTCCTCCGATTGGGTGCAAAATGGGCTATCTCCCGCGGGTATGGTAAAAAGGAGGATTTGGAACACATAGAGAGTTTCGGACAGCTGCCCTTCGCCGACCCCGATGCGGTTTTAAACGAAGCTTACGAGAGGGGTAGCGACGAACTGGGAACGGTGGGAAGCGGAAACCACTTTGTTGAAGTCCAAGAGGTGGAGGAGATTTACGAGCCGGAAATCGCAAAGGCGCTCGGCTTTTTCAGGGGTCAGGTTGCAATAATGGTTCACAGCGGTTCGAGGGGATTGGGACATCAAGTTGCCACCGACTACATAAAGGTCGCCCTTCGGGCTTCCCAAAAGTATCGGATAAACCTACCCGACCCCGAGTTGGCTTGCATGCCCCTAAACTCCCCCGAAGGGCAGAGGTATTGGGGGGCTATGAATGCGGCGGCAAATTACGCCTTTGCCAACCGTCAGATATTGGGCTGGATAAGCGCCTCTTCGATAGCCAAGGTTTTGGGAACCGACATAGAGGGCATAGGTTACCGAGTCGTTTACGACCACGCCCACAATATCGGAAAACTGGAAGCCCACAAGGTGGGTGGTGAGGAGAAAACCGTTCTGGTTCACCGAAAGGGTGCAACCCGCGCCTTTCCGCCCAACCACCCGGAGGTGCCGCCTGCCTACCGCCCCTACGGACAACCGGTGATAATTCCCGGCGATATGGGTAGGTACTCCTACCTATTGGTGGGACAACCGGCATCTATGGAAAAGAGCTTTGGAACCTCCTGCCACGGGGCGGGAAGGGTGATGTCCCGCGCAAAGGCTAAAAAATACGTCAAATCCCTCGGAGGGGTTGACAAATACGTGAAACAGAAGGGGTTAAAGGTTGTAGCCCGCGGTAAGGGGACGATAATGGAGGAAATCCCCGAGGCGTATAAGGACGTTGCGGAGGTTATAAAGGCGGTCGCCGGTGTGGGTATAGCCAAACCCATTTTGAGGTTGAAACCTTTGGGAACCCTTAAGGGATAACACTTACCCTTTTCCCTTTTAGGTTCGATTTTTTAAATTCCACCTCATAGGTGTAAACGGAGAAGATTTCCCTCGAGGAAGAAAAGTATCAAAACCGCAAAGAGGAATTAATCGATTTCCAAAACCCGCTTTAGGTATCTCCCCGTCCAGCTTTTGGGGTTGTTTGCGACTTCTTCGGGAGTGCCAGCGGCGACAATTTGTCCCCCTCTGTCTCCCCCCTCGGGACCCAGGTCTATAATCCAGTCGGCACTCTTAATCACGTCGAGGTTGTGTTCTATAACAACTACAGTGTTTCCCTTATCGACCAACCTCTGGAGGACGTTTATTAATTTCTTCACGTCGTCGGTATGGAGACCGGTCGTCGGTTCGTCGAGAAGATAGAGGGTTCTGCCGGTGTCCTTTTTGGACAGCTCGCGGGCGAGTTTTATTCTCTGTGCCTCACCTCCGCTTAGGGTGGGGGCGGGCTGCCCCAACTTCAGATAACCCAATCCCACATCGAGGAGCAGTTTTAATTTCCTCTCGAGGGTGGGAACGTTTTTGAAAAATTCGTAGGCTTCCTCTATAGTCATATCGAGCACTTCGGCGATGTTTTTGCCTTTGTATTTAACCTCGAGGGTTTCGGCGTTGTAGCGGGTGCCCTTACAGACCTCGCAGGTTACATATACCGGCGGTAAAAAATGCATTTCAACTTTTACAACTCCTTCCCCTTGACAGGCTTCGCATCTACCACCTTTGACATTGAAGGAAAACCTTCCCGGCTTCCATCCGCGTGCCTTAGCCGCGGGGGTGGAGGCAAAGAGCTGCCTAATCGTGTCGAATATTTTGGTGTAGGTTGCCGGATTGGAGCGGGGCGTTCTGCCTATCGGCGATTGGTCGACATTTATCACCTTGTCGATGTGTTCCCACCCCTCTATGCGGTCGTGCTCGCCCGGCTCTTCCGCCGATTTGTAAAAGCGCTTCTTTGCGGCTTTCCAAAGGATGTCGTAGATTAAGGTCGATTTTCCGCTACCGCTGACGCCGGTAACCGCCACAAAGCACCCTAAGGGTATTTCGACGTCGATATTCTTTAGGTTGTGCTCCCTCGCGCCCACTATCCTCAGGAATTTCCCCGAAGGGGGTCTCCTCTTTTTGGGAACTTCGATTTTTAGGCGACCGCTCAAATACGCCCCCGTTAACGATTTGGGGTTTTTCTTTATCTCCTCGACCGTTCCCGTTGCGACCACCTCGCCACCCCTATAACCGGCGCCGGGTCCCAGCTCCACAATATAGTCGGCGCTCTCGATGGTCTCGGGGTCGTGTTCCACAACCACAACGGTGTTTCCCAAATCCCTCAAACCCCTAAGGGTGTTTATGAGTTTTGTCGTGTCCCTCGGGTGGAGTCCTATGGAGGGTTCATCCAACACGTAGAGGACTCCGGTTAGTTTGCTACCCAATTGGGTGGCGAGCCTAATCCTCTGCGCCTCGCCGCCGCTCAAAGTGGTCGCCGTCCTCGATAGGGTTAGGTATTCCAAACCGACGTCCACCAGAAAGCCGAGGCGGTTGATTATTTCCTCCAAAAGTCTATCTGCTATCTGTTTTTCCCTTTCGGTCAATTTTTCGCGGAGGTTTTCGAAAAATTTTTTAGCCTCCCCTACCGGCATTTGGACGATATCCCAGATGCTCTTTCCGTCTATTAGGACGCTCAGCGCCTCGGGTCTAAGCCTCGAACCGCCGCAGGTGGGACAGGTTTTTTCCCTTATGTAGTCTTCGAGTTCCTCCCTCACCCTCTCGTTGTCGCTCTCTATATATCTCCTCTCGAGGTGGGGAATTACCCCCTCCCACTCGACGGGTGAATCGAATTTCCTACTCCCGTAGAGGATTAAATTTCTTACCTCCTCCGGTAGGTCTCTCCACTTTGTCCTCGTGGAGTATCCTAAGAGCCTTACCAACCTCCTAAGGGGGAACTTCAGATAGTTGAATAACATCGATTGGAGTGGTTTTATTGCCTCCTCTACCGGTTTGTCCTCCTCGACCAGACTATCGGGGTCTATCTCCCACTTTACCCCCAAACCTTTGCAGTCGGGACAAGCCCCGTAAGGGGAGTTAAAGGAAAAAAGTCTCGGCGACAGTTCGGGAAGGCTTATCCCGTGTTCGGGACAGGCGTTTCTCTCGCTGTAAAGCTCTTCCCTATACTTTTTAGCCATTTATTGGAAGAAATAAAGGTTAATTCCTACCGTTGGGAATGGTTTGTTATGACAACCTAACGGGGGTTTATAATTGTTCTCCTTATGATAAAGGTTGAGATTGTCACCCCCAAGGGATACGCATACTCCGGAGAGGTCGAACTCGTAAACATTCCCACCGAAGAGGGTGAAATGGGTGTTCTCGAAAACCACATGCCGGTAATGTCCTCCCTAAAACCGGGTTTGGTCTATTTCAACGGAAATAAGGAAGAGGGCTTTTTCGTCACCGAAGGTTTCGTAGAGGTAACCCCCAAAAAGGTAAATATCCTCGCCGAAGAGGCTACCCCCATAGGGGAGATAGACCCCGGCGAGGTTAAGAAAAAATACGAGGAGATTGTTAAGAAACTCGCCGCCGCCAAGAGCATGGAGGAGCTAAGGGAGATAGAGAAGGAGAGAGAGATATACGAAACCCTCCTCGCTTTGGTGGTTAGAAAATAATTCCTAACGGAGTTTTAAAGGGATGAAAATCCACCCAAAGATTTTGGAGAAGGCTATAAACCGCTTGGTGGCGGAACTGGTCGAAACAAATATAGTCGAGGTTGATAGGGATAAGTTTGTCCTTCGGGTGAAATCGATAATAGAGGAAGCCCAAAGGGAGGAGCTCCAACTTATAGAGGACGCCAAAAAGGTTTTGAAGGAAAACCTCCACCTTTTGGAGGAGACCGGTCTCGACAGTACCCGTGCGGTTTCCCTGATAAGGAGGAAACTCGCGGAGGAGAGGAATATAAACCTCAACCCCTTCGAGAGGATGAACCAAATAGCCAAACGCATCATGGACTGGATTATGGAGGACGACGAGATAGAGATTTACGACGAACCCTACAACATAAGGAAGAAGATAGCCCATATCCTCCGCGACGCGGTTGGGGAGCAGAAGGCGATAGAGAGGGAAGCCCAAAGGCGCGCCGAGGAGGAGGCGGAAAAGAGGGGCATACTTATAGGAAGCGACGACTGGAATTTTATATACAGGAAATACCTTGCGGAGGTTATGAAGGAGAAGGGTTACGAATAATGGTTTAGCATTTTTCTTAATGTCCTTTAAGAGGAAAGGTTTTACTGTAACCGAACTTCTGGTCGCTTCGGCTTTATTTATTCTTGTTGGGACGCTAATAGTGGTCGCTATGTCCCATGTTCTTCAAAAGTTTTCCAACACCGTGGGGGATACTAAACAGCGGTCGGCGGAGGCTATCAGTCTCGACGATTTAATCTTCGATATAAAACACGCGGGATACGGTATAAGCGTGGATGAAAACGCTTTGGTAATGAACTACTGCAACGGTTCTTTTTGCCCACACAACGATGCTTGTTTTATAGCAAACTATACAGGAGCCGTCGGGAATAAAACTCTCCTGCTTAGGGAAACGACAAATATTGCGGATATCGACTACTCCTATACCGACCCCGATTTCGGTTTCGGTTTTGTAATGTGGAATGGAACGGGGGTAGTTTACAACGCCACAAACGGATATAGAGTTTGCGGAACGAGTTCAACCTATCTTCGGGAAGAATGCGCTTGGATGGACGGACAGGGGCATTATCTCGGGAATAGCACCTGTTGTCAGGTCGCCCGTGGATACAGCTCGATAGCCTTTGGTTTTCCCAAAGATACCGATAGCGCCTGTAAGCAACCTCCTACAACATGTCCTTGCTGGAATTCGACACCTCTAAGGGCTTGCTGTAAAGACCAATATTGCACCGGTATTCTCTGGTATTTGAAACAACCCTCTACACCGGTGGACTATTGCCTTTCCGAAACCTACACTTTGTATAGGCAGACAACTTCCCCCAGCTCTTCGTCGGGTTTTCAGACTCCCGTTCCGGTTCTCAACTGCGTAGCGGATTGGGATGTGTGGTTCGGGTTGGATACCGATGGAGATGAAAATGTGGATTATTGGGTAAACAGCCTTCCCTATAGTGTCTACCCGCTTACAAACGACGATATTAAACAGGAGGTAAAACTGGTTAAGGTCTATATGTTGGTTCAAGCCTCCTATGTTCCCGATAAAACTTACGATTTTTGTTCTATTAGAAATGTTGATTGCGATGACCCCAATACCTGTGGGAACGGGTATGTTTTGGTGGATACCCTAAGGGATGGAAGTGGAAACCCCCTTTATGTTTGTTTAAAGCACCCTTCGGATGCCAATTGGAGACATTACAGGTGGCATGTTGTGGACCTTACCATCTCCTATCTTCCCAATATCCCCTAATTGGGTAGTCTTATAAACCTATGCCTACAAAGGTTTTTCGCGTTTCCACCTCTTCCCACACCGATTTTGTCAATATAACCGCCCCCATTAGGGAATTCGTCCGCGAGAGCGGGATAAGAGAGGGTATATGCGTGGTTTACGTCCCCCACACCACGGCGGCTGTTTTCGTTAACGAAGGCGCAGACCCCGATGTGGTTAGGGATATAGCCTACAAGTTGTCAAGTCTCGTCGAGTGGGACGACCCCAATTACCGCCACGCCGAAGGCAATTCCGCCGCCCATATCAAAAGCGCCCTTATAGGAAATTCCCGCGTTATTCCCGTCGTAAACGGAGATTTGGCGCTCGGCACCTGGGAGGCTGTATTCTTAGCGGAGTTCGACGGTCCCCGCAGTAGGAAGGTAATAGTCACCCTTTTGGGTGAGGGGTGAGAGAAAAACCCTTTAAGGTGGGAGAAAGGGGAGGAAAACCCTTAGAGGGTATATCCGAACATCTTGACCAATTCGGGTCTATCCCTCCAATCCTCCTTCACCCTAACCCACAGTTGGAGGTAAACCGGCTTACCCAAAATGAGCTGGAGCTCCTCGCGGGCGCGCTTTCCTATCTCGCGGAGGCGCTGACCCTTCTTCCCGATAATAATCGGTTTTAGGCTCTCACGGCTGACTATAATCTCGCCGTTTATCACCAGCATGTCGGGGTTTTTATCACCCGGCTTTATCTCGTTTATAACGACCGCCACCTCTTGGGGCACCTCGTCGTGGGTCAGCTGGAGTATCTTCTCCCTGACGATTTCCGCCACATAGAGTCTGAGGGGTAAATCGACGGTCATATCCTCGGGAAAGAGCGGTTCCCCTTCGGGGAGGTATTTTTTAATGACCTCTAAGAGTCTCTTTACGTTAGTCCCCTTTTTGGCGGATATGGGAACTATCTCCGCAAAGGGGTAATATTTGGCACTCTCCTCTATTAGGGGTAAAACTTCGTCGGCTTTTTTGAGTTTGTCTATCTTGTTTATAACCAGTATGACCGGCTTGTTGAGGGGTTTGACATACTTTTCAAAAATCTCCCTGTCCTGTTTCGTCCAAGGACGGTGAGCCTCTATCATAAAGAGCACCACGTCGGCGTCCTGCAGGGAGGTTGTAGCCATCTCTATCATCGCCTTTTCCATGGCGTCCTGCTCGCGGTAAATGCCGGGTGTGTCCAAAAACACTATTTGGGAATCCTCGTCGTTCCTTATCCCGAGAAGTCTTATCCTGGTTGTCCCCGGTTTGTCGGTGACTATTGAAACCTTAGTCCCTATTAGGGCGTTTATGAGGGTGGACTTACCCACGTTGGGTTTTCCCACAATAGTAACGTATCCGACCTTCTTTTTGGGTTTCTTTTCCTCCTCGGCAAACTTCTGTCGGTAGTATTCGAGGAGGTTTTCACCCCCTTGGGGTGAGTTTTGGGTGTCTTCACCTCTTTGGGTTTCCTTTTGTTCCCCGACCTCTTGGGGGATGTTATTTGCCTCTTCCCCTTTGGGGGTTTCCCCATTTTCCTTTTGCTCCTCTTGGAGGTTATTCTTCTCCTTCTCTTCCATCATTTGGTATGAATTTATGACACTTTCCCCGCTAAGGCAGTGGTTAAGGTGGGTAGAATACGCTCTGAGGTGCTTGGGGAATATTTTACATATAAGGGATTTCTAGCGGAAGTTTTGTAAAATAGTAAATCCTCTTTATGGAATACAAAAATTCCTATATTAACATCAAACCTCACCGATTTTTGCCCAAAAAGGGAGAGATTTTTATTTCACCCCAAAAACTCGGAGAGGGGGAGGTGATTGTATGAGCTTCCATCACGAGGATGTCGAAAAACTTATAGAACTCGGTAAGGAGAAGGGTTACGTAACCTACGACGAGATAAACGAGCTTCTCGGGGAGGATTTTCTCGAATCGGAGCACTTCGAAGAGGTTCTCGATATACTTCAGGAGCACAACATCAAAGTGGTTGACGAGGTCAGCGAGGAGATTGAAAAGGAACTCGCCGACGAGGATGAGGAGCGCGACGAGATAGTGGTCTCCTCCACCTCCTATTCGGGTGACGAGCAGGAAGACCCGGTAAAGCTCTACCTCCGCGAGATGGGAAAAATTCCCCTCCTCACCAGGGAGCAGGAGGTCTATTACGCCCGTCAGATAGAGCTCGGTAGGAAAACCCTCCGGAGGGGTCTGCTGAGAACCGCCTTTTTGGTCGACCAGATACTCGACGATTGGGCGGCGGTCTGCAACAAGAAGAAAAAGATAAACGAGGTAATGGACTTAATCGAGCTGGACGAGCTGGGCGAGAAGGAAGCCAACAAAAAACTGAAGGAATACGAGCGCCTCTTTATGGATTTGGGGCTGGAGCTGGCGAAGGCTTATAAGGAGGTGCTCGAGGCTAGGGAAAAGTATTTCGCCTTTCCCAGCGAGGAGACTAAAAGGGAATACCTACTCAAGCATGCCGAAATGAACCGGATTCTCAAAAAGATGAAGGTCAAATACTCCAAATTCGAAAGGGTAGCCGACGAGCTTATCAAACTCTACAAACTCTACAGGAGAAAGCTCAAAGAATTGAAGGCTAAGGAGAAAAAACTTAAGGCGATACACGAAGATATCGACGAACTGCTCGCCAACTATATGACCGACCCCGAACTTCAGAAAAAGATTAAGGAGGCGGGTTACTCCCTACCCAAGTTTGAGACGTTGAGAACCGAATACTACAAACTCAGAAGGGAGATAAGGCAGCTCGAGGACAAAATGGGTGTCCTCCCCGGCGAGCTCGAAAAGGTAATGCAGATTATCCAAAGGGGTAGGAAGAGGGTTATAGACGCCAAACAGGTGATGGTTAAATCGAACCTCCGTCTGGTGGTCTCGATAGCCAAGAGATACGTAAACAGGGGACTCCACTTTCTCGACCTCATTCAGGAGGGAAATATCGGTCTCATGAAGGCGGTCGATAAGTTCGACTACCGCAAGGGGTTCAAATTCTCCACCTACGCCACCTGGTGGATTAGACAGGCTATCACCCGCGCGATTGCCGACCAGGCGAGGACGATAAGGATACCCGTCCACATGATAGAGACGATAAACAAGATAATCCGCACCTCCAAGAGGATTTTCCAGGAGGAGGGGAGAAACGCCACCCCCGAAGATATCGCCCGCGAGCTCAATATGCCGGTTGAAAAGGTTCGCCGCGTTATGAGGGCGGCGCTCGAACCGATATCCCTCGAAACCCCGATAGGGGACGACGACGACACCCACCTCAAGGACTTTATCGAGGATACCACCGTTCCCAATCCGGAGGAGGTTATCGCCCGCCGTATGCTCCGTCAGAAAATTTTGGAGGTATTGGATACCCTCTCCCCCAAGGAGAAGGAGGTTATCATTTACCGCTTCGGTCTGAACGACGACGGGGTGGAGTATACCCTCGAGCAGGTCGGAAAGATGTTCAACGTAACCCGCGAGCGTATAAGGCAGATAGAGAACAAGGCTATAAAGAAATTGCGCCACCCCATGAGGGCGAAATATCTGAAGGACTTCCTCGAAAACTTCTAACCTTCCCTTTCCCCTTTACGTTTCCTTTTTTTCCTCTCCCTTTGGCGTTCCCTGTAAACCTCTTTCCTACACTCGTTGATAATCCTCTTGTATTTGTAAAACACCGAAGGGATATGAATGGGAACCTTGTAATACCTCTCCAGGTAGAGGCAAATATCCTCCACCGTTAGGTACTTCTTGTTCCTTATGAGACCTTTGATGTATTTCCTTATCCTTGTTTCCCCCTTGTCGGGTTGCTTTTTCGGCATATCTCCTCCAAAGGTTTGAAAGTCCCCCGAAGGGGCTACCTTTAACAAATTAACGGAAGGGATTAGCGGTTTATCCCCTCTACGCGGGACTTTTGAAAGAGTCTAACCAAATCGGCGAAGAGGTTTTTGGATGTCTCCCCCAATTTTCTCTCCAGTAGGCGGTTTAGAACTATTCCCGCCCTCTGACCGAGGAAGAAGGAAATCACAAAAACCACCACGGTGGGTATATTCAGGTGAACCCCCATTAGGAGTCTAAAAGCGACTATCAAAGGCACGGGTAGGTGTATGGCGAGAAACCACTCTTTGGAAAACTTTTCAACCTTAGCCCTCCAATAGCCGAAAGGGATATTTACCAAAAAGGTGAGTAGGGCTACCACCAGCACGTGGGAGAGTTCGTTTTCGCCGAACATGGAGAGAAAAAGTTTAAGAGGTGTCCCAAAAGGGGTAAGGGAAAAGCTCAGAAATTAATCCAACCTCACGTGGATACCTTTTTCCTTGAGAAACTCCTTGAGGTCGGGAATGGATAATTCCTTGAAGTGGAAGAGCGAGGCGGCGAGGCAGGCGTCAGCCTTTCCCTCGGTAAAAGCCTCGTAGAAATGCTCCTTTTTGCCGGCTCCCCCGCTCGCTATTACGGGGATATTCACCGCCTCCGCCACCGCACGGGTCAGCTCCACGTCGTAACCCTCTTTAGTTCCATCCCTATCCATAGAGGTCAGCAGTATCTCGCCAGCCCCCAACTCCTGAACCCGCTTAGCCCACTCGACCGCATCTATCCCGGTGGGGGTTCTTCCCCCGTGGATATATACCTCCCACCCGCCTTTGGGTCGGCGCTTGGCGTCTATGGCGACCACTATACACTGACTGCCAAACCTCTTTGCTCCCTCGTAGACGATTTGCGGGTTTTTAACGGCGGCGGTGTTTATCGAAACCTTGTCGGCGCCGCTCTCGAGCAGTCTCCGGATATCCTTAAGGGTTCGGACTCCCCCGCCGACAGTAAAGGGCATAAATACCGTTTCGGCAACCCTTTTAACCACATCGAGGATTATCCCCCTATCCTCCGCCGATGCGGTTATGTCCAAAAAGACAAGCTCGTCCGCACCCTGCTTTTCGTAAGCCTTAGCCACCTCGACCGGGTCACCGGCGTCCCTTAGTTCCCGAAATCGGATACCCTTGACAACCCTCCCCTTATCGACGTCGAGACAGGGAATAATCCTTTTGGCAAGCATTTCCTTTTATCTTACCCTTTGACGGAAAAAGTTTTTAACACCCTCAAAAGTTTTGAAAACGATTAGTAAAAACTAATTTAAACCTTATGCACCTCTCCTTTACACCTCTCGATTGGGTAGTTCTTTTTACCTTCTTAGCGCTTTTGGTGTTCTTCCTAAATCCAAAGTTGGAAAGGAACAGACTTTGGACGGCAACGGTTACCCCCCTCGCCTCCATTATAGGGAGCGGCTACCTCGTTTCGGCGCCCCTCCTCTACTTTGCGGTAAAAGATTACGCCTTTCTCGCAATGGCTGGAATAGTAATTTTGGCTTACCTTGTGGGGGAGGCTATACGGTTTAATATCCTCTATTCGGAACCCATAATTTACAATCCCCAAAGCGGTTTACACAAATTTCTCTTTGAGGTGGAAAGATTTTCAAACCTAACCCTTTCATTTGCCTATATAATTTCGGTAGCCTTTTACCTCCGATTGCTGTCTTCCTTTATTTTTTCCGGCTTTTTTCACAGGGATTGGCTTTTAGAAAACCTCCTAACGACGGCTATTTTGCTTTTTATAGGTATTTCCGGCTTTATAAGGGGGTTGGATTTTTTGGAATTCCTCGAAAAGTATGCGGTTGCTATAAAACTTTCGGTGATTTTTACATTCTTAACCACTTTGGCGATTTACGATATACAAACCCATTACCAAGTTAGGTGGGAATACAAGCCGATAACTCTGGAAACCCTTCAAATACTCGCCGGTATTTTCCTCATCGTTCAGGGTTTTGAAACATCAAAGTATTTGGGAGAAAAATATACCCCCGCGGAGCGGGTTAAATCGATGAAATTGGCGCAATTGATATCGGGATTTATATACATCAGCTTTATCTTCCTTGTAACGCCGCTCCTCTACCTACTCGATAAAACCAAATTGGACGAGACTGCCGTTATCATGCTCGCCGCCGCCATATCGGTGGTTATGGGTTTTCTAATCAAAACGGGTCCCCTGATGAGTCAGTTCAGCGCGGCGGTTGCCGACACCATAGGCTCGGGAGGGCTTATCAACGTCGAAACCCACGGGAAAATATCCTCCCGAACGGGCTATCTGCTGGTTACTTTAATAGATGTAGTCCTCATTTGGAGTTTGAATATTTTCGAAATAATCGCCTACGCCTCCAAGGCTTTCGCCTTTTACTACCTCCTGCAAACGGTTATAGCCACCGCCGTCGCCCTTCACAAGAGAAAGTGGGCTTATTTCCTCCTATTTTTGCTCTTAATACCGGTGTTGGCTTTCATTACAATCTTCGGGAAAAGTGCCGAATAACCCCCTTTTGGTCTTCTTTGTTAATTATTAATCCCAATTTTGGAAGTATTCAAAGGAAAACCCACAATAGGTTTTTATGAAAGTGTTCCGAAAACCCTCGGAGGTTCAAAAATACATAAAGCAACTCAAAAGGGAGGGGAAAACGGTCGGTTTCGTCCCCACAATGGGTTACCTCCACGAAGGGCATCTCTCCCTCGTGAGGTGTTCCAAAAGGGAAAACGACATAACGGTGGTTTCCATATTCGTAAACCCCACCCAGTTCGGGAAGGGAGAGGATTACGACCGCTATCCGAGGGATTTGGAAAGGGATTTGAAACTCCTCCAAAGGGAGGGTGTCGACGTAGTTTTTGCCCCCGAAGTGGGAGATATGTATCCGAAGGGTTTTTCCACCTATGTTGAGGAAACCGAACTCTCCAAAAGGTGGGAGGGTGAGTTTAGACCGAGTCACTTTAGGGGTGTTTGCACCGTTGTAACCAAGCTCCTGAACATCGTAAAGCCCGACCGCGCCTATTTCGGGGAGAAGGATTACCAACAGCTTCAGGTTATCAAAAAAATGGTCGGAGACCTAAACATGGATGTGGAGATAGTGGGCTGTCCCATCGTGAGGGAAAGCGATGGACTCGCCATGAGCTCGAGAAACGTTTACCTTTCTCCCGAAGAGAGGGAGCAGGCTACCGCCATATACAGGAGTTTTCTGTTAGCCCAAAAATTGGTTAAAGAGGGTGTTCGCGACGCCGAAAGGTTGAGAGAGGAAATCGTTAACTTCCTAAAAGGGTTTCCCTTAATAAAACAAATCGATTACGTGGCAATAGTTGACCCCGAAACGCTCGAACCGGTAAAGGAGATTAGGGGTGGGGAGAGGATTCTCGTCGCCGTCCGAACCCCCTCGGCGAGGCTTATCGACAACTGGAAAATTGACATTTGAGCGCTTAAATTATTCGGAATGGTTTAAATCGGCAAAAAATTTGCAAAATCGGTTTAAAGTTAGGGTTTGCTTTGGCGTCGGATTGGATAATAAGAATATACAAGAAATTGTGGCTTGATAAGGCAATAGAAATTAATTTTAAGAAGGAGGAGGTTTATTATGGCAATCAACAAGGTTGAATTTCTGAAAAAATTGGAACTATTTAAGAATTTCAGCGATAAAGAGCTGGAAGAGATTGCGAAATATTTTCACGAAAAACATTACAATAAAGGCGACTACCTCTTTTTCGAGGAGGAGGCGGAACCGGGAATATACATCCTCGTCGACGGGTTGGTAAAGCTCCTAAAGGAGACCCCCGACGGGAAGACCATAATCGTTAGGTTGGTCTTTCCCAAAGAGCTCTTCGGGTGGGTTGAGTTCGGCGGCAGAAAGCCCCGCTACACCTATACCGCCCAGGCGGTTTTGCCCTCAACGGTGCTCTACATGTCCAACCAGGACTTTGTAAACCTATCGATGAAATACCCGCAGTTGGCACTGATGATTACCTGCGACCTATCGGAAAAACTGCTCGAAACCTACGAGGTACTAAAGAGCATAGCCTCCGGTAAGGTCGAAGAGAGAATAGCAAAACTGCTCATAGAGTTGGGCGACAAGATAGGTCAGGAAACACCGGAGGGATACCTCGTTATAGAGGCTCCCATAACCCGTCAGGATATCGCCGAGATGACCGGAACGACCGTTGAAACCGCCATAAGAATTATGAGCAAGTGGAAGAAGGAGGGGATTATCGATGCCCAAAGAGGAAGGATAGTTCTCAAGGATTTGGACTACCTCGAAGAGCTAGCGGGGTATTGATAAAATCCTTCCCGGATTTCTGCCTCAATCTTCCGTTTCGGTTATACCAATAGGATAATACCCGCTAATGGGTGCTGTCTCTTCCCTCTGCGTGCTGTTTTTGTCGGTGCTTTTTCCACTATTTGGAACGGAGATAAGGGATACCCTTTCGGTGGAAGAATATTTGCAACCCGACCTTTTGGAGGTATCGGTAGAGATTGCTACCACCGGTAGGAGTGAAGGAGAGGTTTTAAACACCCTTTCGACGGTCGATAACGGAATAAGGACTTTAAACCTTCCCTATAAGGGTGGTAGATACAAGGTTTTACCCCGCAAGGTTTGGGATAGAGAAAATCGCCGTTACCGATTTGAGGAATTTTCGGGCTTCTCGATAACCTTAAGGGGAAGAACTACCCGATTGAATACTCCGTTAGGTGGGTTGGTTGGGTTGTCTCCTACAAGAGGTTGGAAAGGGCGAAGGAACACCTCAAAAGGGAACTTTTAAAGAGGGCAATCCAACGGGCGGAGGATTACGGTAAACTCCTCAAAAGGAGATGTTCCGTGAAAACCCTCTCCTTTAGGGATTGGTTTAATCCCTACCCCTTAAGGGTTGGGAACGTTATAGTCCCAAAAAGGAGGGGGAGGTGGTGAAAATTTCCGCTTTGGTTGTTTTCGATTGCCGTTATACCCCGTAATGGTGGAAAAAGGGGTTCCTACTCCCCTGTTTGGTTCCCCTCCTCAAAAGTTCTTCCTCAACCATTTGGCGGACTCTATTTTTCCACGAGGGGCGGCAGTATTCGGGGGCTAGGAGCTTGTCGTCGTGACCTTCGGCTGTAAAGCGCATTATCACCATTTGCGGGGGCATCATCTCTATGATGTCGGCGGCGAGCTTCACGTATTTTTCGAGGGGCATCGGTTGGAATTCCCCCCTCTTATACATCTCCCCCAAGGGGGTGTAATCCATGATATAAAGGGGATGAATCTTTAAGCCGTCTATCGGGAGGGCGGCTACCATCTTCGCCGTCTCGTAAACGTCCTCCTCCGTCTCCCAAGGCAGACCGACTATAATGTGGGCGGCAACCTTTAAAGGTCTTCTCTTTGTTCTCAATACAGCGTCCACGAAGTCGCTAACCCCGTGTTGGCGGTTTATCCTCTTCAGACTTTCGAAGTTCGCCGATTGGAGTCCGTATTCGACCCATACCTCCAAACCCTTATCGGTGTAGGACGCGAGAAGGTCGAGAACCTCCTCCGGGGCGCAGTCGGGGCGCGTTCCCACGTCTATGCCGACAACCTCGTCGAACTCGAGCGCCACGTCGTAAACGCTCTTTAGGTAATCCAAATCCCCGTAGGTGTTTGAGTAGCTCTGATAGTAAACCGTAAAGAGGACTTTTTTATTCTTAAACCTCCTCTTGTAGCGCATTATGGCGTTTTCTATCTGCTTCCGTAGGGGAACGGTCGGCGAGAGGTTGGGGGGAATGCTACCGGCATAGCAGTAGATGCACCCACCCCTTCCCTTGGTGCCGTCTATATTGGGACAGGTAAAGGGTAGGGCTACCGTGATTTTTTGAACCCTCGTTCCGTATTTGTCCAAAAAGTAGTCCTTTAGGGAGTAGTAGAGTTTTTTTGTCTCCGTCTGTTGCATTAGGTTTTAATTTCGGACTCCAAAGGGTTTGAAGAAAAGGAGAAATACTGTTAATGTTCGTGGGGTGGTTCGTTAGGCTCCAAAAGTAGGTTTAACTTTCCCTCCTTGAAGAGTTTTAGGGCTTCCTCAACCGTCTTAACCTCTTTGGGAACGAGGTAGATTTTTATACCCAAAGCGGTTAAATGTCTAAAAGCCCCCTGACCTATCTCCCTCAGGAGAACGGCTTTCACGCCCTTTTGGGCGAACATTTCGGCTATATACCTACCGGCGCCGTGTTGGAGTCCGAGCGCCATGCGGGGGTTTTCCACAACCTCAACCTTCCCGCTCTCGGTGTCGGCTATGGCGAAGGCGTAAGCCTTCCCGAAGTGGGAGGATACCCTTAAATCTCCCTCCTCCCGAGGTCTGTTTATAGGAATTGCGACCTTCATTAGGTGTTAAATTTAGCGTTTACTTAGGAATTTTTTTCCTTTAAAAGTCCCTCCCCTTTGAGCCACTTTTTAACCTTTTCGGGGAAACCTTTAAAACCTTTGCTATTTTTTCGGGTGAAAGGTTTAACCTCTGTTGGTTGATTGCAACTCTAGATGGTAAATCTTCCCTTATGTTCCACTATTAGGTTAAAGTGGGGTCTACGCAAGCATATTTGCTTTTAAAAGAATGCTTTTATTTGCTTGTGTAAAATTGCATAATTACTATGCAAATTTCTGAAAGAAATTGGGATATGATTGAAGGATTTTTAAAGAAATTCCACCAATATATTAATGAACCTCAGAGAAGACGAATATACGAAAGTAATGAAGAGGCTATAAGGGTTAGTTTTTTTGTCAAACTGTTAGAGCTTATAGGTTGGGACTTTAGCGACCCTCTTAATGTAGAACTTGAGTATCAAACTCCCGAAGGGGATAAAATCGATGTAGTGTTAAAAGAAGGGAGTAATAGACCCATTTTCGTATGGGAGGTAAAAGCTCTTAATAAATTGGACTCCCAATCGGAGTTGGTAAAGGCTAAAAAACAATTAGGGAAATACATGTCTCAAGTAGTTGGAAAGACCTTTTATGGTTTGACCGATGGTGTTAATTGGTTTCTATTTTTAGAACAAAAAATAGATAAATTTATAAAAATTACTTTTAACTTAGATAATCAAGAGGAAATTTTCAAATTTTTTTGTTTACTCTGCTGTTTGCAACCTAAGAAAGCTGTTAGTACATTCGATAAATGTTTACAAAGTTGCTTTTATATGATTGATGAAGTTGCAACTACTCCAGAAGAAAAGAAAGAGGAAATTAGAAGGATTTGGAATAAATTAGCTTCAGCCGAAAGAAGTGATGTCGAAACAAAAGTAGCAACCCTTAAACTTATAAAGTCGCAAAAATCACAAAAACCTTTTGATAAGGGCACTCAAAGTCTTGGGAAAAGTAATAACAAATTAAATTCTATTAGAAAGAAGAAAATATATGGAAAAAAACATATTTTTATGCGCATAAAATTGGAGAATGGAGATTTTATTAACATTCAAGCTTCTCAATTTACTAAATTGATAGATGCATTAGTTGTTCACTTAGTTAAGCACAACATTATCAATTTAAAAAGTATACCTAAAATAGCAAACTATTACGTTATAGCAAAAAAATCGGAAGAGGCAGGCACTAGACCCGGAGAAGTAAAAATTAATGGTGAAACGTGGTATGTATATCGGGGAGGAACTAATAAAGAATTACAATTAAGATACCTAGCCAAATTACTGGTGGATATTCTCGGAGCTAAAGAAGCCTATATTGAGGATAAAACCAATAACATAATTTACGAATTGGATGTCGCAAACAAACAATTTTTGGAAAAATCAAATCAATAACCCATCAACTATTCTTTTCTCCTTCGGTAGGTCTCCAACTTCCCAAAAGATGGTAAACAAATCCCACCCTTAGGGGGAATAGAAAACCAACATTAAACTTCTAATGTCCCCCCTTTTACCCCACCTAAAGGTGGTATTT
Source organism: Aquificales bacterium (assembly GCA_027036735.1). Lineage (GTDB taxonomy): Bacteria > Aquificota > Aquificia > Aquificales > QOAS01 > QOAS01. Next base: position 20,529 of record JALWDU010000056.1, on the reverse strand, counting down.
CCGAACGGCAGGAGTGAAATATACCTATTGGAGGAGGAGATAGATTTCGACCCCATGGGGTATAGGGTTCTCGTTCCCCTTAAGAGGAGCGGAAAGGGTGCGACCGCCGTTGTGGTTAAAAAGTTTCTCGCCAAACCCTCGGAGGGAACTCCTCTAATAGACTCCTTCCCCGACAGGTATCCGGTCATAAACCCTCCCGCCTTGGAGGTTTTGAGGAATAACCTCGTCGAGTATCTCACCACTTTGGGTGAGAGCGTTTTTAAACTAATCCCCACTTGGGCGGATTGGTATCAGGAGACCTACGTCCTCGCGGTGGACAAGAAACCTATAGGTCTCCCCAAGGCGGTGGTTCGGATTTTCGAAAAGCTCCGAAAGAGGGGAAAAATCGAATACGAAAAACTAAAGAAGGAGTTCGACCACAGGGTTATCCGCTTATTGGAGGAACACCACCTTTTGAAGATAGAAACCCGCTGGGTGGCGCCGAAGGTGGAGGAGGAGTTCCTCAAACCCGCCACGACCGACAGGGAAGAGATTTTGAGAAAAATAAAGAGAGCCGCCGCGAAGCGGCGGGATGAGGTTTTGAGGGTAATATCGCTCTTCGAGGAGCTGGGGCGACCCCTCGAGAGGGAGGAGCTAAAGGAGTTCGGTATAAGCTCCCAAACGATTCGCTATATGCTCGATAGGGGTCTCCTCCAAAGGGTGAGCTACACGCTCGAACCCTTTAGGGAGAGCGTTTTAAAAGAGCCCCGCGCGGTTTATACACCTTTCGAGCCCCCCGATAGGTGGGAGCTTAGAAACCTACCCCTAAGGGAGAGAATGGAAAAGCTCCTATCGGTGGCGGAGTGGGTAATCTCCCAAGGGGGGGACTTTTTAATCCTCCTACCCGAATTGGAGCTAATTGAGAAATTCCACCGCAGGTTTTACGAGATTTTCGGAGACCGAGCGGTGGTCTATGCCGAAACCCTACCCCAAAAGGAGAGGATTAAAAACTGGTTCCTCGCCGCGCAGGGGTTTGGAAAGGTCTTTATCACCACCCCCCAGTGGTTATTTGTTCCTTTAAAAAACCTAAAGGCGGTCTATATAGAGGACGAGGGTCATCCGGCTTACAAGATGCCAAGGCGCCCCTATTTCAACCTAAAGCGCCTCGCCTTTGAATACGCCCACCTTTTGGGGGCAAAGCTGATAGTCTCCTCCGAACCGCCGAGCGTGGAGCAGTTTCTTATCTCCAAAACCTTTGAGGTGGAGGAGGAAAAGGGGGAACCCCAAAAGGTGCTATTTGAAGAAAAGGACCCCTTTGAGGGAGGGATAATTTTCGAGTACCTGCGTAGGGAGGGGAAACATTTAATCCTCGTTCCCAAGAGGGGTTATTCGAACCTCTTTTGTCCCCGTTGCGGGAAGTTGGTCGAGTGTCCCCGTTGCGAGGTATTTTTAACCCTCTTTTCCGACGGGAGGGTGGAATGCCCCGTCTGCGGTTACAAAGCCGAGAGCCGCGAATGTCCCCGATGCGGCGGGGAGACCAAACCCTTCGGCTACGGTATAGAACGGATGGAGGAGATTGTAAAATCCCATCTCCCCCGAGGGGAGTTTACATTTTCAACCCACCCACCTTTGGATGGTGAGTTCGATAGCGTCTATGTCCTCTTTGCGGACTCGATTCTATCGATTCCCGACTTTAGGAAGGGAGAGGAGTTTTTCCGCTTTCTGGTAAAGGCGAAAAACCGAACCAAGAAGGGTGGTTTGTTCGTCCTCCACACCCAAGAGGTGGAACACCACGCCGTAAAAGCCCTTTTGGAGGGAGACGAAAAAATTTTTTACCTCCAAGAGGTGGAGTTTAGGAAAATTTTGGAACTCCCTCCCTTTGCGAGGCTCTACCTCGTCGCTATAAACCTAAAAGAGGAGAACGAAGAAATAGCTTTGAAACTTTACAGGGAATTGAAAACGGCTTTAAAACCCCTCGGTGTGGAGGTCGAATATTCCAAAGCCCCCACCTTTAGGCTTAGGGAAAAATACCGCTACCAGGTTTTGGTAAAACTCCCCCTAAAGGTGGATAGGGATACCTTGAGGAAGACCGCCGGGGTTTTGAAAGACCTTAGAAACCGATACAGGTTTGTTAGAGTTATACCCAACCCGAGGAGTTTGGTTTGAGATAGACCGCCTTTGAGTTTTTGTTTGAAGAACCTTAAACGGGTTGAAAGTCGACAAAAAGGGGCACGATTGGGCGAAATATTTTCTTTTACGCCGAAAGGTTTGCCTCTTCCGCCAGAGTCCGCAACAGGGAGAGTATCTGTTTTCTAACCTTTTCGGAGGGAATGCTCTTGTAGTAGGTATTTAGGAGGGCTAACTCGCTTTCGGGAACCCTATCGTGGTTGTTATCGAACTCTTTTAGGAAATAATCGAGCGAAACCTCCAGGGCTTCGGCAATTTTAATCAGCCTATCAACGGGGATTTTTGACTTTCCTTTTTCGTAATTTTGGATTTGTTGGTAGGTTACACCGACATATTTTGCCAAATCTTTTTGAGATAACCCCTTTGTGAGTCTCAATTTTCTGATTTTTTCCCCGATTTGCCTGTAAATGCCCATCGTATCCAACTCTTGCATAAAGAAACAATAAATATAAAAGCGAAAATTGCTATATGATTTTTTTTAAAAAACTTGCGTCAAATCCGCATTAAATTTCTATTTCGGCGTGTCTTGCGGCATGGCATTGGATGTTTACCGCCACCGGTAGGGAGGCTATGTGACAGGGATACATCTCCACCTTTACGTCGACTGCGGTAACCCTACCGCCGAATCCCATAGGTCCCCAACCTATCTTGTTAACCTCTTCGAGCAGTTCCTCCTCCACCCTCGCTATGAGGGGATTTTTATGCCTTTCCCCTACCGGTCTTAGGAGCGCCTTTTTAGCCAGATAGGCGCAGTATTCGAAGTTTCCACCGATACCTACGCCCACTATAAACGGGGGGCATGCGTTGGGACCCGCCAATTTGACGGTTTCCAGAACGAAGTTCTTAACCCCTTCCCAGCCGTCGGCGGGCTTTAACATCGCAAGGCGGGAAGTGTTTTCCGAGCCCCCACCCTTGGGTGCGGCGATTATTTTAATCCTGTCGCCGGGAACTATTTCGTAATGGATAACGGGGGGGGTGTTGTCTCCGGTGTTTTTCCTCTCAAAGACGGGGTCCCAGACCATGGAGGCGCGCAGGTAACCCTCCTTATAAGCCTGTCTGACCCCCTCCTCTATCGCTTTATTTAGGTCTCCTCCCACTATGCGGACATCCTGCCCTATTTGAACGAAAACGACTGCCACGCCGGTATCCTGGCAGTAGGCGACCCTCTCCTTGCGGGCAACCTCGGCGTTTTGAAGAATTAGGTTTAAAACCTCCTTTCCCGCAGGGCTTTCCTCTTTTTCCAAAGCCTCTTCGAAAGCCTTCTGAACGTCGGGAGGAAGTTCGTAATTAGCCTTCATAAAGAGCTCTTTAACCGCTTGGGTAATACGGTCTACGTGTATCTCCCGCATAAGGGTTCATTATCGGGCAACGGCGGTTGGGACAAAAGCGGCAAAATTTTTTGTCAAATTTGAGTGGTGGGTAGATTATTTATAACCTTATGAGAAAAATCGTTTTGGTATCTCTAACCCTCGCGGGGATAGCGGCAGCCGCCCAGCAGAAAAAGGATTGGACTCTAACCATAGCGCCCAGTATTACCTATATAAACTATTCGGGTAGCAAGATAAAAAGTTGGGGACTTTCCGGAACCCTATACGGAGCCCTTTCTCTCAAATACGGAACCCACGTAGTGGAAGCCGCCATAGGAAACAACCATTTGGATTACAAGAACTCCAACTCCAACTGGAACCAAAACGATTACGTTATCGCCTACACCAACTACCAATATTTCCCCTGGTACGGAAAGGTCGGTTTCCACTACATAGCGACCCCCAACACCGACATATCCGAAAAGGCTAAAATCTACTTCGCCGATATCGGCTACATAAAACGCTACGCATGGGACGGCGGTCTATTCGTTTCCTACAGCGACTACAAAGAGGGCGTTAACGTTCTGCAGGGACAGGCGCACGGCGGCTTCTACCGCTGGTTGGACTACTACAGGGGTTACTACTTCGGCGGCACCTTTACCTGGATAAATGTCAATAAGGTGAGCAAGCTTACTACTATTTATGACGCCGTTAAGCTAACCAAGCAAAACTACTTCTCCGCGGGCGCCAGTGCAACCTACTTTACACCCAAATACAGCATAAGCTTCGGCGGCTGGGCTGGAGAGCGTGTTTTCGCCGTCGACGGCGGCGGCTTTGTTGTCTATAACCTAAGGGAAAAGTATAAGTGGGGTCTAAACCTGAGCGGCACCTATTACCTCAACAAAAAGGTTTCCCTAAGCGGGATAGTGGGCTACGAACGGTATAAAGAGCTTGCCGATGGAAACAACGTTGGCACTCTCACCACCACGGTTAGCGTGAGCTATTCTTTCTAACCTTATGAGGTTTTTTAAAGTTTTTTCCCTCTTTATCCTTTTCACTCAAGTGCTTTTTGCCCTCTCCTACGAGCAGATAAGGGAAGCCTACCAAAAGTCTTTCTTTTACGAAAAAATCGGGGATTACAAGGATGCGATAAGGGTTTTGATGCCGGTCTATAAAGCCTATCCCAACGGCTACACCGTAAACCTCCGCCTCGGGTGGCTTTACTATCTGATGAAAAAATACGACAATTCCGAATACCACTATAGGAAAGCCGACAAGGTAATCCCTACCTCGGTCGAATCGAAATTGGGGTTATCCCTCCCGTTAATGGCTCAAGAGCGGTGGGGCGATGCCGAACAGGTGCTCTACAAGGTAATCGCTATCGATTATTACAACTATTACGGGAATTTGAGGCTTGCGAAAGTCCTCGGTGAGGAGAAGAAATACAAACAACAGGTGGCGGTTGCGTTAAAGATGCTCGCCGTCTATCCCACCTCGGTGCCGTTTTTGGTAGTCCTCGGTGAGGGTTACTACCATCTGGGAGACCTAAAGAGGGCTGAAGAGGTCTTCAAAAACGTTCTGATATTAGACCCCGAAAATTTGACCGCAAAAGGGTATTTGAAGAAATTGGAAAAACCTTCCGGGGAGAAAGGAATAGGAAATTCCACCGAAGGGAAGGGTGAAAAGGGTTAAACCAATTTGAGGTGTTCGGGAAGTCTCTCCCTCCTCTCGATGTCCTCTATGTTTTCCGCTTCCCTTATCAGGTGAACCTTACCCTCGGTGTCTATTAGCACCACATTGGGTCTGTAGCGGATAAATTGCATCCATTGGGTGACGTTGTAAGCTCCGACCGGCGATAGTATCAGACGCGTTCCCCTCGGGAGCGGGGGCAGGTATTCGAGGTCGTTTATGACGTCTATATTCATGCAGAGGGGTCCGTAAAGGACGCTCGGCTCGGGTGCGCCGTGAACCGGTCGGTCGATTTCCACCTTGAAGTTATACCAAAAGGCGGTGAAGAGTATATTCACTCCCGCATCGAGGATGTAGCCCTTCAGCCCGTTGGGGAGGCGTTTTGTTGCGTAGACGGTGGTTATCAAATAACCTGCCTCGTCCACTATAGCCCTACCCGCCTCTATTATCAGTTTGGGGAAGTCCCCGGGGCGCAGGCTCTCGAGCAATGCGGTCGTAATCCTCTCGGCGTATTCCTCTATATCGGGAACCGCGACCTCGGGGGGTAGGTAGATACCCTTAAGCCTATTTTTGGAGGGTAGTCCTCCCCCTATGTCGAGATACTCTATCTTAAAGCCGTAGTTGTCCTCTATGTGGTAGGCGAAGTTTACCATTTTGCGGACTTCCACCTCGTAAGCCCTCGGTTCGAGGATAAAAGTCCCCATGTGGCAGTGGAGACCGTTCAGTTCGAGCCACTCGCTGGCGGCTATCCGTTTGACCGCGTCCTCCGCCTGACCGCTCTCGAGGTTGAAACCGAACCTGCTCCACTGCGGTTGGATGCCGGTATCCATATTTATGCGGATACCCACCTTTACCTTCTGACCCAGCTCTTTGGCGATTTCCTCTATGTCGGATAGCTCCTCAAAGGTATCGGCGTTTATGCGCGCCCCTTCCAAAATGGCGGTGCGGAGCGCCTCCTTGGGTTTGTAGGGTCCGTTAAAAACTATCTGGTTACCGGGGATACCTAGGCGGCGAGCCTTTTCGTATTCGAACTCCGAAACCACTTCGGCGGTCTCGCCCTCTTGGTGGAGTATGGCGCATATCGCCTTCAGATAGTTGGTTTTGTAAGACCAGGTAAATTCCACGTTGGGGTAGCGGGTCTCGAAAGCCCTTCTAAAGCGCCTAAACTGTTCGCGCAACTTTCTTTCGGAGAAGACAAAGAGGGGGGAACCGTATTTTTCGACCAACTCCTCAACGGGAACGCCGTCTATGTTATCCCTCACGCGGGAATAGGCGTAAGCCTTCCCGCTCATTTTGTTAGCCAAACCGACCCTTACCGGGTTGATAACCGGTTTTTCGTAAGCCTTTTTCATTTCAAAACCTCCTTTATTGGGAGCAATTAACTTTAATAGTCTCCAGCTTTAGTTTTTCCTCCGGCGATAGGTATTTGGGGTTTACCTCCTCCACCAATTGGCAGGCATCCCTTTTATAACCCTCCCTATATAGGGTCTCTACAGCCTCAAACATAGCCCTCGAGTAGGTGGGTTCGACCTTTAACTTTCTCACCTTTAGGAGGAGTGCGTATTTTAATCCCTCCCTTAGGTGTCCCCTTTTGAATTCCAACCTTTCGAGGTTATATAAAGATTCCGAAGCCACCTTGGGGTCGAGGGAATAGACCGCCAAGCGGTAAAACTCGGGGTGGTGGTAGCGCTTCGCTATATCGTAGGCGACCTTGGTGTAGGAGTTATCCGCCGCTATCAGTTCCTGCAAGAGGTAGTAGAGTTTTCTAAAGTCCCCCAAACGGGTATAGAGGTCTATAAGTTTCCCCATGTCGGTCACATACTTCCCGTACTCCTCCAATAGGAACTCTGCCTTTCTCTTCTCTCCCTTCGATAGGTAATACTCCGCAAGCTCTACCACCGCTTGGGATTTTATTTGGGGGGTTCCCACCTTAAGGGCTTTTTTGAGGTATTCCTCCCTGTGTTGGGGTTCTATTTCCGCCAATAGGAGGTAGGCTTTACCGCTCACATAGGGGTCTTTCGAATTTATCAGCTCCTCCAGGAGTTTTTTAGCCTTTTGGGTTTCCCCGTTTTGGACGAAAGCCTCGGTGAGTTTGAGTTTAACCCCTTCCCCAACCAGGTCGGGGTATTTCTCGACAGCCCTGTAAACGTAGTCTGCTAAGGAGGGGTCTCCCGTCGCGAGGTATACGTTTATAAGACCTATGTAGGCGTCGACCGCCTCCCTCCCCTTTGGGTTTTCCCTCAAATAGAGGAGGTAATAACGTTTAGCCTCCCCGTAATCGCCCATGTTGTAGTAGCAGTCGGCGAGTCTAACGACCGCCTGCGGGTATTTCTCCCGATAGGGCATAAGTTTTTTAAAGAGGGAAGCCGCTTCGCGGTATTTCTCTTCGGCAAAGAGTGCCAAGCCCCTCAGATAGAGGGCTTCGGGGGTGTTTAGGTCTCTCAAAATCTGTTCGGCACCGGAAAAGCAACCTTCGGCGAGAAGAGCCTTGGCTTTGAGGATTTCCGCCTGCGGTGTTTCTATGCCTTCCAGTAGCTTTAGAGCCTTTTGGTAAGCCCCCAGGTTGAAGTAAACCACCGCCTTATATAAGGGTTCCTTTAAGAGCGCCGCCGCTTTAGTCCAATCCCCCCGATAGTAGTAATACCAACCGAGGTATTCCCTATAAAGGTCGGGATATTTTCCCTTAACCCTTTGGAGTTCGGAAAGGAATTTATCCCACTCCCTCAAACGGAGCAGGGAGTCGAGGAGTATCCTCTCGTCGGTCGGATTTCTGTTTTCTACCTCGGATAGGTATTTAACCGCATCGGCGTAATCACCGAGGGCGTAGGCGGCATAGGCGGCTAGGCGGTAAAGACCGAAACGGGGTGCAAACCTCAAGACCGCCCGATAGTCGCCGGCGTTGTAGAGGCTTGTTAAATAGACCTCCCAAAGGGTTTTGTCGTTGAGGGAAACCACTAAGGGGTATCCCACCGAGGGATTTTTCGCCACCAAAAGGCGGGCAAGCTCCACCGCCTTAGCCCTATCCTTGAGAGCCAAATCCTTCAAAAATTCTACCGCGCGGGTGTAGTCCCCTCTTTCTATCAAATAATAGGTATATAGAAACTCCACATAACTCCCGTAACGGGGGTCATTTATAAATCTCTCCAATTGGTGGATATTTATCCCTTCACCCCCCGAAAGGGTTAGCAGGGTTTTTCGCAGTTCCAAACTGCGGAGGTAATATTCGGGTAGGCGAACCGTTTGGAGGTTGGGATTTAAAAACGCCCTCAAGTAGAGGCAGTAATTTCTGTAGGGCAATTCGAGGGATTGACAGTTTAGGTGTCCCAAAAAGGTTTGGTCGTTCTCCTTACCCTCCAACCAGAGGAGGAAGTGTTCCCAAAAGGGGTTGGAGCGGGCGGCTTCAAAGTCGTGTTTGCCTATATAGAGACCGCTTATGACGGCGTTGTAGCAGGCGAAACGCTTCCACGCGCACCTATAGGGCGAATTGCACAGTTCCTTAAAAATCCGGTAGGCTTTGGCGTAATCCCCCTCCTTGAAGGCGATAACGCCCAGGTAATACTTAGCCTTGAGGACATAAGGACTGTTGGGATATTTGTAGAGGAGTTCGAGGAATTTAGCCTCCGCTCCGCGGAGGTCTCCCCTGTTGAAAAGCTCCACAGCTTGGGAGTAAAGCGCCTTATCGCTCGGGGCACCGCAGGAGAAGAAGCCGCCCCCCTGCGGTTTTACCCTCTCGTGGGGGATAAAAATCTCCTTCGGATATACCAAACCCACCTTTTGGGTGTTAATACCCACACCTACCTTTAAAGGGAGTTGTTTGGGAACCACCTCCACCGGTTTGGGAATAAAGGTTTTCTGTTTCACCTCGACGGGTATCTGAAAGACCTTTTTAGGCGGATTGACGTTTTCCAAACCCCAAAGGGGGGAAAGGGAAAAACCCAACACCAAAAGGAGATAAAAACCTCTCCAACCTTTCATCGATGGGAATTTTAACTTACCGAACCGAGGTCGAGTTTATCCCCATACCTGTAAAAGAGGAGCTTTTTCAAATTGGGGAGCTTCTCCAGGTCGGGGGTAACCTCCAGAATGCGCTTTGCGTCCTCGCGCGCCTTCAGTAGCACGGCGCGGTCTTCCTCCCTGTTTAAATCCGCCATAGGGAAGGCGAAATAACCGCTCTGCTCCGTTCCGAGGATATTACCGCTCCCCCTTATCCTCATATCCTCCTCCGCTATCCTAAACCCGTCGAGGGTTCTCACAAACACATCGAGCCGCCTTTTTGTCTCCTCGTTTTTCCTATCCTGCAATTCGTCGGGGACAACGAGGTAGCAATAAGCCTGTTTATCGCTCCTTCCAACCCTTCCCCTAAGTTGGTGGAGCTGCGCCAAACCGAAGCGGTGGGCGTCCTCTATAACCATAACGGTGGCGTCCGGCACATCGACCCCAACCTCGACGACGGTCGTCGAAACGAGGATATCCCCGTCCTCCTTAAACTCCTCCATAACCCTCTGCTTTTCGCTATCCTTCATCCGTCCGTGGAGGAGCAACACCTTCTTGTCGGGAAAGAGCTCCTTCCACCGCTTCCACTCCTCGGTCGCCGCCTTTAAGTTAGTCTTTTCGCTCTCCTCTATGAGGGGGTAAATTACATAAACCTTGTTTCCCCTTTCGAGTTCCCTCCTTATGTGGGCGTAGAGGCGGGGGCGCTCGCTGTCGAAAAGGAGACGGGTCAAGACCGGTTTCCTCCCCGCCGGCATCTCGTCTATAACCGAAACGTCCAAGTCGCCGTAAACGGTGAGCGCCAAAGTCCTCGGTATGGGGGTGGCGGTCATAACCAAAACGTGGGGGTGAAGCCCCTTGCCCTTTTCCACCAAAGCCTTCCGCTGGAGAACCCCGAAGCGGTGTTGCTCGTCAATCACCGCCAAACCGAGCCTTTTAAACTCCACATCCTCCTGGAGCAGCGCGTGGGTTCCAATAACGATGTCGACCGCCCCGAGTTTTATAAGATTTTTGAGCTTCCGCTTCACCGACTGCGTCAGACTACCGGTCAAAAGCGCTATCCTATCGGCGGTCAAAAAACCGGTGTCGACCAAAAACTTTTGAAAGTTCTTAAAGTGTTGCTGTGCGAGTATCTCGGTGGGGGCTAAAACCGCGACCTGATAGCCCGCCTTTACCGCCGCAAGAGCCGCCCCTATCGCGACAATAGTCTTCCCGCTCCCCACATCTCCCTGAACGAGGCGGTTCATCGGTTCATCTTTCCCCATATCGGTGAGAATTTCCTTTAAAACCCTCCTCTGGGCGTTTGTCAGTTTGAAGGGCAGTTTCCCCTCGAAGGTCTCTATAAATTCGTCGGGATTGACCCCTATACGGGGAGCCTTTAGGCTTTTAACCCTTCTCCTTTGGAGGAGCATAGCGAGTGAGAACACCAGAAGGTCTTCGTAAACAAACCTCCTTTGGTAGGGTGTTTTTCTCTCCTCCAAATCGTGGAAGTTTTCGACCGAGGGCGGCAAATGGGTGTTTAAAAAAGCCTCGTCCACCGAGGGGAAACCGTATTTCTCCAAAACCTTGTAGGGGAGTATTTCAGGAAAGTAGGGCGCAAACTTTCGGACGATATTGCCAATCGCCTTTGCCACCGCCCGGCGCTTCTGGGCTGACGGTATCTCCTTAAGCTCCCCGTCAGCCTTTGCGTAGTAAATGGGGACAATCCTCCCCACCTCTTGGGAGGAAGTGGTGTAAACCTCCGGATGGACGATATACTTCTCACCCGCAAACTGCTTCAGTTTCCCGCAAACGACCCACTCGCTCCCCTTTTTGAACCTTAGGAGCGCCCTAAAGTCCTTGTAGCGGAACTTCAAATGCAATTTCTCCGTCCCGTCGGTGGTTATAACCTCGTAGTTGTATAAATCCCCTTCGGGGAGTTTTCTCGTTTCCAAAACCCTAACGCGGACGCATATATAGGTGTTTGGTTTCGCGTAGCGGATACTTTTGTTAAGCCTACGGTCTTTATACTTCTGCGGGAAGTAGTAGAGGGCGTCCAAAACGGTGTTGATACCCAGACCCTTCAAAACCTTGACCTCTTTGGGGGTCAAAAAGTCGACCTTGTCTACGGGTGTTAGGAAGTATTCGAAACCTTTAACGGGTCGGTTTCTATTAATCTTCGGCTTTTGGAGTTTCCTCTCCAAAAGTTCCCTTAGGTAGTTCAAAATAGCAATCCTCTTTTCGAGGGAGTATTTATCGAAAACCTTCAAATCCTCCTTTACGGGGTCGTTCAAAACATCCGCCAAAAGTCGGTAGAGGTAATTGCCTACCCCTATCAGTTTCCTAAGCTTTTCGTAGTCGTTTTCCGACAGCTTTTCGATAGCCCTAAACGCCTTTTGAAGCCTCTCCTCCTTACTTCCCAAACCCATTTTCGAGACAAAGGATAAATTAACAGCCAAACCCAAAGCCCGCCTTCGGCGGGGAAAAGCAACCTTTGGAGGGTGGGAAATTAAATCCCTCCACTTCTAAGGTAAAGGATATTTAATTTCCACTTTACGGAATTTCCGCAATAAGCCCCGCCGAAGGTGGTTTAAGCTTTCAATCTCACTTTTGGGAATTTGAACTTCACCCCCTTGAAGGGAAGGCAAACCCTTTTAAACCCTTTTTGGTTTACCCGTTTGTTTCGTCTTACTCTCAAGGTGTTTAGAGAAGCGCATTTTGACGTCGTGACGTCTAAACGTCTGTATTTCCCGACGTTTGGACGGCGCAATTTGAAACCTTTGGGGGAGTAGGTTGGGAGTTACCAATTAGAGTTTGGTATTTGCACAGCTTATGGGTTAGTGAAAATTAACTTCACTTGACGAGTTTGGGATTTTGTGTAGAATGAAAACCTAACCTTTGAGGGAGTAGGCTCCTTGGCAACTGAAAATGGTTTGCAAATTGCTCGGTTTTATCTCCACTTAGTGGAATTGAAAACCCAACACAATTGATAGGTTAGGATTAAAACCTCAATTATTGGGTTTGAACTTAAACCTTCTAACCACCTTTGGGTGTTTTTTAACAAATTCCTCAAAAGTTTCACCCCTTTTTACACTCTCCAAAATGAGTTTTTCCATTTCCGAAAGCTCCCCTTCGGGGGGAATTAGGTCGGGTCTCCTCCTAAAGGTTTGCTCTATCTTTTTGTATAACTTCCAGAGTTCGATAAGTTTGTGGTCTCCCGAGAGGAGGAGGTCGGGAACCTTCATTCCCCGATACTCCCTCGGGCGGGTATAGACGGGATAACCCAACCACTTTTTGGAAAAACTATCCTCCTCCAAACTTTGGGGTTCGGATAAAACCCCCTCCAAAAGTCGGATTGTTCCGTCGACCAAAACGAGGGCGGGAAGTTCCCCACCGGAGAGGACGAAATCCCCGAGGGAAACCTCCTTGTCTACTATCGATTTAACCCTCTCGTCGACGCCTTCGTATCTACCGCAGATAACGAAGATGTTTTCCTTTTCCTTCAGTTCCTCAAAGGTCTTTTGGGTTATCCGCTCCCCCCAGGGTTCGGTGATGACGACGTAAGGTTTCCCAAAGTTTTCCACCACAAAGTCGTAAGCCCTAAAAATGGGTTCCGGTTTTAGAACCATTCCGGGAACGCCGCCGAAGGGTTCGTCGTCCACCTCCCGCGGGTTGTCGGCGAAGTTTCTCAAATTTAGGGGGTGAACCTCCGCCAACCCCCTCTTTATCGCCTGGTGGACTACCCCGTAGGAGGTATAACACTCCACTATTTGGGGAAATATCGTCGCTATGAAAAACCTCAAGGGGGAACGGGACATAAATCGAAAACTTTAAAGGTCGAGGGAAAAAACTTCAAATCCCCTTTCGGGGTCTTCCTTCACCCCAAAGGAGCAGAAACAGGGTATATACTTCTGCAATTTCTTCGCATACTTAATGAGGTTGGAAAGACTTATTTCGCTCTTTATGAGTTCGTTCATTATTCTGTTGAGCCTATCGTCGTTGAAGAAATCCCAATCGGTGTCGAGACCCTTGGCAAACGCTATGTAAGGCAAAACCTCTATCGCCGCCCTCTTGTTATCCCTGTAAAGGGCGTTCAGATATTCGATTTCTATCCTGCGGAGCGTTTCGCCCATCAGCTTGTCGGGGTCGGGAGAATTTTCGGCGGCGATACGACCCGCCCACGCGAAGCGAATCGGTTTTATAAGCTTGGAAAACCCTTCGATGAATTCGAACATATTTTCCCTTGTAAAGGTATCGAAATAATCGGTCGACAGCAGGTGGTGCTTTTCGCCCAATACGGCTAACGCCGAAAGGAGTTCGAAACGGAATAAATCCTCCCTACGGGGTAAAAAGATGTGGTGAACGGAATCGGAAGGGTTGGTGATTATTATGTTATCCAAATCCTCGTAGGGGGTCTCTTTTATCTTCACCACGTAGTCATGGGGGTAAAATTCCAACACCTCGAGGAATTTGTCCTTAATTTCGTCCATTAGACGGTTAAATCTATAACATCCTTCACCCACGGGAACTTATTCATTAACATCATCTTTAGCATCGGGAACATCGATTCCGGTCTGACGTTGCAGTCCACGCAAGCCCCATTGAATTTCAAATAGACGATGTTGTCCTCTATTTTGTGGAGTTCTACGTCCCCTTCGTGCCTCAACAGGGCGGGCTTAACGCTCTCCAAAAACTCCCTTATAAGTTTTTCTTTGGATAGAACCTCTCCCATTTTTAAACCTCCGCTTAATTAAATTTCATACATACTTGCGTATTTTTTGACAACCTTATTTATCTCCTTCCAAACCTTATCCCGTTCCTCATCGGGGAGGTTAAAAAGTCGGAAGAAACCTTCGAGGGTCAGACGGGGCGCCACTATCTCGAGAATATCGTCCTCGATTAACTTGTTAAGCCCGTAGGGGAAAAGAATATCGAAAGTTTCCTCATATTTTTCCAAAAGTTCCTGAAGTAGGGTATTATGGGTTAGCTTGGGTTTCATCTCTATTCCCATTTTAGGTCTCCCCTTTTTGGGTAGCCTTTAACCTTAATTGCCTAATTAACCCTTCCTCCAGAGGGGTTCCAATGATTTTTCTCAAGACCTCCCCTTTGCGGATTACCTCAACCTCTTTCGGTTCCCTCTTGGAGTAGCGTGCAACCAAACCCGCCACCAATTGGGTTTCCTCATCGGTGGGGGGTTCCTCCTTTAGGAGCAGTGCAACCGTTCCCTTTGTGGTCGGTTTGAATAGATACCACCTATTTTGGAACTTTTTCAAATAGTTCACCTCGTCGCGGTTTCTTGCCACTATAACCTTCACCCCCGAGGGGAGGCGGAAGTGCCTTCCAATCGGAACGAGCTTTGCTATATCGCAATCCCACTCCTTGTGGGAGAGTTGGTCGAAGACCCTCCTGCTGACCTCCTCCATGGTTAGCAGACATCCGCCCGAAGGTTGGGGGACGTATTCCAACCCCAATTCTTTCGCCAGTTGTAGCTGTCTATCCCTCCCCCTCCCGGAGATGTCGAGCAGTTTTTCCCTGTCGACCCAGCCCTCCCTTTCGGGAATGGTGGGGGGGAGGAGTTTCGCCGATAGCGGTCTCAAAACCAAATCCTCGACGCCCGCCTCCTTCTCTATGAGGCGGAGGGTTGGGAGATTTTGGCTCATCGGTCTTTGGTTGACAACCTCACCGGTGATTATAAAGTCGAAACCCTCCCGTTCCATATACTCCTTTGCCGCCTTTAAAAAGGCTATCTTGCAGTCTATACAGGGGTTTGCGTTCTTCCCATACCCGTATTTGGGATTTTCTATAACCCCGCAGTAGGAGCTTGAAATATCGAGTTCCACAAGGGGGAGGTCTATCTGCCTTGCCGCTTTGCGGATGGGATTTTCTTCTTCCTTTAGAAGTCCAAGCCTCTCCTTAACGTCCTCCGAGTGGAAACCGGTCTTTATGTGCAAACCTACGACGTCTACACCCTGGTCTTTTACCAGTTTGGCGGCGAGGATACTGTCCAATCCGCCCGAGAAGAGGGCTACCGCCCTTTTCTTAGCCATTAAGTGGAATAAGGATAGAAACGGCGGAGGGAAGGGGTATGTCCTTTAACCCGATTAGGCGAGCATTTTGTCTATAACTTCCCTCACGAGGGGTTCCGCGATTTCCCGGACAATCTCCTTTATGAAAGCCTCGTCGATTTCCGGCTCTATAATCTCCCTTGCTATAGCCTTTATGTAGGTTTCGGTCAAACGGGTTTTCACCAACTCCTCTATTAGAGGAATTATCTTTTCGTTTATCTTCTGTTCGACGAGGCGCTCTATAAGCTCCTCCGATACCGCTACCGCGGGCTGGGGTGCGGTAGCGGCGGTAACCGGTTGGGGCTGTTGAACGGGTTGGGCGGGTTGAACCTCCTGCGGTGCGGGTTGGGCGACCTGCGCCGGTTGCGGCATTTCCTGCGGTTGCACCTCTTCGGGTTGGGGTTGAACCTCTTCCCTTTCGGCGGTTGCAACGGTTTCCTCCCCTTGGGGGGCGAAAAGTTCCCCGTAACTTTCGGCGGCGGGAACCTCTTCCCTTTTCTCCTCCTCGACCGCCTCTTCCGCAAGTTTACCCAGAGTTATATGAGGTGCGTCCTCTACTATTTCCGGTAAAAGCTCTATTTCTGATTCCCTTTTAATGGAGGTTAAATTTTTAACGGGGAGTTTGTCGATATCTATAGGTAGGAATTCGTCGAGTAGTAGCACGTATAGGCTATCCTTGTATCCGCCCTTGTCGTAGAGGTCTTTGATACCCTTTTCGGCGAAAACACCGGAAATGGTGTCGAAGATTATTACGTCAAAGGGTTTTCCCGCATACTTTTGTAAAGCCTGTTTGGCGCTTTTTGCAACGTAGAGGTCGCACCTATCACCCAAAAGCTGTTGAATTTTCTCTACGAAGGGTATATCGAAAGATACAAGTAAGCATTGCTTTTTTAAATAAGTTTGATAATCCTCCGGAAGGGTTTCCTTTGTCTTCCCCACGTTGGGAATAACCTCTTCCTTTTTTTCTTCGGTTGCGGCTGCAAGGGTTTCCCATGACATCGCTTTTTCGGTTTCTGTCGAAGTCTCCGCTTTTGAGGCTCCTGCGGAAACGCCTTTTTTCTTCGCCAATTCTTTAACCAATTTCGGAATTTGATTTAAATCTACCTCGCGAGAAATTATTTTCTTTACTTCCACCTTTAGATTGTTGGGGTCTATAGGAAAGAGGTCGTCCATTAGGATAATAAAGGGAACGTTTTGAAAACCTCTTTCGTAAAGTTTATTTATATCATCCTCCGCAATACCTCCGGCTAAGGCATCGTATATAACAACATCGACATCCTTTGCTATATTGAGAAGTAAGGCTTCTTCTCCGTTTTTCGCTGTAATAATTTCGTAGTCTTTGAGAAGATTTTTAATCTTTTTTTCCATCTCTTTGTCAAATGTGATTAGTAATATTTTCATTTCTCCACAACCTCCTTTACAGAAAAGTTTATAAGAAGTAATGGTAAGTGAAATTTTATAGCCCGCCGTAGACCGCCTGCCCGAGGGATAGACCACTGTCGTTGGGGGAGACCTGCGAGTGGGTCAAAACCTCGAAACCCTCCCCTTTTAGGTATTCCTTTATCCTCCCCACAAGGGGGTCGTTTTGAAATACCCCACCGGAGAGGGCGACCTTTTCCATTCCAACCCTTTTTGCTATTTCCAAAACGACCCTTGCGAGGGTGTTTATAAAACGGCTCGCCGCCAAAGAAGGGTTGTTCCTATCTTCGATAACTCCCAAAAAGGTTTCCGATAGGTCTATTTCCCTCCCTTTAATGGTAAAGGGATAGGCGTCCCCCACCGAGGGGTCGAATAAGTCCTCCACCATCATAGCCGCCTGACCTTCGAAGGAGAGTTTTTGCCTTATACCCAAAAGGGAGGCTACCGCATCGAAGAGTCTCCCTACGGAGGAGGTCAGGGGTGAGTTTATCCCCTTTTGGTGGACTTTGAATAAAAGTTCCCTCTCAAAGGGTTTGAAGTATTCGACCGTCGGGAGGTCGAGCTTTAGAGCCTCCTCCCCAAAGAGGTCGAAAAGGATTGATATGGCAACCCTTGAGGGTTCTTTAACAGCCCTTTCACCCCCTATGAGGCGGAAGGGTTTGAAGTAAAAGAGCCGCTCAAAGGTTTGGTAATTAGCCCTCAAAAACTCCCCGCCCCAGACGGTGCCGTCGAGCCCGTAGCCGGTGCCGTCCCACGCTACGCCCAAAACCTCTTCCCCGAAGGGGAGACCGCTATCCGCCATAACCGACAAAATGTGTGCGTAGTGGTGTTGAACCTTTATAAGAGGGATACCCCGCTTCTTAGCGAACTCTTCAGCCCAGCGGGTGGTCTCGTAGCGCGGGTGCAGGTCGCAAACAATTGCCTCCGGCTCGAATTCGAAAAGCCTTAAAAGGTCTCTAACGGACTCGTCGAAACTCCTCAAGGTGGAAAGGTTTTCTATATCCCCTATGTGTTGACTCGGAATAACCCTATTTCCCCAACCGAGGGCGAAGGTGTTTTTAAGCATCCCCCCGACGGCTAAAACCTTTCTCTTCAACCCAAAGGGGAGCAAAATGGGTAAGGGCGTTGCACCCCGCGAGCGCCTTATGTAGATGGGCACACCTCCCACCACCTTGACAACCCCGTCGTCGCAACGACGGGCTATATCCCTGTCGTGTAAAACTATTGCGTCCGCTAACTCCGATAGGCGCTTAGTAGCCTCGTCGTTATCCTTGACGATGGGCTCCTCCGACAGGTTCCCCGAGGTGGCTACGACCGGAAAGTCCACCGCCTCCAGTATCATGTGGTGAAGGGGTGAGTAGGGTAAAAACGCCCCGACCCTCTTTAGACCCGGCGCCACCGAAGGGGCGAGCTCCCTCCTCTTTTCGACCAACACTATAGGTCTTTCGGGAGAGATTAAGAGAGCCTTTTCAAGTTCGGTCGGACTTGTGTATTCCTCCAGTTGGGTTAAGTCCCTAAACATAACCGCAAAGGGTTTTTCCTTTCTCCTCTTTCTCTCCCTCAAAAGGGAGACCGCCTTCTCGTTTGTCGCGTCGCACATTAGGTGAAATCCGCCTATACCCTTCACCGCAAGGATTTTTCCCTTTTTTAGTTCCCCCACGAGTTTTTCGAATGCTTCGTTCCCCTCGGCGGTTATCTCACCCCTTTCCCAATAGTAGAGCTTTGGTCCGCACTTGGGACAGGCGTTTGGCTGGGCGTGGAAGCGCCTATTTTTGGGGTCGGTGTATTCCCTATAACACTCCTCACACATTTGAAATTTCTTCATCGTGGTATTCGGGCGGTCGTAGGGGAGGCGCTCGATAATGGTAAAGCGGGGTCCGCAGTTGGTGCAGTTTATAAAGGGATACATATACCGCCTATCGGCGGGGTCGAACAATTCCCTTAAACAGTCCTCGCAGGTAGCCAAATCGGGGAGAACCAAAACCTCCGTTTCGGCGGTTTTTTGCGATTTTCTTATCTCAAAATCTTTATAGCCCTTCGGGGATAGAAATTTGAGCTCCTGCGACAGTATCCGGGCGGCGGGGGGCTTGTCTGTGTGGAGGCGCTTTAAAAAGGTTGCGATATTCTCCGCATCGCCCTCGACCTCTATGAGGACGCCCCTTCCGTCGTTTAGAACGTAACCCTTTAGGTTTAGCTCCTTTGCCAATCTATACACAAAGGGTCTAAAACCGACCCCTTGAACCAAACCCTTAAGGGAGATTTTTGCCCTCTTTACCGACATCGGTTTGGGTTTAAAGATAACCCCGTCGGGGTAGAGGAAAACAATTTAAAACCTATGAAGGTATTGGCGGAATACAACGACCCCATTAAGGGGATACCCCTTAAATTCGCCCTCATACCGGTGGGGGAACTCAAAGTTCCACCCTTTCAGAGGGATTTGTCGGAGTTGCTCGTAAAGAGGCTCTTCATCTCGATGGAGAAGCTCGGCTTCCTCCACCCGATAATCGTCTATCAAGAGGAGGGGGAGGAGGGTTTTTACGTAATAGACGGACAGCACCGCCTCGAGGCGGCTAAAATGCTCGGGGCAAAGGAGCTCCCCGCCATCGTTATCCCCAAAGATTTAGCCCTCAACATTATGGAGTTCAACACCGAAAAGCCGCCCAACATAAGGGAAAAGGCTTCCCAAGCCTACAGGCTCTACAAACAGTTTTTGGAGCTAAACCCCGAGATGGAGGAGCTCGAACTCGCCTTCTACATCGAAGAGCCTTCCTACATCACGCTCGGTTTTGTCCTCGAGGAGATTAACAAAAAATTCCCCGCAGGGGCTTTTGAAAACTTGCTTAAAAAGATTGACGAATTTTTGAGCCTGCCCCTTTCGGAAGCCGCAGAGGAGCGTAGGCGGAGGGCTAAAAAGGTCTATGAGGTTGGCGAGGTGCTAAACGCGGTTTACGAAAAGCTCGGCATGACAAACGCCCTTATGAAGACCGAACTGCTCCGAAAGGCAGTCCAAAGGGTTTACGGCAAGAGGGTTAGGAAGATAGAGGACGACTTTTACACCGCTCTGGAAAAGGTGAAGAAAGCCCTCGAGGAGATAGGGGAGGAGGGTATCGGCGAGGGAGAACTGCTTTAATCCCCTTCCTGTTATCCTGTTTATCTTTCTAAACACCAAATGGACGGAGATAAAGATATGCTGGTAAAGGAGCGGGTTGTTATCTTCATCGACGGTTCGAACGTCTTTCACGCCATTAGGGCTTTAAACATAAAGATAGACTACTCGAAGTTGGTTTCCTTCCTCTCGGAGGGTAAATACCTGGTGAGGGCTTATTACTACTCGTCGATGCCCCGCGTGGAGGATGTCGAAAAGGATACCCCCGAGTGGGACAGTTTGATGCGCCAAAGGAAGTTTATAGGCGAGCTTAAGAATATGGGGATTAAACCCCGTATGGCAAATCTGCGCAAGCTCGCCACCGGCGAGTGGCTGGAGAAAGAGGTCGATATAATGCTCGCCACCGATATGCTGGCGCTCGCCTTTAGGGACGCCTACGACACCGCCATACTTGTGAGCGGTGACAGCGACTTTTGCTACACCGTCGAGACCATTCAGGATTTGGGAAAGAGGGTTATAAACGCAACCTTTAAGAGAAACAGCTCCCCGCTCCTTAGGGCTGTCTGCGATGAGGTTATTATCCTCGACGACCACATAGAGGAGATAATCCTCGAAAAACCGAAACCCAAAGAGGAGAATAAGGAGGAAAAACCTCCCGAGGAGAAAAGGGAGGAAAAACCTAAGGAGGAGAAAAGGGGTCTCCTCGACCGTATTCTGTCGATTTTCAGAAGCTCTTCCGCCCTCTTCGTTTAATAGTCTTTTTCCATTAACTACTTTCGGAGGACTGGAAAAATGGAAAACTTCGATT
>JALWDU010000055.1 GCA_027036735.1 Aquificales bacterium | reverse complement strand
AGTTCCCTCTCGACCGAGTGGTAGAGTTCGTCGACCACGTTGTCCTTTTCGATGACCTTCTTAGCCAGCTCTATGTCCCCGTCGAAGAAGGCGGCGGTAGCCATATCCACCATATCCTTAACCGTTTCCGCCATATAGCGGAGTTGGAGGGGTTTTATTCTGTAGCCCTCGCGCAGGAGCTCCAATATGCGGTAGGCTATGTTTTCCGCTTCGTCGCCAATCCTCTCGTAGTCGCTAACCACCTTGTAAGCCCCCATAACGAGACGCAGGTCGGAAGCCTCGGGGTGGTAGAGGGCTATAATGCGGACGCATTTCCTCTCTATCTCGACCTCGTAGTTGTCTATAACGTCGTCGAGCTTTATAACCTCTTCCGCCAATTCCTTATCCATGTTGAAGAGCGCCTCGGTTACCTTCGATATAGCCTCCTCGACGGTGTCGCTCATCTCGTGGAGGAGTTTTTTTAGCTCCTCCAACTCCATTTGCAGTTTCTTTTGCATAGTAGTTAAAGATACGCCTCAGTAGCGGCTGGCGCAGACGTATTCGACCCCCTCCTCGCCCACCTCAGCCCAGTGTCTCGTCCCGGCGGGAACCACCATCACATCGCCCGCTTCGAGGAGGTATTCCCCCTCCTCCGTGCCTATTAGTATTTTTCCCCTCAATACCCACCTAATTTCGTCGTAGGTGTGGGTGTGCCAGTCGTAAAATGCGCCGGGCGGGTCTCTCCAGACGTATATATCTTTATACCCCTCCCTTTGGAGGATTTCGAAAACCTCATTCCTATCGGTGATGCCGGTTTTTTTAACCAATCCCATTTCGGGTTCTTTAATTTAAACGACCTTAAAAGGGATTTGGCTCAAAAACGCCACCGTCGAGGGTCTATATTCTTATTAGAAATTCCACGAGGAGGTTGAAAGGATGGCTCTATCCCTAAATATCGGAGCTGTGGGAGGAGGAGACGAGAAGCAGAGCAAAGTTTGGGATGTGATAATAGTGGGCGGGGGTCCCGCCGGTGCCGCGGCGGCGCTCTACACCGCCAGGGGAAATCTCAACACCTTGGTTCTCTACCGCGCCGAGGCGGACGGCGCTCTGGGTATCACTTCCAACATAGAAAACTACCCCGGCGTGCCGGGACCCATAAGCGGTTACGAGCTTCTCAAAATAATGCGCAAGCAAGCTAAAGCCTTCGGCGCCGAGTTCGAAAAGGGAACCGTCATAGGGGCAAACCTTAAGAGCGATATAAAGGAGGTCTACACCGAGGACGGAAGGGTTTACAAGGGTAAGACCGTTCTCATAGCCACCGGGGCGTTGGAGAGGAGCTCCAAAATACCGGGTGAGGATAAGTTTCTCGGAAGGGGCGTTTCCTACTGCGCTATATGTGACGCCCACTTTTATCAGGGCAAACCGGTTATAGTGGTGGGCGATAGCGAATACGCCCTCGAAGAGGCGGAACTGCTTTCGAGGTTTGCCTCCAAAGTCACCATAGTGGTTCCCACCAAACAGATTAAAGCTCCTCCCGAAATGGTTCGTCAGTTGGATGCTAAAGACAACGTTGAAATTTTGCTCGGTTATAGACCTTTGGAAATTGTGGGTAAAGATGTCGTTGAAGGTTTAAAGGTAAAAACCCCCTCCGGGGAGGAAAAGGTTATTCCAGCCGAAGGCGTTTTCGTTTTCCTCGGCGGAAGCAAGCCCTCCGTAAAGTGGCTTATGGGTCAGGTAGAGCTAAACGAGCAGGGGGGCGTAAAGGTCAACCTCGAGACGATGGAGACCTCCGTTCCCGGCGTATTTGCCGCGGGCGACGTGTTGGGACAGCGCTACAAACAGGCTGTAATAGCCGCCGGTCAGGGCGTTATAGCCGCCCTCAACATCGACAAATACCTAAACAAGCGTAAAGATGTAAAGGTTCAGTGGTGATTTCCCCACCTCCGGTGGGCTTCAATTTTCTTCCAATTTCCGCTTTACCTCTTCCAATTCCTCCAAGTAGATGTGGTAGATTTCGGGTGATTCTTCGTAAAACCTATGTCGGTATTTTATTATCAAACCTTCTGCCGTTTCCAAAACCTTTTTTGCACCCTCGGTGTGCCCCTCATCGATTAGAAGCTCCCCGTATTTGGTTAAAAATGTGATTGAGTTTAGGGTTAGGTTGACCGGTTTTATGTCCGCCAAATGTCGGTAAACAATCCAATCGTAAAACTTCGAAAGGTATCTCTTAGCCTCCTCCTTATCCCCGTTTAGGAGAAAGTGCACTCCTATGTGTCCGTCTATTTCGTAAAACATATCGTCGTTTGGAAATTCTCTTTTTGCCTCCTCCAAAATTTTTAAAAACCTTTCCCCCTCCCAAGGGTTTGCAACAAAGTCATCGACCCTATTTTGGAGGAACTCGTAATAGATAATCCACTTGAGGTTTCTCTTCAAATTTTTTTCCCTTAGGGTGGAGATAACCAAATTTTCGACAAAACCGTTTCGGGGAGCCAAAAGAGACATTCCCCTAACGAGGGAAGCCTTTAGGTTTACCTCCTCCGTTTGTCGGTAAACATTCCATAAGAAACCCAACTTTTGGGGATTGGCGCTTTCAAAACACCAATCGGAGGATACGGGACAATCTTCCTTTTCTTCAATAAAATCCCTCGTGTAGAGGAGAACCAAATCGGTTAGCAGTGGTTCAAGTTCGCCGTCATTCGTTGTTGCAATCTTTTTTATGTGGTCTTTCAAAATTTCCGTATTCCTCAAATAGGTTTTTACCAAGTTAACAACCCTTTGAGGGATTTCATCTATTCCCTCTATGCCCCCTATGAGGGTTCCTACATCGTCCAAATCTTCCCGAGGGAGGTCTTCTAAATCGCCTTCCTCTTCGAGGAGTTCTTTATTTATTTCCACCTCCGCATAGGAGGACAAAACTTCGTTTATAACCCTCCTAATTTGGTCGGTATAGCTTTTGAGAAAATCCAAATCGTGCATGGATTTTATTTTGTCCCTTGCAAGGGAGACCTTTGGTAAAACCCTACAAAGGTAAGGATTTAAACTTTTCTACCCTACAATGGAGGTAAACCTTTCGGTAAACCTTTGGGGTATAGAGTTCAAAAATCCCGTTTGGGTTGCCTCGGGAACCTTCGGCTACGGGCTGGAGGCTTCGGAGATATACGACATATCCGAGCTTGGTGCGGTTGTTTTAAAGGGTCTGTCCCTAAAGCCCCGCGAGGGTAACGAACCCCCCCGCATTGTGGAAACCTACTGCGGGATGCTCAACGCGATAGGTCTCCAAAACCCCGGAGTGGAAAAATTCCTGGAGGAGATATACCCCGAGTTGGAGAAATTCGACACCCACTTTATAGCAAACGTCTTCGACGAAACCGAAGAGGGCTACGTGGAGGTGGTAAAAGCCCTAAACGGGGCTAAGAAGATAGTCGCCTACGAGCTAAACGTCTCCTGCC
>JALWDU010000054.1 GCA_027036735.1 Aquificales bacterium | reverse complement strand
CCGTTGAACAACTTGGGGCAGGTGAGATACTCCTGACGAGCATGGACACCGACGGAACCAAGGAGGGCTTTGACATACCGCTGACGAAAGCCGTCGCAAGTGCCGTTGATATTCCGGTGATAGCCTCTGGAGGAGCCGGAAAACCGGAGCACTTCTACGAGGCCTTCAAAGCAGGAGCCGAGGCTGGTTTAGCTGCGTCAATATTCCACTACAACGAATACACCGTCGGCGAGCTGAAGAAGTTTCTGGCTGAGAGGGGAATTCCCGTAAGGCTGGATTACTGAGGTGGTAGAATGGGCCTTGAGGAGCTAATAGAAAAAGTTGACTGGGAGAAGAACGGTGGAATCGTTCCCGTTGTTGTCCAGGACACCAAGGGAGAAGTCCTTACGCTGGCTTACATGGACAGGGAGGCCCTGAGGAGAACCCTTGAAACAGGTTACGCCCACTACTACTCCCGCTCTCAAAAGAGGGTTAGAATGAAGGGAGAAGTAAGCGGAAACACCCAGAGGGTGAAGGAGATTAGAATAGACTGCGACAACGACGCTCTACTCCTGATAGTGGAGCAAAAAGGAGTCGCCTGCCACACCGGGAACTACTCATGCTTCTACAGAAAGCTCGGCGAACCGGAGAGGGTTTTGCCGATGGACTACTCCCTGACAATCCTCAGGGAACTTGAAGAGCTGATAAGGAAGAGGAAGGAAAATCCCGTTGAGGGCTCCTACACATCGAGGCTCTTCAAAGAGGGCAGGGAGAGGATTTACAAAAAGTTTGGCGAAGAGGCTGTAGAAGTCCTCGTGGCGGAAACCAGGGAGGGGTTAATCTACGAGACAGCAGATATGCTCTACCACCTGCTCGTTCTCCTCGCTTACAACGAAGTTTCCCTCGGTGAGGTTATGGCCGAATTGAGGAGGCGGAGGAAATGATTCGCGAGCTCGTTAAGTCCTTCCAGCCCTACAGAGTAGTGGAGAGAAACTACAGGGTCTGGCTGGACAAGAACGAAAGTCCCTACGACCTGCCCGACTGGGTCAAGGAGGAGATTTTTGATGAACTCCGGGAGATGAGCTTCAACAGGTATCCCCACATCACGTCAATGCC
>JALWDU010000053.1 GCA_027036735.1 Aquificales bacterium | reverse complement strand
AAAACCTAAAGGTGGATTATCTAATCCTACCCAACACGGAGGATTGGATTACCCAACTCTGCATGGTTTTAAGGCACTTCAACCTAAAACCCCGTTTGGAGCTAAATTACTGCCCCCACTGTTTGGGAAAACTGAAACCGGTCTCCCCCGAAGAGGTGAGGGATAAAATTCCCTACTACTCCTACAAGTGCGGGAAGAATTTCACCATTTGTCCCGATTGCGGTCGGGTCTATTGGGAGGGCGGACACAAGAGGTTGATGGACAAAACCCTTTTGAGGATAAGGGAGAGGTGCAAAGACCTCTTTGGGGAACTCTAATTTTCGATGTCCCCCTTTTCGGAGAAGATGTTTATTCCGAGTTGCACCAAGAGGGTAAAGCCGAAAATCCTCACCCCCCTCCCGAGGATGTGACCGAGTATATACCTCCTAAAGTCCATTTGAAATATTCCACCGAGCCAGCAGACCAGCTTGTAGGGTTCACCTATCACCACCGCCCAAAAGCCGTAGCGGTTGAAGAGCGCCTCCCCCTTTAGGTAGAGTTTCTCCCCCAAAATCTTCTTTCCCCAGTGGGAGCCGAGGTATTTGCCGAGGTAGTAGGTGAAGACAGCCCCGAGGATGTTGCCAACGAAAGCAACGACCGCCGCAACCCAAATGTTTAACCCGAAGTAGTGGGCGCCCGCTATAAATATGTAGGGGACTATAGGGTTTATAAAGGCTTCGGTAAAGGAGATAACGAAAAGGGCAAAGTAGCCGTAATGCTTAACGAACTCCTTTGTAAGCTCGACCCACTCGGGGGGTATGAGACCTTCCAACATTAACGGTCTATGTTAAGTCCACCTCCGTCGGGTAGTCCCCGGTAAAGCAGGCGGTGCAGTAGGTTTTAGCCCCACCTTTGACAGCCCTAAGCATCCCCTCCACCGATAGGTAGTGGAGTCCGTCGGCGCCTATCTGTTCCCTTATACCCTCTATGTCGTAACGGTTGGCGATTAGCTCCTCCCGGGTGGGTATATCTATTCCGTAGAAGCAGGGGAATTTGACCGGCGGTGACGCTATCAGCACGTGAACCTCCTTCGCCCCCGCGCGCCTTAGCATCTTCACTATGCGGCGGGAGGTCGTCCCCCTCACGAGGGAGTCGTCTATTATCGCAACCCTCTTTCCGTTTAGAACCGGCTTCACGGGGGAGAGTTTCATGAGGACTTTCAAATCCCTAAGCTCCTGCGTG
The DNA here is from genome assembly GCA_027036735.1 of Aquificales bacterium. Classification (GTDB taxonomy): domain Bacteria; phylum Aquificota; class Aquificia; order Aquificales; family QOAS01; genus QOAS01. Next base: position 2,360 of record JALWDU010000053.1, on the reverse strand, counting down.
GGTTCTATAAAACTCCTCCCCACGTAGTGGTTTCTAATTAACCCCAACTCCATGGGGATACCGCTCTCCTCGGAAAACCCTATGGTGGGAACTATACCGCTGTCGGGAACGGGGATAACCACGTCGACGTCCAGCTTGCCCTTTAGCTCCCTCGCCAGCTCCCTACCGAGGCGTTTCCTAACCTCGTAAACCCAATCGCCGAAGATGTAACTGTCGGGTCTGGCGAAATAGATAAACTCGAATATGCAAAACGCCTTCCTCTCCCTATCCCCGAAGGGGAAGTAGCTCCTTATCCCGTCCCTATCGACGACCAAAACCTCGCCCGGCTTAAGCTCCCTTTTGAACTCCGCCCCGACTATGTCGAAGGCTACGCTCTCGGAGGAGAAGAACCAGCTCTCCCCGTGCCTGCCTATCTCGAGCGGTCTAAAGCCCAGCGGGTCGCGGGCGGCAATAATCCTGTCCTTTAGTAGGAGCAGTATGCTATAAGCCCCCTCGACCTTTCGGAGGGCGTCGAAGAGGTGGGGCAGAAACTCCCTATCGTTGGGGTGGAGGGATAGCCCTTCGGGAACCCAACCTTCGGAAACGTCTATCAGGTGGACGAAGACCTCGGTGTCGGAGGTATACTTAAAGACCGCCCCGCCGTCGGAAAGCTCCTTTCGGAGTATCTTGTAATTTGTCAAATTCCCGTTGTGGGCAATGGCGAATTCCCCCTTCGAGGTTTTAGCCAAGATGGGTTGGGCGTTGGTTCCCCCGATATCGCCGGCGGTCGAATAGCGCACATGCCCTATAGCCGCGTTCCCCTTCAGCCTTTCCAAATCCTCCTTGCGGAGAGCTTCCAAAACCAACCCATGCTTTTTTACCAGATAGAAATTCTCCCCATCGGTGGAGCAAATGCCGGCACTCTCCTGTCCGCGGTGCTGGAGTGTGTAAAGCCCCCAATAGGTGTATAGGGATGCGTTTTCGACGTTAAAGGCTCCGAATATACCGCACATCTAAGTTTCAATTCCATTCGGTGGGTCTCCCCATTTGGGTGAGTTTTATTGTTAAGTTTTATCCCCTAAAGGGAGGGGGTTATAAAACAATCCGATAGATGGTCTTTTCAACCGATTTCCCTTTGAGGGAAAAAACGACCATCCTCATCGGGGGAAAGGCGAAGCTCTTTTTCGCACCCCGCGGTGTGGGGGAACTGAAATCCCTACTCCCGAAGTTGGTCTCCGATTACGAAACCTTTTTCCTCGGCGGGGGTTCCAACACCATTTTCGGAGACTTTAAGGGTGTCGTCGTATCTTCGGAAAACCTAAAGGGGTGGAGGGTTATCGAAGAGACCCCTAAATGGGTGAGGCTCGAAATTTTGGCGGGAACCCCCTTGAGGGAACTCGTAAAACCCTCCATCCAAAACGGGTGGTGCGGTTTGGAAACGCTCTTTGGAATACCCCGCATAACGCTCGGCGGGGCTATCGCCATGAACGCCGGCGCCTACGGGTTGGAAATCGGCAATTTCGTCGAGAGGGTGTTTTACATAGACCCCCCTACGGGGGAGATTTTTGAGGATAAGCCCGCATTCGGTTATCGCTCCTCCCCCTTTCCCCGAAAGGGGTTTGTTTTTAAGGCAACCCTGAAACTTCCAAAGTGCGGTCTCGACCTGCGGCGGAGGGTGAGGGAGCTAAACCTAAGGCGGCGAAAAAGCCAACCCCTAAACCTACCCACCGCGGGGTCAACCTTTAAGAACCCGAAGGGGTTTTACGCGGGTAAGCTCCTCGAGGAGGTCGGATTAAGGGGTTTTTGCACCGAAAATGGGTTGTGTTTTTCTAAAAAGCACGCCAACTTTTTGGTGAACCTGTCGAAAGAAGCCACCTTTGGGGACGCACTCAAACTAATAGACCTCGCGAGGGAGAGGGTGTTTAAAGCCTTCGGTATCCTCCTCGAGGAAGAGGTAAAAATCGTCTCCCTTTAGGGGTTTCCAAACCTCCGTTGCCTCCAAAGGGTGTAGCCCTCAAATTTCCTAACCATGGATAGGTTTGAAAAACGCTTCTACCCCGACGAGGAGTACCACAAACCGGAGGTGGTAAAGGACGCCATATGGTTGGGCGGGGAGGCTATAAAGAAAGCTCCCAAAATAGAGGGGGTTCCCACCGGCATAGAGGGTCTCGACGACCTCTTTTTCAAGGCGGAAATAGACCCCCAAACGGGTAAGGTTGTGAAGAAACCCCTCGGGGGGATACCGAGGTATGCTGTTATCAACCTCACGGGGGTATCGGACACCGGTAAATCCCTCATGGCGGAGCAGTTTGCCGTTAAGCGGGCTTCCGAAGGGGAGAAGGTCGCATTCGTAACGGTTGAAAGCCCCGCCCCCTTCGTTG
>JALWDU010000052.1 GCA_027036735.1 Aquificales bacterium | reverse complement strand
CAACGAAGGGGGCGGGGCTTTCAACCGTTACGAATGCGACCTTCTCCCCTTCGGAAGCCCGCTTAACGGCAAACTGCTCCGCCATGAGGGATTTACCGGTGTCCGATACCCCCGTGAGGTTGATAACGGCATACCTCGGTATCCCCCCGAGGGGTTTTTTTACAACCTTGCCCGTTTGGGGGTCTATCTCCGCCTTAAAAAAGAGGTCGTCGAGACCCTCTATGCCGGTGGGAACCCCCTCTATTTTGGGGGCTTTCTTTATAGCCTCCCCGCCCAACCATATGGCGTCCTTTACCACCTCCGGTTTGTGATACTCCTCGTCGGGGTAGAAGCGTTTTTCAAATCTGTCCATGGTTAGGAAATTTGAGGGTTACACCCCTTGGAGGCAACGGAGGTTTGAAAACCCCTAAAGGGAGACGATTTTTACCTCCTCCTCGAGGAGAATACCGAAGGATTTAAACACCCTCTCCTTTGCGAGGTCTATCAGCCTAAGGACGTCCCCAAAGGTGGCTTTTTTTGACAGGTTCACCAAAAAGTTGGCGTGCTTTTTCGAAAAGCAGAGTCCCCGTTCGGTGCAAAAACCCCTTAATCCGACCTCCTCGAGGAGCATACCCGCGTAAAACCCCTTCGGGTTTTTAAAGGTCGACCCCGCAGTGGGTAGATTTAGGGGTTGGTTCTTTCGCCGCCTTAGGTTTAGTTCCCTCACCCTCCGCCGCAGGTCGAGACCGCATTTTGGAAGTTTCAGAGTTGCCTTAAAAACAAACCCCCTTCGGGGAAAGGGGGAGGAGCGATAACCGAATGCGGGCTTATCCTCAAAAATCTCCCCCGTAGGGGGGTCTATGTAAAACACCCTCTCGACGAAATTGCCGATTTCCAACCCGTAGGCGCCGGCGTTCATGGCGATAGCCCCGCCGAGCGTTATGCGGGGTATTCCAAAGAGCGTTTCCAAACCGCACCACCCGTTTTGGATGGAGGGTTTTACGAGTTCCCTCAAGGGGGTTCCCGCCAAAATTTCGAGCCTCACCCATTTAGGGGTCTCTTCGATAACCCTCCACCCCTTTAGGTTTTCCGAAGATACGACGACACCCTTAAAGTCTCCGAAAATGGTGTTGGAACCCCCGCCGAGGAAAAAGGTTTCGTAATCGGAGACCAACTTCGGGAGTAGGGATTTCAGTTCCCCCACACCGCGGGGTGCGAAAAAGAGCTTCGCCTTTCCCCCGATGAGGATGGTCGTTTTTTCCCTCAAAGGGAAATCGGTTGAAAAGACCATCTATCGGATTGTTTTATAACCCCCTCCCTTTAGGGGATAAAACTTAACAATAAAACTCACCCAAATGGGGAGACCCACCGAATGGAATTGAAACTTAGATGTGCGGTATATTCGGAGCCTTTAACGTCGAAAACGCATCCCTATACACCTATTGGGGGCTTTACACACTCCAGCACCGCGGACAGGAGAGCGCCGGCATTTGCTCCACCGATGGGGAGAATTTCTATCTGGTAAAAAAGCAGGGGTTGGTTTTGGAGGCTCTCCGCAAGGAGGATTTGGAAAGTCTCAAGGGGAACGCGGCGATAGGGCACGTGCGCTATTCGACCGCCGGCGATATCGGTGGAACCAACGCCCAACCTATCTTGGCTAAAACCTCGAAGGGGGAATTCGCCATTGCCCACAATGGGAATTTAACAAACTACAAGATACTGCGGAAGGAGCTTTCCGACGGCGGGGCGGTCTTTAAATATACCTCCGACACCGAGGTCTTCGTTCACCTAATAGACGTTTCCGAAGGTTGGGTTCCCGAAGGGCTATCCCTCCACCCCAACGATAGGGAGTTTCTGCCCCACCTTTTCGACGCCCTCCGAAAGGTCGAGGGGGCTTACAGCATACTGCTCCTACTAAAGGACAAGATTATTGCCGCCCGCGACCCCCTGGGCTTTAGACCGCTCGAGATAGGCAGGCACGGGGAGAGCTGGTTCTTCTCCTCCGAGAGCGTAGCCTTCGACATAGTCGGGGCGGAGTTCAAAAGGGAGCTTAAGCCGGGCGAGGTTTTGGTCGTCGATAGGGATGGAATAAGGAGCTACTTCCCCTTCGGGGATAGGGAGAGGAAGGCGTTTTGCATATTCGAGTTTATCTACTTCGCCAGACCCGACAGCTACATCTTCGGCGATTGGGTCTACGAGGTTAGGAAACGTCTCGGTAGGGAACTGGCGAGGGAGCTAAAGGGCAAGCTGGACGTTGACGTGGTTATCCCCGTTCCCGACAGCGGTATAGTTCCCACCATAGGGTTTTCCGAGGAGAGCGGCATCCCTATGGAGTTGGGATTAATTAGAAACCACTACGTGGGGAGGAGTTTTATAGAACCCACGCAGGAGCTCAGAGACTTAAAAGTCCTCATGAAGCTCTCCCCCGTGAAGCCGGTTCTAAACGGAAAGAGGGTTGCGATAATAGACGACTCCCTCGTGAGGGGAACGACCTCCCGCCGCATAGTGAAGATGCTAAGGCGCGCCGGGGCGAAGGAGGTTCACGTGCTGATAGCGTCGCCGCCGGTAAAATTCCCCTGCTTCTACGGGATAGATATACCCACCCGGGAGGAGCTAATCGCCAACCGCTACGACATAGAAGGTATAAGGGAGCAGATAGGCGCCGACGGACTCCACTACCTATCGGTGGAGGGGATGCTTAGGGCTGTCAAAGGTGGGGCTAAAACCTACTGCACCGCCTGCTTTACCGGGGACTACCCGACGGAGGTGGACTTAACATAGACCGTTAATGTTGGAAGGTCTCATACCCCCCGAGTGGGTCGAGCTGACAAAGGAGTTCGTTAAGCATTACGGCTACTTCGCCCTTTTCGTTATCTCCTTTACCGAAGCCTTTATAAACCCCATAGTCCCCTACATATTCATAGCCGGAGCGCACTACTTCGGGTTAAACATTTGGGTTGCGGCGGTCGTTGCTTTCGTTGGCAACATCCTCGGGGCTGTCTTCACCTACTACCTCGGCAAATATCTCGGCTCCCACTGGGGGAAGAGGATTTTGGGTGAGAAACTCTACCTAAAGGGGGAGGCGCTTTTCAACCGCTACGGCTTTTGGGCGGTGGTGATAGGTGAACCCTACAAGCTGGTCTGCTGGCTGGGCGGGATATTTCAAATGGACTTTAGGAGGTATATACTCGGTCACATCCTCGGAAGGGGGATGAGGATTTTCGGTTTCACCCTCTTGGTGCAACTCGGAATAAACATCTTCTCCGAAAGGGGGAGTGCCGAGGGTTAGAGTTCCCCAAAGAGGTCTTTGCACCTCTCCCTTATCCTCGAAAGGGTTTTGTCCATCAGCCTCTTGTGTCCGCCCTCCCAATAGACCCGACCGCAATCGGGACAAATGGTGAAATTCTTCCCGCACTTGTAGGAGTAGTAGGGAATTTTATCCCTCACCTCTTCGGGGGAGACCGGTTTCAGTTTCCCCAAACAGTGGGGGCAGTAATTTAGCTCCAAACGGGGTTTTAGGTTGAAGTGCCTTAAAACCATGCAGAGTTGGGTAATCCAATCCTCCGTGTTGGGTAGGATTAGATAATCCACCTTTAGGTTTT
>JALWDU010000051.1 GCA_027036735.1 Aquificales bacterium | reverse complement strand
GTTTTGGGATGCCCTTACAAGGGAAGTTCCACCACCGGGAACGATACCCTCTTCGAGTGCCGCTTTGGTAGCGTTAACGGCGTCCTCAACCCTGTATTTCTTCTCTTTGAGGTCCGCTTCGGTGGGCGCACCGACTTTGATTATTGCAACACCACCGGTGAGTTTAGCCAAGCGCTCTTGGAGTTTTTCCCTGTCGTAGTCGGAAGTGGTTTCTTCGATTTGACGTTTGATTTGCTCGATACGTTTCTTAATCTCTTCGGGGTCACCCTTACCGCCGATAATGGTGAAGGTTTCCTTATCGACTACAACTTTGTCGGCTTGTCCGAGCATATCGAGGGTTACGTGCTCGAGTTTGATACCGAGGTCTTCGGTAATAGCGGTTCCGCCGGTAACTACGGCGATATCCTGTAGGTATTCCTTCCTCCTCTGACCGAATCCGGGAGCCTTAACAGCGCAAGTCCTTAGAACGCCCTTGAGGTGGTTTACAACCAAAGTTGCGAGCGCTTCGCCTTCAACGTCTTCGGCTATGATGAACAGAGGTCTGCCAGCCCTTGCAACCTGCTCGAGAACGGGGAGCAGTTCCTTGATGTTGTTAATCTTCTTCTCGTATATGAGGATGTAGGGGTTTTCCAATTCACAGGTCATTTTCTCGGGGTTGGTTATGAAGTACGGAGATAGGTAACCCCTGTCGAATTGCATACCCTTAACGACTTCGAGGGTGGTTTCGGCGGTCTTACCCTCTTCTACGGTGATAACCCCGTCCTTACCGACCTTTTCAATAGCATCGGCGATGAGCTTACCGATTTCGGGGTCGTTGTTTGCGGAAACGGTTGCAACCTGCTCGATTTCTTCCCTGGTTTCAACCTTTTTGGACAGTTTCTTGAGGTTTTCGATTACCTTTTTGGCGGCTTTTTCCATACCCCTCCTGATGTCCATGGGGTTGGCGCCGCCGGTTATAGCCTTGATACCCTCGTTGAAGATAGCCTGTGCCAATACGGTTGCGGTGGTGGTTCCGTCACCGGCTTTGTCGTTGGTTTGGGATGCAACCTCTTTAACGAGTTGTGCACCGACGTTTTCCAAGGGGTCGGGCAACTCTATTTCTTTGGCAACGGTAACACCGT
>JALWDU010000050.1 GCA_027036735.1 Aquificales bacterium | reverse complement strand
CCACCCCCTACGGGGATAACTACCTGATAGCCGACGCCGTCGAACTGGCTTCCACCCTCATATCTAAGGCGGTAAAGGCGGGGGTGAAAATCTTCAACGGCGTTCACGTCGAGGACATCGTCATAAAAAACGGACGGGTCAACGGCGTGGTGATAAACTGGACGCCGGTCGATATGGTCGGTCTGCACGTTGACCCCCTCGTGGTCGAGGCTGAATACGTTTTGGACGGAACGGGACACGACGCCGCGGTTGCCAAGCTCGCCGCCAAGAGAACCAACTGCTGCGACGTCAAGGGTATGGGCGCCATGTGGGTGAACGAGGCGGAAAAGCTCGTCGTCGAAAAGTCGGGCGAGATATACCCCGGTCTCTACGTTATGGGTATGTCGACTGCCGAAGTTTACGGACTCCCCCGAATGGGTCCCATATTTGGCGGTATGTTCCTAAGCGGGGAAAAGGTTGCAAAAGAGATACTCCAAAGGGGGTAAAAAAAGCCCTTTCCGTTTAAAGGTTTCCGTCCGTTTTTTTCCCCACCCTTTGAGTTGTCCTTAAAAACCCCTTCAATAGGTCTAAATCTCGAGTCCCATAACCTCGTCAAGGAGTCGGAGCATCTCCTCCAGCGATTGGACTTGGATAACACCCTCCACCCTGTGGGTTTTGTAGCCTATGACGGTCTTACCCAGGATGAGGGCGTAGGCTATCTCCGATAGGGTGCCGTAGTGTCCCCCTACGGCGAGAACCACCTCCCCGCTCGCCACCACAAGCGGGTTTCTATTCCAACCCATTCCGGTATTGACCTTTATGTGGAGGTAAGGGTTTCCGTCGCTCCCGTCGTAGGTGGTCAGTATTCCCAACGCCAGACCTCTACCGCTGTCGCGCACCCCCTTGGATACAGCCTCCATCACCCCGGTGCGCCCGCCGTTGACCACAACCAAATTCCTCTTTCCGAGTTCCAAACCGAGTTTATAGGCAAACTCGTAAATCTCGTCGCCCGGCTCGACCGACGAAGAGCCTATTACCGCAACCTGTCTCATCTCCCCACCTCGTAAACGCCTATAACCCGATAGTTAAATACGTCGCTCGGATTGGGTTCCCTCTGAACGTATTCCAGACAGAGGTATCTGCCCATC
>JALWDU010000049.1 GCA_027036735.1 Aquificales bacterium | reverse complement strand
AAGGAGGAGAAAAGGGGTCTCCTCGACCGTATTCTGTCGATTTTCAGAAGCTCTTCCGCCCTCTTCGTTTAATAGTCTTTTTCCATTAACTACTTTCGGAGGACTGGAAAAATGGAAAACTTCGATTGGAGGAGGTATCTCCTCTTTTTGGCTATCGCCTTCGGCGTGTTTATAGCCTACGATTACTTTTTCGCCTCGAAGCACCTCGCCGGTCAAAACCAACCGGGGGTTTCCAATCAAACCCAAACCCAAAACGGGGTGAAAACCCTTCAAACGATACCCGTAAACGTAAACCTCTACCTGGGAACCGACCGCGAGAGGGAGAAACCGAAACGCTTTATAACCATTAATGGAACCGATTTAAATGTGAAGATAGCCCTCGAGGGTGCAAAAGTCGTTTCCGCCTACGACAAGAGGTTTAAAAAGGAGCTTATAGAACCCTACGAGAGGGCTTACAACATCTACCCCCTCGAGGTGCTGACCTCCGACTGGAAGACCACCAAGTTGGCAAACTTCTCCACATACAACTGCACCAAGGAGGGGTATAAGGTCTCCTGCTCCCTCGATAGGGACGGAATAAAGGTTGAAAAGGTCTTTACCTTCTCCAAAGAGGGTTACATCGTCAAGCTCAACCTAAAGGTGGAGGGCGTTAAAGACCCCTACCTCTACCTGGGAATGACGCCGAACGAAAAACCCTTTTACACCCATATAGGTCCCATCTTCAAACTCTCCAACGGCGAGGTTTTGAGACCGAATATAGAAGACCTGCCCGGTATTGCACCCTTCCACGGCGACATCGTCTGGAGCGGTGAGGAGGGTAGATACTTCCTAAAGGCGGCTAAATACAACACCGACACCGCCGTTGTGTTTAAAGTCTCCTACATCCACAATGGGGAGACCAAATATGTGGGAGCAACCGCAATAGAGGTTAAACCGAACTCCCAAATCCTCTTTTTGGAGGGTCCCAAGGAATACGACCTCCTAAAGGAGGTTAATTTCATAGACGCGATAGATTTCGGCGTCCTCAAGTTCCTCGCCTACCCGACCTTTTTGGTGCTATACTTCTTCTACAAGATTTTCCACAGCTGGGTTGCGGCTATCTTCGTTCTAACGCTACTGCTGAAGGTCATTTTCTTCCCGCTGATGATATCCTCCACCCGCTCTATGAAGAAGATGCAGGAGCTCGCCCCCAAACTGCAGGAACTGCAACGCAAATACGCCAACGACCCGCAGAAACTCCAACAGGAGATGGTGAAACTCTACAAAGAGGTCGGCTTTAACCCCTTCGGGGGATGTCTGCCGATACTGATACAGATTCCGGTATTCTTCGCACTTTACAAGGTTTTGATAGTTACCCCCGACCTGGCGCTCGAGCGCTTCCTGTGGATACCCTCCCTCGCCCAGCCCGACCCCTACTACATACTGCCGATACTGATGGGTCTGACGATGGTAGCCCAATCGTGGATAACCCCCTCCCCCAACCCGCAGCAGAACAAGATGATGTATATAATGGCGCTGGTCTTTACCTTCCTCTTCGCCACCTTCCCCAGCGGTTTGGTACTCTATTGGACTTTTAACAACATTTTGAGCATTATCCAAACCTGGATAATCTACAAATACATGTCCTAAAACCTTTTCCTCCCTTTACCCGTTTCGGTCAAGGTCGCACCTTACCCCCCTCCGTAATATAAAGTCTTTAAACCTTTCGACGGAGGTTGGATGCGAAAATGGAAAAGCACATACAAACCCTAACGATACACGGGGGTAAGGACGAATACGAGCCCATAAAATCCCTCCACCCCCCGATATATCAAACCGTCTCCTTCGAGCAACGCGGCAAATCGGTCATCACCCATAGGGATACCGAACTGAAGTATTCGAGGGAAGAAAACCCCACCGTTATGCTCCTCGAAAAGAAGCTCGCCCTCCTCGAAGAGGGTGAGGACGCACTCTGCTTTGCCAGTGGAATGTCGGCGATATCGACAACTCTCGTCCACTTCCTCGGAAAGGGCGACAAGATTTTAATGCCCTACGAGAGTTACGGGACAACCCAAAAATTGGTCAAACGTTTGGCGGAGAAGTTCGGAATAGAACCGGTCTTTGTATTTCCCGATACCGAGGAAATCCTAAAGAGGTTGGATAAGGATATAAAAGTCCTCTTTTTGGAAACCATAACCAATCCGACCCTAAAGGTGTTCGATATACCCCGCATCGCCGAGGGTTGCAAAGAGACCGGAACAACCTTTATAGTCGACAACACCTTTGCCACCCCCGTCCTTTACAAACCGCTGCGGGACGGGGCGAATGTGGTAATCCACAGTCTCACCAAGTATATGGTGGGGCACGCCGATGCGGTTGGCGGTGCGGTTATAGGCGACCTCGCCACCACCAAGGAACTCTGGGATTGGAGAAACAACTTCGGCGGCATTCTCGCACCCTTCGAAGCCTTCCTTATAGACAGGGGTCTCAAGACCCTCGAGCTCCGTATGAGGCGCCACTGCGAGAACGCCCTAAAGGTTGCCAGATTTCTCAAAAACCACCCCAAGGTGGAGGAAGTCCTATACCCCTCTTTGCCCGAAAGCCCCTACCACGACCTGGCGAAAAAGCTCTTTAAGGACTACTGCGCCGGTGGGGTGCTCTCGTTCAAGATAAAGGGCGGTCGCGACGAGGTCATCAAATTCCTCCAAAACCTGAAGATGATATTCACCTCCCCCTCCTTCGGCGCGCCGGAGACCATAGCTAGCTACCCCGTTATAAGCGCCGCCAAGCAGATACCCCCCGAGATAAGGGAAAAAATAGGCATTACCGAAAATCTGATACGCCTCGCCGTGGGGCTGGAGAACGCCGAGGATATCATCGCCGACCTCGAGCAGGCTCTCGAAAAGGCTTTCAAATAATCCCAACCCCCGCCGCGAAGCGGCGGGCTTTTCCTTACCATTAGAAGTCTTTATGGAAAAGGTTGACCTCCTGATAAAAGGCGGTTGGATTGTCACCAACACCGAGAGGGGGCAATTTGTCGGCGACATAGCCGTTAAAGGTGGGAAGGTTATTGAGGTTGGCGAAAATTTGAGTTCCAAATACGAAGCCGACAAGGTTATCGACGCTACCGGCAAAATAGTCGCACCCGCCTTCGCAAATATGCACACCCACGCGGCGATGAACCTCTTTAGGGGTATCGGTGCCGATTTGCCCCTGATGGAGTGGCTCACCAAAGTTATATGGCCTCTCGAGGGCGAGTTCGTATCCCCCGAGTTTGTCCGCGACGGGGTCGAGCTGGCAGTCCTCGAGATGATAAAGTCGGGGACAACCCTCTACCTGGATATGTATTTCTTCGAGGAGTATACCGCCGATGTGGTGAAAAGAGCCGGTATCCGCGCCGCTTTGGGTTTTGGAATATTGGATTTCCCAACAAAGGTGGCATCCTCTCCGGAGGAATACCTAAAGAGGGCGAGGGAATTTATTGAACACTTCAAGGAAGACAAAGATATTATTCCCGTGGTTGCACCCCACGCCGTTTATACCTGCTCACCCGAAACGCTCACCAAGGCTATGGAGCTCGCCGAGGAGTTCGACGTTCCCTACCATATCCACTTAGCGGAAAGTAAAGGTGAATTGGCACAGGTTGAGGAGAAATATAAAACCACCCCCGTAAGGCACATGAAAAACTTGAGACTTTTGAGGGATAGGGTGATAGCCGCCCACATGGTTTGGCTCGACGAGGAGGAGAGGGAATTTGTAGCCGAGAGCGGAACGAAGGTAGCCCACTGCCCCGAGAGCAACCTAAAGCTCGGCTCAGGCATAGCGCCTATTAGCGATTACCTCAGGAGGAGCATAAAGGTCTGCCTCGGAACCGACGGGGCGGCTTCCAACGACAACCTCAACATGCTCGAGGAGATGGCTACCATGGCTAAGCTCCAAAAGGGCGTAAACCTCGACCCTACCGCCCTATCCTCGGCGCAGGCGCTCGAAATAGCGACCGCAAACGGCTTCGAGAGCGTGGGAATAAAGGCGGGTAGGATTAAAGAGGGCTACGACGCCGACCTGATAGTGGTGGACGCCCAAAAGCCGCATCTCCAACCGCTCTACGACCCGACCGCCCAACTGGTCTATTCCGCCCAAGCGGGGGATATAGAGACGGTAATAGCACGTGGAAAAGTGATAATGGAAAACTACAAAGTTCTAACCCTCGACGAGGAGGAGATTTACCGAAAGGCAAACCGCTGGAGGGAAAAGATATTGCAAAAACTAACCCAATGAGGTCTTTTTTTCTCCATCTCTCCTATAAGTTCCTCCGAAATTCCCCTTCTAAAGGGTCGAAAGTGACCAAATTCCGAAAGGGGGAGAGAAACCTTAAGGGGTTTTACAAAAATTCCGCTAGAAAGCCCTTTGCGTAAGCGTTAACCTCCGCCTAAAGGCGGAGTGCTATTGTTAGCTAAGGGATGAATGGCGGAAAAACTTGAAAACTCCATAGGAAGGGATTAAAATTTTCCTATGGAGTGAGGGTATAGTGGGAGCAAAAAAAAATAAACTAAAAAAATGCTCCCCGACTATCCCCTGTAAAGGCTAAAAGTATCGGAGAGCTTAAAGCTCTCCGTAGATGGACTGACACGCCCTCCATAGGGAAGGATAAATATTTCCCTATGGAGTAGCTCGCTCCTTTAATGGAGCGAGAAACCCCTCACTTTAGTGAGGGGAGTGTCATCTTTTCCTCCTCCGGGGGGTGTTGTCGATAAATCTCGGCGATACGACCTCCGCCTTTAGCCTTTTACCCCTTATCTCGACCTCCACGGTGGAACCCTTTTCTATACCCCTTTGAAGGAACGCCAAGGCGATGGATTTCCCCAGATTGGGTGAGAAGGTTCCGCTGGTTACCTCCCCTACGGGGGTATTTTCTATAAAAACCTTGTCCCCCTGGCGGGTTATTCTCCTCTGCTCCAAAACCAACCCGAGGAGTCTCCTTTTTGGTTCACCCCTCGAAAGGAGCCCCTCCTTTCCGAAGAAGTCCTTTTGGAGGTCTATAAAGCGTTTTAGGTTCGCCTCGCAGGGGTCGAGTTCCTCCGAAAGCTCATGCCCGTAGAGGGGATAGCCCGCCTCTATCCTAAGGACATCCCTCGCCCCGAGACCGCAGGGTTTGACCCCCTCCTCCAAAAGGTCTTTGTAGAGTTTTTTCCCCTCCTCGACGGGGATATAAATTTCAAACCCGTCCTCCCCGGTGTATCCGGTTCTGGAGACAACGGTATCGCCGAAGGTTTTGAAGGTGTAAAACTTTAGCCCTCCCACACTGGGAAAGAACTTTTCCACAACCTCGACAGCCTTGGGACCCTGAACCGCCAGCTGAACCAGTTCCTTACTGCGGTCTTCTATCTTTACGTCGTAGCCCTTCGCGAGGTTTTCCATATGCTTCAAGACCTTTTGGCGGTTGGCGGCGTTGACGCAGAGCATAAAGCGGTTATCCCCAAACCTGTAAACAGTTATGTCGTCTACCGTTCCACCCTTTTCGTTGAGGATTAGGGAATACTGAACATCGCCGGGGTTTAACTTTTTTACACTGTTGGTGGTGAGGTATTCGAGAAATTCCTCCGCCTGGGAACCTTCGACAAATATCCTCCCCATGTGGGAGACGTCGAACACCCCAACCCCTCGGCGGACTTCTTTAGCCTCGTCCAAGATGGAGGAGAACTGAACCGGCATCTCCCAACCGGCGAAGGGAACGAATTTCGCGCCGACCTCTTTGTGTATCCCGTAAAGGGGCGTTCTCTCCAACATAAGGGAAGAAAGATTTTAAGCCCGCGGGTGTTATTTTTTTATCCCATGGGAAACTGCGTTTTCTGCAAGATAGTTAGGGGAGAGCTTCCCGCAAAGGTGGTCTACGAGGATGACCTCATCATGGCTTTTCACGACATCAACCCCCAGAGGAAGGTGCACGTTCTCGTCATTCCCAAAAAGCACATAGAGAGCGTCAACGAGATTAAACCGGAGGACAAGGAGCTTATGGGACATCTGTGGGTTAAGATACCCGAAATAGCCAAAAAGCTCGGCATAGCCGAGAACGGCTACCGCATTATTGTTAACACCGGCTACCACGGAGGACAGGAAGTTCCCCACATCCACTTCCACATCCTCGGCGGCGAAAGGGTGGGACCCATGACCTGCCGTTAACGGGATTTTTTCCCCCTCCTGTAGGTTTTCCTTTTAGCCCTCCTTTTGGAGGTCTTGAAATTTTCCGACACCTCGAAGGTGGTCTCCTTTAGTCTGTTTACCTCCTCGGCGGTAAAACCCTTTATAGCCTCCAAAAATTGGAGGTATCCCCTGTAACCCAACCCCTTCAGGTGTATCTCCTCGAGCTTTTTCTCCCACTCGGCGGTCATTTCGGGTGAGGCTACCTTCGAGGTTTTCAGCTTTTCTATGAGTTCCCTCCCCTTTTCGGTGGGGACTAAAACCTTCCCCCTTTTGGTTACGTATTTCCTTGCCTTTAGGGTCTCTATAATCTGGGCGCGGGTTGCCGGCGTTCCCAGCCCGAGCCTCTCCATCTCCTTCAAAAGCGTTCCCTCGGTATACCTAGGAGGGGGTTCGGTTTTTTTCTTTTCCAACCTTTGGTCGACCTTTTTAACCCTATCCCCCACTCGGAGGTCGGGAATTTCCCCTTCCCCCTCCGGTTTAAAGCCGTAAACCACCCTCCAACCGGGGTCTAAGGTTCTCCTCAACCTCGTCAGGAATAGGTATTTGTTTCCCACCTCGGTGAGGATAAGGATGCTCTCGTACACATAAGGGGGATAGAAAACTGCGAGAAACCTCTTTAGGATTAGGTCATAGACTTTAGCCCCGTCCGGGGGGAGATTTTTCGCCCTATCGAGGGGAATAATGGCGTGGTGGTCGGTCAGCTTGGAGTCGTCGAAGACCCTCCTCCCAACTTCGGCGACGCGGGGGATTAAATCCTCCCTGCCGAGTTTTTTCAGAATTTCCTCCACCAGGGGGCGGTTGGAGGTTGCCAGATAGCGGCTCTCCGTCCTCGGGTAGGAGATAACCTTATAGGTCTCGTAGAGCATCTGAGCCACGTCCAGCGTTTTTTTCGCCGAAAAGCCGAGCTTTTTGTTAGCCTCCCTCTGCAGGCTGGTAAGCGAGTGAAGGGGCGGCGGATAGACCTTTTTAACCTTTCTCTCCACCCGCTTTACAACCCCGTAGGTGTATTGTTTAAGCTCTTCGAAGACCCGCTTAGCCTCCTCCTCGTCGAAGAAGGCGAAGTTTTCGATTTGGGACATCGGTTAAAAGATTAGCCCCTTCGGGGAAGAAAACCCCAAAAGGGAAGGGAAAAACTACCTCAACTTTAGGAATATGAGCGAAAAGACCCCCAAAAGGATGGAGACTATCCAGAGGCGCACCACGATTTGTTCCTCCTTCCAACCGGAAACCTCCAGGTGGTGGTGGAAGGGCGCCTTTTTAAAGAGCCTCTTGCAGTCGGCTATAGTTCTCCTCGTCCCCCCGTCGGTGTAAACGATTTCACCCCTCTTTGTGAGTTTGCAGGTCAAAACTTGAAGAACCACCGAAAGGATTTCCCAAACGAAAACCCCACCCGCCAAGAGGATTATAAACTCGCTCTTGGTCGCCAGCGCCACAAAGCCGATAAGCGACCCTATGGCGAGCGAACCGACATCGCCCATAAATACCCTCGCGGGGTGGGTGTTGAACCAGAGGAAAGCCAAGCCCGCCCCGAGGAAAGCCATCGCCAAAACGGTCAGCTCTCCCGCGTAGGGGACGTAGGGTATCCCCAGATAGGAGGCAAAAACGTGGTTACCGACGAGGTAGGAGACGAAGGCTATAACCCCGAAGACGGAAAGCGAAACCCCTATCGCCAAGCCGTCCAGCCCGTCGGTGATGTTTACAGCGTTAGAGAAGAAAACTATAAAGGTTGCGGCAAAGAGTATATAGAGCGGTTCGCTTAAATGGAGGCTCCAATCCTTAAAAAGCGGCGGGTAGAGGTTTGTATCTATCGGCAGAAATTTAACCATTAAAACCGCCAGGGGAAGGGCAAAGGCGAATTGGAGCAGAAGTTTCTGTTTTGCCGTCAGTCCGCCATTTTGGGCTAGCCTACCTATGGCGGGTGGGAGCTCCCTTGCCCTACTCTTCAAAAGTTTTAGGAGGTCGTCTATAAACCCTATAAACCCGAAGAGAAAAAGCGTCAGCGCCGCGAGGTAGGGATAAGGTGTATCCAACCGGAGGAAGATAAAGGAGAACACTATTAGGGTCAGGACTATAACAACACCACCCATGGAGGGTATAAATCTCTTCTCCTCGTGGTGGTCTAGGAAATCCCTCCTATACCCGCCGAGGGTCACATAAAACCTTTTGAACCTCCTCGCAAAGAGGGGTATGAGGACAACCCCCACCGCAAAGGCGAGGAGAAAAGCCAAAAAACTGCGGGTGGTTATGTAGTGGAGAACGTTAAAGGGAAACCAGTAATTTTTCAGCCACTCCGAAAGGAGATAGAGCATAGCAAAAAACTAACTTACCATTAAAGGTTGGCATATTGCGGTTTCCCAAAGGGGTATTCAAAGCCTCTTCTCCACTATGGGGATATCCTCCTCCGTATCCACCCCGTGGTAGAAGTTCTCCGTTATCTCCACCTTTATAGGTATCCCGTTTTCGAGCAACCGCAGTTGTTCCAACTTCTCCGTCTCCTCTAAGGGTGTCGGCTTTAGTCGGGTAAACTCGAGGAGCGTCTCCCTGCGGAAGGTGTAAATACCTATATGTTTTAAAGGTTTAAACTTAAAGCCGCTCCGCGGGAAGGGTATGGGCGCTCGGGAAAAGTAGAGGGCGTAGCCCCTCCTATCGGTCACCACCTTGACCGCGTTCGGGTCTTCGAACAGGCTCTCCTCCAAAGGGGTCGCCAGCGTTGACACATTTACCCCGCCCTTTAAGGCGGCTATCAACCTCTCTAAATCCTCTTTGTAGGCGAAGGGTTCATCCCCCTGATAGTTGACGATGTAGGGAGCCTCTATGCCGAGCCTCTCAACCGCGTAAGCCACTCTGTCGCTTCCGCTCGGAAGTTCGGAGGGGGTTAGCACCACTTCGGCGAGGTCTCGAACCACCTCCTTAACCTTCCCGCTGTCGGTGGCTACCAGAATATCGAAACCGGTCTTGGAGAGGTTTTCGACAACCCACCTTATTAGGGGTTTGCCCTTTATCTCCCTCAGGGGTTTGTTTTTAAGCCTTGTGGAACCCAAACGGGCGGGAACGACTACCAAAACCTCACCCATAGGGGAAAATGCTATTTCCCTTCCCCTTAAGGGAAGGGGTTTAAAGAAAAGACCCGAAGGGGAATTATTGACCCAATTCAAATCTGACGAAGCGGTTGACCTTGATATTTCCGCCCGCCTGTTTTGCAACCTCTTCGATGAGCTTCTTAATAGACTTCTTCTCCTCTTTGATGAAGGGTTGCTCGAGGAGAACCTTCTCCTGGAAGAATTTCTTAATCTTACCCTCGGCGATGCGCTCGAGGATATGTTCGGGTTTACCCTCTTTGCGGGCTTGCTCCATATAGATTTCTTTTTCCTTTTGAATGATGTCCGCGGGAACCTCTTCGGTGGTGAGGTATTCCGGTCTCATGGCGGCGATTTGCAGTAGCAGGTCTTTAATGAGCTCCTGAACCTCGGGCTTTTCGCACAGCTCGGCGGGTTCGCACTCAATCTCAACCATGGCGCCAATCCTTCCGGGCGGGTGGATGTAGGTTGCCACCACCCTGTTTTCCCCTTCGGCGTCGAAGCGTGCGAACCTCTTTATTTGAATGTTCTCACCTATCTTAGCGATAGCCTCTTTAATAAAGGTATCGACATCCTTACCGGGTTCGATTTCGGTCTTTTTGAGCTCCTCAACGTCGCCCACACCGACATTTTTGAATTTGTCCTCTTTGGCTATGAGTTCTGCGATTTGCTTAACGTAGTTTTGGAACAGCTCGTTCCTTGCGACGAAGTCGGTTTCGCAATTTACCTCGAGGAGAACGCCCTTATTCCTATCGCCCACGGCTACGACCAATCCCTCTTTGGTCTCGCGGGATGCCTTCTTGGCGGCTTTAGCCAAACCCTTTTTCCTCAAGATTTCTTTAGCCTTTTCTATATCGCCGCCGGCTTCCTCGAGAGCCTTTTTGCAGTCCAACATACCGGCGCCGGTCATTTCCCTTAGCTGTTTAACCAATTCCATGGATATTTTTGCCATCGCTCTTTACCTCCCAAAGTCGTATCTATTTTATGGACTCCTCTGGAGCCTATCGGTCTCTTCAAACCGCAAGGGGTTTCATTTTACGACCTTCGACCTTGGGCGGAATCGGTTCCTTCCACCTAACCGTTGGGGGAAATTTCCAACCCTACCCCTACCTGAAAAGGGGGTGGGGATAATCTTTAATTCCCGAAAATGGAAAGGGAAAAGGAGTTTATCCCCGTATCGCTCTACGACTACGAACTCCCCGAGCGGTTAATAGCGAAATACCCCGTAACCCCGAGAGACCACTCGAGGCTGATGGTTCTCGATAGGAAAAGTCAAACCATTACCCACGACAGGTTTTACAACCTCCCCAAATACCTCAAAGAGGGTGATTTATTGGTTTTGAACGATACAAAAGTCATTCCCGCCCGCCTCTTGGGGCATAAACCCACCGGCGGAAGGGTGGAGGTTCTCCTAAACCGAAAACTCCCCGAAAAAAACCGCTGGCACGCCCTCGTGGGCGGGAAGAAGATAAAACCCGGTTTGGAAATAGAGATTGCCCCCGACCTAAAGGCGGTAATCGTTAAACAGGTCGAGGGACCCCTTTTCGAGGTTGAACTCCTATCCCCCGACGGGGATGTGATGGAGAAGATTTACCGATACGGGAAAATTCCCATTCCCCCCTACCTCGAGAGGGACGAGGAGCCGATAGACCGCGAGAGGTATCAAACCGTATTCGCCCGAAAGGAGGGTTCGGTAGCCGCCCCGACAGCCAGCCTTCACTTCACCGAAAGGGTTTTCGAGGAGCTCCGCAAAAAGGGGGTGGATATCGCCTATATAACCCTCCACGTGGGACTTGGAACCTTCAAACCTATAAAGGGTGAAAACGTTTTAGACCACAAGGTGGACCCCGAATACGTCGAAGTCCCAAAAGAGGTGGTCGAAAGGATAAAGGAGACCAAGGAGAGGGGTGGAAGGGTTGTCGCGGTCGGCACCACGGTGGTGAGAGCCCTCGAAACCGCCGGATACAAACCCTTTAAGGGCTTTACCGACCTATATATAAAACCGGGACACCGCTTCGCGGTGGTCGATGCGATGATAACAAACTTCCACCTGCCCAAAAGCTCCCTTCTCGTGCTGGTCTCCACCTTTGCCGGTAGGGAATTTATTCTGCGCGCCTATAAAGAGGCTATCGAAAAGG
>JALWDU010000048.1 GCA_027036735.1 Aquificales bacterium | reverse complement strand
ACCCACCCGATAAAGGGGGCGGTGCTTATCGGAAACGGTCCCAAAGCCCTCCAAGATGTCGACGCCGTTGGCAAAAATCTGGGTTGGTCGATAGGCACCTGCGGAAAGGACGGGCAGGGCGTCCCCGTTACCGACGCCCAGCCGACTATAAGGATAAAAAGGCTCACCTTGGGCGGAACCGAGGTTTAATTCCCCCCTTTTGGGGTTTTCCCTTACCTTTAACCTCTTTTAGGAACCGATGGAGGAAATCCTTTCCCTCAAAGGTGTAAAGAAACGTTTCGGAACCGTCGAGGTGCTAAGGGAAATAAATCTCTCCCTTAAGAGGGGTGATTTCGTCGCGATTTTGGGACCTTCGGGGAGCGGGAAGTCAACCCTGCTCCACATAGCGGGCGGTCTCGAACTTCCCACCGAAGGTGGGGTTTATCTGTTTGGGAGGAGGATAGACAACCTCCCCGAAGGGGAGAGGGATAGATTCCGGAGGGGCAAGGTCGCCTATATCTTTCAGTTTCACTACCTTTTGGAGGACTTCACCGTTTACGAAAACCTAGAGTTATTCGGGAAACTCCTAAAGGTGAAAAACCTCAAAAGGAAAATAGAAGAGGTCTTAAGGCTTCTTAAATTGGAGCACAGAAGGGATTTCAAACCCCAAAAGCTGTCGGGAGGGGAGCGTCAGCGGGTGGCTATCGGCAGGGCGCTTGTGAGCGGAGCACCCCTCATTCTGGCGGACGAACCTACGGGCAACCTCGACCCCAAGCAGTCGGAGGAGATTTTCACCCTCTTTAAGGAACTAAACGAAAGGGGAACCACCTTTTTGGTGGTAACCCACAACCTAAACCTGCTTAGGTTCTTCAATAAGGTATATACCCTCGAGGGAGGGGTTTTAAAGCCCTTTGAGGGTTAACCATTTTCCTTTGCACCCTTGAGGGTGACCTCCCCACTTTCGACCTCCAAAAGTAGGTCGAAATGTTTCGCAAGCTGCGGTCGGTGGCTCACGAAAAAGAGGGTTTTATCCCTCAGGTGGGAGAGGATATTTTTCAAAACCCTACCCTCCGTCTCGGGGTCGAGGGCGGATGTAGCCTCGTCGAGGAAGGCGACCTCCGGTCGGGTTAGGAAGAGACGCGCGAGGGCTATCCTCTGCCTCTGACCGCCCGAAAGCTCCACCCCGCCGCCCCCCAACTTCGTGTCCAACCCTTCGGGTAGGTCGAAGACGAAGGAAGCCTCCGCCAGCTCGAGGGCGCGCCTCAGTTCCCCCTCGGTTGCGTTCGGTTTTGCGAGGAGTAGGTTGTTTCTAACCGTGTCGTTGAAAATAGCCGACCTTTGGGAGATGTAAAAGACCTTCCTCCTGAAGGAGGTGAGGAGAAAATCCCTAAGTTCGGTTTTGTCGTATTTCAAACTGCCGCCGTAGGAGAGGTATAGACTCGATAGCACCTTGAGGAAGGTCGATTTTCCACCCCCCGAGGTGCCCTTTACGAAGACCTTAGCCCCTTTGGGGATTTCGAAATTTACCGACCTCAAAATGGGTTTTTCCTCGGGATAGACCACGTTTAGGGCTGTTATTTTCTCCTCCAAACCCCTAAAGGGTTTGTCCCCTCCCCGCTCGGGTGGGATAAACTCCAACACCTCCCTTATGCGGGTTATAACCGGCTCCAAAGCCTTGTAGTTGAGGGCGTTGCGCTGGAGCGCCTGAAGGGAGTTGTATAGGAGAAAGAGGGTTCCTATGAAGGATATAAAGGTTCCGGCGGTAAGCTCCCCCTCGACGACGCGGTAGCCCCCGTAGAGGAAGACGGCGGCGGCAAATAAATAGCCGAGCAGTTCCACAGCCGATAGATATCCCGCCGAGTAGAGCGCCTGCTTAAACTCCGCTCCAAATAGGGCGACTACCTTAGCCCTCGCGATGCGGTTTAAAAAGGGGCGGTTTAGGAATTTCACATTTTCGAAGTTCTCCAAGAGGTTGGATACGAAGTTGATAAAGTCGGCGAACACCTCCTGGTAGAGGAGGGAATACTTCTTCCTCTTGGAGCCGAAATACTCAAATGCTTTACCCAAAAAGGGAACTATAAGGGCGAAAGCCAAAAAGAGTTGCCAATCGAAGTAGAGCAAAACCCCTACGAGGAACAGGGCGGTAAAAAACTCCCTGAGGACTTTTATACCGAAACCCTCGGAGTAGTCCTTAAAACTCCTGAGGTCGTTCGTTATTCTGCCGAGCCACTCCCCTTGGGGGTATCTCTGAAACTCCTCGAGACCTATGGAGGTCAGTTTCGAATAAAGCCTAACCCTTAGACGGGCGACAATCTTCGAAACCGCATAGCGGTATAGGAGCTCCGAGAGGAGGAAACCGAACTGTTTTAAAACCCCAAAGGTTAAGAGCAGTCCTACCGACACCCAGAGGAGGGAGAGGTTTTTATCGACCAAAACACGGTCTATTAAATTTTTTAAAACGAAACTCAGTCCGGAGTAGGCTACACCCTCCAAGACCGCACCGAGGAATGCGAAGAGGAGCAGACCCTTATAGGGTCTGAAGAGTTTCAGAAACCACCTGAGGTTGTCGCCCATCAACCTTTCCATTTTGTGGTTTTTGTCGCACTTTTCCCAACCGAATTTGGTATAATAGACCGCCTTAGAAAAAACTCCAAAAGGAGGTGAGGAGTTTGGTAGCCGTATACCTGGAAGAGGGAGACACCGTAGAAAAGGCTCTCAAAAAGTTTAGGAGATTGGTCGAGCAGGAGCAAATCATCACCGAAGCCAAGAGGAGGATGTATTACGAGAAACCCTCCGAAAAGCGCAAGCGCAAGATGAGAGCCGCCCGTAAGCGTCTCCTCAAGCAGCTCAAAAAGCAGAAGTATCTCCTATAACCCCCATCCCCGCGCTCCGCGCGGGCTACCACCTCCGCATTAAAATCGACCCCTCGTGAGAGACTTAATCTCCGGAATAGCCCGCCATCTGCCGGAGGAGAGCTACCTCGTCGGCGGTTTCGTTAGAGATTACCTCCTCGGTAGGGAAATAAACGACATAGATATCGCCCTAAAGGGAAACCCCAAACGTTACGCCCACCTTTTGGCGGAGAGGTTAAAAGGTTCCTATTTCGGGTTTTTGAAGAATAACGTCCCCGCGAGGGGTGAGGTCTATACCGTCTATATACCCCATAAAGGGGAAAGGGTGAGGGTTGACCTCTCGGGGTTTGAAGATTTGAAGGCAGACCTCGCGGAGAGGGATTTCACGATAAACGCCCTCGCGTGGAAACTCTCCGATTTCCTCAAAGGGGAGAAAAGGATTATCGACCCCTTTGGCGGTCTCGAAGATTTAGAGGAGGGGGTAATAAGGGCAGTCTCCCCCCGCGTCCTCGAGAATGACCCCCTTAGGATGCTCCGCGCCTATAGGCTCGCCCAATATTTGGGTTTTACTATAGACCCCGCTACGCGGGAATTTATCCGACAAAAGGGGGAGCTTATAAAAAAGGTAGCCCCCGAGAGAGTGTTAAACGAACTTCTAAAAATCTTCGCCAAAGGCGGAAGTGCAAAAACACTTTCCCTTTTAAAGGAGGACAAATTCGACCGATACCTCTTCGGGTTCGAAATTTCCGAAAAATCCCCAAAGGGTGTGGAGAGCTTTGAGAAACTCCAACGGGAGGGTTTCACCGAGAAACTCAAAAGGGAGACCGATTCCGCTGAAAAGACCTTTTTGGGGGAATTCGACGCCGATACCCTCTTAAAGTTGGCAATTTTCCTCCACCCCACCCGCCGATGGGAGGAATTCTTAAGGCTTTACCCCTTCGGGGAGGATGCGACTAAATTTGTTAAAAACACCCTTGAAGGATACGCATTTTTAAAAAAACTACCTTTGGAGGAGACCGCCGAGAAACACCACTACCTCAAGCGGTTTTCGGAATACCTCTACCCCATCGGCGTCCTATCGAAAATTTACGGCGACTTTGAGAGGTTCGAAAAAATTGCGGACTTTTACGGGAGGTGGAAAAGTCTTTCCAAACCCCTTTTGGGGGGAAGGGAAATTCTCAACCTCTTGGGAATAAAACCCTCACCCCTAGTGGGGGAGATTCTGGAAAGCTTGGTCTTAGCCCAATTGGAGGGGAAGGTTAGGGACAAAACCCAGGCGGAGGGGTTTGTGAAACAAATTTTAAGGAGAAGGGTTTAATAGTTTTATAAAATTTACCCTCGCAAAGTCGGAATCCGCCGATAGTAGATAGACCAGATTTCTCGACTGCATAGTCCTAACCACCAATGCATCGTTTCCAAAAAGACCAAATTCCTCCATAAGTTTGGGAATTTCCAAAACCCATTCAACCTTAACGGGTAAAATTTCAACCCGATAATGTTCCAAAAAAGGGAGGAGTTTTTCCTTTAAAACCCCTCCGAGTTCCTTAACAATTTCAGGATTCCTTCTCAATTTTTGAACCGTTTTATTCCCAAATCCGTATTCGGTTTTGGCAATAATTACCATTTCCTTAAAGAGGAGCTCATCCACACATCTGGAGGTGGTTATAAGGGAACATCTCCCCTCGGCGGCGAGATGAAATATTTCCCTCGTCAGGTCGTTAGTTTTTCCGTGTAAAAAGAGAAGAAAGGCTGAAGTATCAACAAAAATCTTTTTTCCCTCAATCTTCATAGGAAAGCCCCTTATCGTCTATAACCTCCCAAAGGATATCGTCGGGAACTTCCCCCAAAGCTCCAAAAAAGGGTAGGTTTTCTCTTTCCTTTTGTCGATAGATTTCAAACGCCAACCGCTGGATTTCCTTGTAGGTGGCATTTGGCTTACGAGTAAGCGCCTCTTTTATAGCCCACCGCAAATGTTGGGGAGGTTTTACCTTCCGTTTAGCCACCCGCTTTCTCTTTAAAAGACCGAGCTCCTCCTTCACGGCGGCGATAAAGCAGGTCTTAAAGGTTTGCGGCGATTTTACAGCCTTTCGCATCTTCAAAAATTAATTATAGTCTCCATTATCAGACTGTCAAGTTTTTAGACTATCTTTTCAATTTCCCTTTCCTCCCTCATTCCCTTAAAGGTTAAACATCGCCTAAATTATTCCCCCGTGAGGGTTCTCCAAAACAACTTTATCGAGAGGAGGAAGACGAGGGAAATAAACCTCGGTGGGGTGAGGATAGGGGGAAATAACCCAATAGTGGTTCAGTCGATGACCTCCACCAAAACGAGGGACGTAGAAAAAACCCTAGAGCAGATAAAACGTCTCCACGAAGCCGGTTGCGAAGTAGTGAGGGTGGCGGTGCCCACCGAGGAGGATATCGAAGCCCTCGGAGAGATAGTCAAAAGGTCGCCCATACCGGTAATCGCCGATATCCACTTTAAGGCTGAATACGCCCTAAAGGCTATGGAAAAGGGCGCCCACGGGATAAGGATTAATCCCGGAAATATCGGCTCCGAAGAAAAGGTTAGAGAGATAGTTGAGGAAGCCAAAAAAAAGGGGGTAGTCATCCGAATAGGGGTAAACAGCGGCTCGCTCGAAAAAGACCTCCTTGAGAAATACGGCTCGCCCACCGCCTGGGCGCTGGCGGAGAGCGCCCTCCGCTGGAGCGAAAAGTTCGAAAGGTGGGGTTTTTCCAACTTTAAGGTCTCCATCAAGGGTAGCGATGTCCTTACCTGCGTTGAAGCAAATAAACTTTTTGCGGAAAGAACCGATATCCCCCTCCACATAGGCATAACGGAGGCGGGGTTCGGCGAGAGCGGGGTTATAAAGTCCTCGGTGGGGATAGGCATCTTGCTCTATATGGGTATAGGGGATACCCTAAGGGTCTCGCTAACCGGCGACCCGGTGGAGGAGATAGAGGTCGCCTACCAAATATTGGGTTCCCTCGGACTTCGCAAAAGGGGGGTCGAGATAATATCCTGCCCCACCTGCGGGAGAATAGAGGTTGACCTCCCCAAAGTGGTTTCGGAAGTGAAAGAGCACCTCAAGGGAATAAAGAAACCTCTAAAGGTCGCCATTATGGGGTGCGTGGTGAACGGTCCCGGCGAGGCGAGGGAAGCGGACATAGGTCTCGCCTGCGGCAAAGGTCGGGCTCTCCTCTTTAAGAAAGGTAAGGTTGTCAAAACCCTCAAAGAGGGGGAGATGGTCTCGGAACTGGTGAGGGAGATAAAAGAAATGGTTAAAAATGGTTAAGTAGTAAGTATAGAACTTAAGATTTCGTGTTAATTTTTGAGAATTTCAAAAGAAAAAAAACTAAATAGTAAGTTTTTTCAAATAGAATTACAGACTTTCTATACTCGAGAATTAGTAACAAGAAAAAACTAATAAATAATAAACTACTTACTAGTAGTATAATAATAACTATATATTTTTCTAAAAATTGCAATCCCACTTCATAAGCTGTTTTATATATCAGAAAACTTTCTATGATAGGAATAATTAATAAATAAAAATAAAATATATTAGTAAACATAGATAATCTTAAAAATTTAGGAACTAAAACATTTTCCCATAATAGTATATTTGCTTGTAATTTATGATTAATAATTTCTTCCAAAGCTTTTTTATACCCCCCACTAACATAAAGTTCCTTTAAAAATTGCCCTCTCAAAGTTAGAAGAAAAATAAATAGATGGGGATACAAAATTAAAATTAAAAAGTATAGCTTAATATCTATTAAAGAGGATTTTTTTAAAAATGGAAGAATAAAACCAATAGCAAGATAAAGAAAAAATCTAAAAAAAGTATTTTCTTTCTGCAAATTTTCCCTTATTTTTCCATCTAAA
The DNA here is from genome assembly GCA_027036735.1 of Aquificales bacterium. Taxonomy (GTDB): domain Bacteria; phylum Aquificota; class Aquificia; order Aquificales; family QOAS01; genus QOAS01. The sequence continues at coordinate 30,490 of JALWDU010000048.1, read as the reverse complement.
TGTTTATAAATATCTATTAAAATTTTAGTTTCTTCTAAATCATTATTTTTTCTTTCATCTCCCATAAAATTTGATATTAAATAAACCTCAAGGAAAAAATTTTATCCCTCAAAGCCTCTATAATCCTTTCGGTTGCCTCCGCCTTGTTTAGGGTGTAGAAGTGAAATCCGTCCACCCCGTGGTCGAGGAGTTCCTCGCACTGCCTTGTCGCGTAATCGACACCTATTTTGAAGACCTCTTCGGGGTTATCCTGAACTTCGGAAAGTCTCCTCGCGAGGTCTAAGGGAATTGTCGCCCCGCAGAGGTCGGCGAATTTCTTAATCTGCTTGAAGTTGGTTATAGGCATTACCCCCACAATTACGGGAATATCGATTCCCTTCTTCTGCAGGAGTTCCTTAAATCGGAAAAAGTCTTCGTTGCGGAAAAACATTTGGGTTATGGCGAACTCTCCGCCGGCTTCCACCTTCTCCTTGAGGTGTTCGATATCCTCTTCGAGACTCTTAGCCTCCTGATGCCCCTCGGGATAGCAGGCGACCCCTATACAGAATTGGTCGCCGTAATGGCTTTTTATGAGCCTTATGAGGTCGACCGCGTATTTGCAAAAACCCTCTTTGGGGTTGTCTTTGGGTCTATCCCCCCTTAGGGCGAGGATATTTTCTATTCCTATCTCCCTGTAGCGGTCTAAAAGCTCCAAAACCTCGTCCTCATCGTGGGCGACACAGGTTAGGTGGGGCATCACCGTGAGGTTGTATTTCTCCTTTATCTCCTTTACCGTGGCAAAAGTCCTCTCCCTGGTGCTACCGCCGGCTCCGTAGGTTACCGATACAAAATTGGGATTGTATTTTAGAAGCCTCTCCAAGGTATTGAAAAGTTGCTCTTTCCCCCTTTCGTCTTTGGGCGGGAAAAACTCGTAGGAGAGGCTAAACCTTCCCTCTTTTAGATATCCGCAAATTTTCATAAAGGAAATAGTGTCTCAAAAGGAAGGGTAAAACAAAGATTGGATAAAAAGAGAAATTAGAGGGATTTGCAGCAGAACCACCAGTCGAAGCACTCGATTTCGCCCCTTTCGGCGGCTTCGAGACGTTTTTTAGCGGTTTCGATGTCCGCCGCGGGAGGAATAATAACCTTATTGCCGATAAGGGAGTTGGGTTTCCATTCGATTTGGTCAACACCCCAGTTTGCGGGCATGGCAACGCCGTTAGCCTGGGAAACGTTGAGAGCCTTGACAAATCTCAAGACCTCGTCAACGTTACGACCGACGTCGTAGGGATAGGTGATGATAGCCTGAACGATACCGTTTTTGTCAACGATGTAAACGCTTCTAACGGTTTTGGTCTTTCCTTCGGGAATCATACCGAGGGTTCTGCCGATTTCCCCGGTGTCGTCGGCGATAATGGGGAATTGAATTTCCACACCGAGTTTTTCCTTAATCCAATCAATCCACTTGATGTGGGAAAATACCTGGTCCACGGACAGACCGATTAGTTCAAAACCCTCTTTGCGGAACTCCTCTTGTCTCTTTTGGAATTCGACAAACTCGGTGGTGCATACGGGGGTAAAGTCCGCCGGGTGGGAGAAGAGAACGAAACCTTTACCTTGGCTGGTGAAGTGGTCGGGAAGCTTTATAACACCGTGGGTGGTAACCACTTCCATTTCGGGGAATTTTTGCAGTAGTAGGCTCATAGTCCAACCTCCTTTTTGCAAATTTTTTTCGTTTCCTAAAATATAGCTTATAGTCAATAAATTGTCAATAGCGTCTTTGTCATAAACGTTATAAATGGTTTTTATTACAGAATTATTAAATTTTTGAAGCGTTTTCCCCGCCGAAGGCGGGCTTTTGATTGTGGATAATGAAAAAAACTTAATGGCTACTATTCTCGACGGACGGGAAGTATCGCGCATTTACAGGGAACGTTTAAAGGAAGAAATAGAGAAATATACCTCCAAAGGCTTCAGAAAACCCTCTTTAGCCGTCGTTTTGGTGGGAGATGACCCCGCCAGCGTGGTCTATGTAAACAACAAAAGGAAGGCTTGTCAAAAGGTGGGTATCGAATCGATTTTCCACCACCTATCGGAGGATACGGAGGAAGAGAAACTCCTCCAATTGGTTAAAGAATTAAACGAAGACCCGAAAGTGGACGGAATATTGGTTCAACTCCCCTTGCCGAAACATATAAACCCCCAAAGGGTAATAGAAACCATTAGACCCGATAAGGATGTGGACGGGTTTCACCCCGAAAATATGGGTAAATTAATCGCGAACCTCGATAGCGGTTTTATTCCCTGCACCCCTTTGGGGATAAAAATTCTTCTCGACCACTACGGGATAGATGTAAAGGGAAAGGATATAACCGTTGTAGGAGCGGGTTATATAGTTGGTAAACCCCTTTCGGTGTTGCTCCTAAATAATAACGCCACCGTTACGGTTTGTCATATCTATACCCGCGACCTAAAAAAACATACCCTGAATGCCGATATTCTTATATCCGCCACCGGTGTCCCCCACCTCATTAAGGAAGATATGGTCAAAGATGGTGCGGTGGTTATCGATGTGGGAATTTCTAAAGTTAACGGCAAAATAGTCGGAGATGTCGATTTTGAACGGGTTAAAACTAAGGCTTCCTACATAACTCCCGTTCCCGGTGGCGTAGGTCCAATGACTATTACCGCTTTGCTTTTGAATACCTTTAAAGCTTACAAACTGCATATAGAGAGTGTTTGCTAACCTCTTATAAAGATTTTTCTCAAAATTTTTGGATTCTTTATTCTTTTTATCCTCTTTTAGTTTCTGTTTAGCCTCCTCTACAAGTATTTGTTGAACCAATCTGTAAGCCTCTTCAACTACCTGCGGATTTTGCGCTGTATCTATCACCTTTCTCAATAACCTTTTAGCCTCGGAATATTTTCCCTCTTTTGCCAGGACTTGAGCAAATTCCATAGCAACTTTCCAATCATTGGGATACACGGATAGATACTTGATATAATAGCCTTCGGCTTTGGTATACTCCCCTTTTTCTGTATAATACCGGGCTAGTTCCAGTAAGCCTTTCTTATATCTCGGATAAAGGTCTACAGATTTTTGCAAAGCTTTAGCGTATAAGTTTTGCATATTCTGTTTTTTATAAAGCTGGGCTAGGGCATGATAAGCTTTATATCTATCTTCGTAAATATCCATGGAAGAGGCTTTTTTAAACCATTTTTCTGCTTCTCTATATTTTCCCCATTCGGTATAAAGAACCCCCATGTCATAATAGACTTCTCCATAATCGGGTTTTAAAGTTAAAGCTCTACGGAATGCATTTTCAGCCTTTCTGTAAAACTTCGCAGCGGTATAGGCTTCTCCCAAATTTTTCCACAGTTCGGGGTCTCTGGGGTTTAGTTTCACAGCCTTTTTAAAATTGGCTATAGCTTTGGAATAGTTTTCCTCAACCATAGCCGCCATTCCTAGACGGTTAAAAAATTGCGCCGCTTTAATGTAATCGGCATTTTCCTCTTTATTAGAGAGCTGACCTTGTGGAGGCTGAATACAGGATGTTAATAGGAATACACCAAAAGGTAATATGAAAACAACTTTCCTTTTCATGGACATGAAAAAATATTATTAATCACCTATTTGGAATTAAGCGCTCTTCGAATAAAGTATAAGTGGGTTTTTAAAATTTAACTCCTTACGATGGAAAAGATTAAAGTCCTCTTTAAAGGTCAAGAATACGAATTCCCCAAGGGGATAACCATAGGCGAAATATTTGAAAAGTTAAACATAAAGGGTGCCATAGGTGCGGTTGTTAAACCATTGGAGGAGACAAAAGAGGAAAAACCCAAAGAGGAACTCCTATCCGACAGCAAAGCCTCCGAAAGCGGCATTTACGACGTACACACACCCCTAACCTATTCGGCTGAGATTAAACCCATTTACAAAGGTTCCAAAGAGGGACTTGAGATAATGCGCCACACTTTAGCCCACATCTTGGCGCAGGCTCTGAGCGAGATATACGGCAGGAAAAACGTCCATCTCGGCATAGGTCCCACCACCGAAAACGGCTTCTTTTACGACGTTGAGGTTGAAGGGGTCCACCTCAAAGAGGAAGACCTACCCAAGATAGAGGAGAAGATGCGAGAAATCGTTAAAAGAGACCTCCCCATCGAGCGGATAGAGCTATCGAGGGAGGAGGCTAAAAAGCTCTTTAGCGAGCTCGGCGAAAAGTACAAACTCCAAATAATAGATAGAATCCCCGAAGGGGAACCTATAACTATCTACAAACAGGGAGACTTTGTCGACCTCTGTAGGGGTCCCCACCTGCCCTCCACCGGTAAGGCGGGCGAGTTCAAGCTCTCCCATATAGCCGGCGCCTACTGGATGGGCAGAAGCGACCAGCCGATGCTCCAGCGGATCTACGGGGTAGCCTTTTGGACTAAAAAAGACCTGAAGAATTACCTCAATTTCCTCGAGGAGGTCAAAAAGAGGGACCACAGGAAACTCGGAAAGGAACTCGAATTCTTCACTATAGACCAAAATATAGGGGCGGGATTAATTCTCTGGCTCCCGAGGGGTGCGCTTTACAGGAAACTCCTCGAGGACTTTTTAAGGGATGAACACTACAAGAGGGGTTACCAATTCGTCTATACTCCCCACGTGGGAAAATCGGTTCTGTGGGAAACCTCCGGACACTTGGAGTTTTACAAGGAAAACATGTTCCCCCCTATGGAGATGGACAATGAGACCTACTACGTCAAACCGATGAACTGCCCATTCCACATAGCGATATACAAATCCAAAGTCAGAAGCTATAAGGAACTCCCCTTAAGGTTTTTCGAACTGGGAACCGTTTACAGGTATGAGCTCTCGGGTGTTCTCCACGGACTTCTAAGGGTTAGGGGCTTCACCCAAGACGACGCCCATATCATCTGCACCGAGGAGCAGGTCAACGACGAGATTAAGGGAGCGCTTCAGTTCGCGCTCGACATATTAAAAGTTTTCGGCTTCGACGAATACAAAATATACATCTCCACCCGTCCCGAAAAATCGGTCGGAAGCGACCGCCAGTGGGAGGTTGCAACCAACGCACTCATTAAGGCGGTGGAAGATCTCGGTCTCGATTACGAATACGACGAGGGTGGCGGAGCGTTCTACGGTCCCAAAATCGACATAAAGGTAAAGGACGCCATAGGGAGGTTCTGGCAGCTTTCAACCATCCAGTTCGACTTCAACCTCCCCGAAAGGTTTGATATGACCTATATAGGTCCCGATAACAAACCCCACCGCCCCTATATGGTTCACAGGGCGGTATTAGGTTCCATCGAGAGGTTTACCGGTGTTCTATTGGAACACACCGCGGGGTTATTGCCCCTATGGATAGCACCCACCCAAGTGGTGGTTTTACCTATTGCCGATAGACACAATGAGTATGCGAAAAAGGTAGCCGAAACCCTCAAAAGGGAAGGTTTTAGGGTTGAAATAGACCTCTCGGAGGAAAGTTTAGGAGCAAAAATCCGTAAAGCGGAATTGCTAAAAATCCCCTACATGGTGGTTGTGGGCGATAAGGAAATGGAAAACAACACCGTTTCGGTTAGGGGTAAAAAAGAGGGTAAGAATCTGGGAACTATGACTGTTGATGAGTTTGTGGAGTTTTTGAAAAAACGGATAGAGGAAGAGAAGGGAAATGTGGTGGAACCTAAAAAATAAAATAAAAATAAACGGAAATAAAAAGTCTATAGGGGATTTAATTATATATAAATTTTTTGATAAATATAAATTTCTTTTCTTTCCAACTCTTATATATACATTTGCTGTAATTTTGGAGCTAAAAATTTTTTTAAGTTATGGAACTCTAATACCCATTACTATAGAAACTTTAACTTTTTCTCTAATTTTAAGCCTATTTTTGGGACCTTTAATAATTTTAAGTCTTGTATTTGGGCTATTATTACCCTTAGCAATTCTATTATTTATATGGGGCTTTTATCGTCTATTAGAAACCCTAAACTGGATATATATTGCAAATATTCTAGTTACAATCATTGATTTAATAGTAATTTTCTTAATACCCACCTTATTTCTTTTAAACAGCAGAAACAAAAATATTTTAAAAATTGTAAAAGACTTTTTAAGAAAGTATCATTCATTTATATATTTATTTCTATTTTTATTTCTTTTAGGAGGATTTTTCTACTTAGTTTTTGCGCCTGAAAATTTAAAAATAGCTTTTTTTAAGAAGTATAATCGAGAATTAGGAATTTTGCTTTTATCTTTTCTACATTTACTAATCTTCTTTGGTTATAAAAACTATAAATATGAATTAAAAGAAAATTTAATGTATCTTCTAACCAAAGATACATACTTAGGCATTATTCTATGGAGTCTAACAATAAGGTTTTGTAAGTTTTCTAAATTTTTATTTTCTTATAGGTCCTCTTATGGGTTTCTTTGTAAAGAAGACAATATTCCTTAAAGGAAATTACTGTTATTTTTTACAAACCGAAGAACAAATTCCCGTTAAAATCCAAGTTTCAAATAATTATAATTATAAATTTACTTGGTGCAAGCTTGAAAATGCCACTATTTTTTGGAAAGATAGTCAGAATATTTATGTTCGTTTGAAAACCAATAAAGGAAAATACAGTTTTCCTATAAAGAGAGAATTCATTCTCCAAGAACCCCTAATAGTTAGAAAAGTTTTTAAACCCAAAAAGGAAATCGAGCAAAGCAAATCTGCCGCTAAAGGAGAAAATAAAAACCCCTCTCAAAAAGTTCAATTCCAAAATACAACCCATTCCTAACGGGTTAACCTTTTTACCTTTCCCCACTCTTCCCCTAAAGGACTTTCCCCATATAACTCCTCCCCCAAATGGGTTAATTTGAAAGAAAACCCTTGAAGGGAGGTTGTGGTCTATGCCTAAGAAAGTTGACATAAAGAAAATCCTCGCAGAGGGTGGAAACTTCGAGGGAATGGATTTGACTTTTGCCAATTTTAGAGGAATGACCATAGAAAACGCAAATTTCAGCGATGCGTCTATGACAGCCGCCGATTTCGCTGGCGCTACGCTTATAAATTGCAACTTCAACGGGGCTTACATTCCCGAAATAAACTTTGCGGGTGCGAAACTTATCAACTGCTCCTTTAAAGATGCCTTCCTGCAGAGGGCAAACTTTAGAGGTGCAGAGCTGGAAAAGGTCAACTTTGAGGGGGCATTCCTAAACGTGGCAAATTTTCAGGAATCGAAACTTTCGGAGGTTATTTTTAAAGATAACCCTATGAAGAAGAGCGATTTCAGATTTGCCCTAATAAGGGATTCCGTATTTGAAAATGTTGACATGACCGGTTCCTCTTTGGAAAAAGCCAATTTGAGGAATGTAAGGTTTATTAATTCCGACCTAAGGAGGGTAAATACCTCCCACGCCGTCTTTACAAATGTGGAGGATGAAAATACCGCCTTTTACGGAAAAAAACCCTGGGGTGGCGAACCCTACCGCCCGGAGGAGAATCTCTATCAAAGCGGTTCTTACGACGGATAAGTTTCCTTTTCTCTTTCCCCTTTAGGGCTTACGATTTTTCTTTATGATTAAAAGGCTTATAGTCGGCTTCGACGGAAGCCCCTCATCTTATGCCGCGGCTAATTACGCCTTCGATTTGGGGTCTAAGTTAAACATTCCGGTTGTCGGAATCTACGTAATAGACAAGAGGCTTTTAGACGAGACTTTGCTCGAAGACCTGGCGGGAATATTAGGTTTTACCTTCTACCTGGGTATTTCCCAAAAGGTAAAGGAAGCCCTCGAGAAAAAAGCCGATGTTCTGTTTCAGGAGTTCGCCGAACTGGGGAGACAGAAGGGGGCTAAGGTTTCGCTGGTGCAGGTAGAAGGTATTCCTTACGAAGAGATAGCCGCGGAAGCCGATGAGGACGACCTGATTTTTGTCGGGTATAAGGGTATGCACCTGGTAAAGGGTGTTTTAATAGGTTCGACCGCCGAGAGGGTTATAAGAAAAGCTCCCTGTCCCGTTTTTGTGTCGAGGGATAACTACAAACCCATAAAGAGGATTGGAATAGCCTTCGACGGCTCCCCCGTTGCAAGAAAGGCTTTAAAGGTTGGGGCGGAATTGGCGAAGGGATACGGGGCGAATTTAGAGGTTATTTTCGTGGAACCCAACGAGAGTTTTCCCGAAGAGGTGATAGACCAACTGAAGGCGGAGGCGGACAAAATCCTGGGTGAGGAAAATGCCGATTACACCTTTACCCTCCTAAAGGGTTTTCCCGAAGAGCAACTGGTGGAGTATCAGGCTAACGGAAATATCGACCTTCTCGTTATGGGAGCCTTTGGAACCCGTCCTTTAAAGGAGATACTGCTCGGAAGCGTTGCCTATTTCGTAATGCATAACGCCAAAGGACCGGTAGTTTTTGTCAAATAAGTTTCTAAATTTAAATTTAAACTGATGGAGGCTGAAAAATGCTGAAAAAGGTTTTGCTTCCCGTTGATTTTTCCGACATTACCGATGCGGTTATAGATACGGCGAAGTTTATAGGGGGTAAGTTTAAACCTAAGTTTTATCTCCTTCATGTTATCTCTCCCCTTGTATATGTTTCCATGCCCGAAACTATGGTTGTTGACGTAATAGACGTTTCCGTTGTTGAAGAGATAGAAGAAACCAAACGAAAGGCGGCGGAAAACTTTCTCGAAAACCTAAAGAGAAGATTGGAGGGTTTCGAAGTTGAAACTATCATCGATATAGGCAGTCCCGCCGATATTATAGTCGAGCAGGAGGAGGAACTCGACGTTGACCTCACCATTTTGGGAGGACACCAGAAGGGTTTGGTTGAGAGGATACTGCTCGGTAGCACCTCCGAGGCGGTCGTTAAACACTCGAAAAGACCGGTTTTGGTGGTTAAGGGACACGCCATTAACAAATTGGAAAACGTTGCCATAGCCTACGACTTTTCCGAGATAGCCGACTCTATGCTCGAGTATGCAAAAGAATTTTTAAAACCCTTCGGGTCTAAGGTAACCTTAATCCACGTTGAGGAGGAGATAGACCTCCCGATACTCGAGAAGTTGGGAATAGATATCCTCCCCCAAATAAGGGAGAAAAAGGAAAAAAGGTTAAACCAAATTAAGGAAAGCTTTGAAAAGGAAGGTCTCCCCTGCGAGGTGGTCTATATAGAGGAGAGAGACCCCGCCGAGGGTATTATAGAGGTTCTCCAACAAGGGAACTTCGACATGGTTATGGTCGCCAATAAGGGGTTATCCGGTCTAAAACGTATCCTCATGGGTAGCGTAAGTTTGGAAGTCCTAAGAAAGGCACATATTCCGGTTTTCGTTTACAAGAAGAGGTCTTGAACCTTTTCCCCTTTCCCCCTTAAGGGTTCTCCGTTAAAAATAACACCTCTTAATGATATTGAGCGATATAACGATTAAAACCCTCATAGCGGAGGGAAAGTTAAAAGTAGAACCCTTTTCGGAGGAGTTGGTTCAGTGCTCCTCCCTCGACCTCCGATTGGGTTTCGAAATTGCGAGATACCGCGTTGGGGATTACATAGATGTTAAAAACCCATCGTGGGAGATAGAGAGGCAAACCGTTGGTAGGGAAGGTTTTTTCATCCAACCTAAGGAATTTATACTGGCTACCACCCTCGAGTATATAGAGCTTCCGCCCGACCTTACCGCCTTTGTGGAGGGAAGGAGTTCCCTGGGAAGGCTTGGACTGTTTATAGAAAATGCCGGCTGGGTCGACGCCGGTTTTAAGGGACAGCTCACCTTAGAGCTATACAACGCCAACAGCTACCCGATAAGGCTTTACCCCGAAATGAGGATATGCCAGCTCGTCTTCGCAAAGGTTGACCGCATTCCGCAAAACCCCTATAACGGAAAATACCAAGGGCAACGGGGGGTCGTTCCCTCAAAGATTTTTCTCGATTATAGAAAATAAGAGCCCGCGCTTTGCGCGGGTATTTCCTCTAAAGGGGTTAAAAGATGACCGAAAACCAAAGAGAGGCTATAAAGGAGGAGATAAAATACCGCACCGAAATTATTAAACTTCTAACCATTTTGTTGCTATCGGTGGGAGGTGGAACCGTAGGTATTCTTTTAAAACACCAATACCGTCTTTGGGAGATTATCTTTTCCGTAGGGGGGATAGTTGTATTTTTCCTAATAGGGGTAGCCTTAGTTATAGAACATTCGAGGGTAATGGGATTAATTAAATCCCTTAAGGAGGAAGAGAGATGAATGTCTACGAACTTTTCGCTTCGGTTCTAATACTCTTAATGATGGGATTTTTTATCTACGGACTCTACAAGTTTATAAAAATCGAAAAGCAGTTTATGGAGGACGAAAAGTAGTTATTCGTCAAAGGGAATTTCCTCCTCCATTCCCAGTTCGGTGAGTTTTTCCGTTATAAGTCTTTCCTCCCAACAGTTTTTGCAAAAGCATAAACCGTCTATATAGGGGTCTCTGTATAAGTCCTCTTTTGAGCCGCATTTAAAGCACTCCGCGTTAGGGTCTTCGCATTTTTCCAAATTCCCATAGGGGTCTTCGTAATTGCGTTTTTCTTCCATGGGATTAAAGATTAGGGGAAACTCCGAAAGGAAAAATGAAAAAAGACCTAAAAGGGGAATTACTTTTCCTTTTCCCTCTTATAGGAAAGGGCTTCTCTTATAAAGTCTGCGAAGATTGGGGAGGGTTGGAAGGGTTTCGATTTGAATTCGGGGTGGAATTGGCAACCTATATACCAGCGGTGGTCTTTGAGTTCGATAATCTCCGCCAGGCGACCGTCGGGGGATTGTCCGGAAACCACCATTCCCGCCTTCTCGAAGGTTTCCCTATAGGCGGGGTTGAACTCGTAGCGGTGGCGGTGGCGCTCGTAAACCTCCTTTTTCTTGTAGATATCCCACGCTTTAGTTCCCTCGAGGATTATACAGGGGTAAGCGCCGAGTCTCATAGTTCCGCCGAGCTGGTCTATGTTTTTCTGCTCCGGAAGGATGTCGATTACGGGATGGGAGGTGTCGGGGTCGAATTCGGTCGAGTGGGCGTCCTTTAGTCCCAATACGTTGCGGGCGAATTCCACCGCCATCATCTGCATTCCGAGGCATATACCGAAGGTTGGGATATTGTTCTCCCTGCCGTAGCGGAGCGCCTCTATTTTTCCCTCCACTCCCCTTTCGCCGAAACCGCCCGGAACTAGGATTCCGTCGACACCTTCTACATCTTCAGGTTTAAAGGTCTCGGAATTTACCCAACGGAGTTTCACCTTAACCCTATTCGCAATACCCCCGTGGGTGAGGGCTTCTATCAAACTCTTATAGGCGTCTTTTAGCTCTATGTATTTCCCGACAATGGCGATTTCGACCTCTTCCTCCGCCTCCCTTAGGGTTTGGACGATATTTCTCCACTTGGATAGGTCGGGTTTTCTGTATTCCAACCCGAGGAGGTCGGTTATTAGTCTATCAAGACCCTCCTCTTGGAACTTAAGGGGAACCTCGTATATGTATTCCAAATCGGGGGCGGATATTACCGCATCCTCCCTCACGTTGGTAAAGAGGGCGATTTTTCTCTTAATCCCCTCCGGCAGTTCGAATTCGGAACGGGCGACTATCACGTCGGGTTGAATGCCTATAGCCCTCAGCTCCTTGACCGAGTGCTGGGTCGGTTTGGTCTTGAGCTCGCCCGCAGCCCTAACATAGGGAACGTAGGTAACGTGAACAAAGGCGTAATTGGGTTTTCCGAGCTCCATGGCGAGCTGGCGCACCGCCTCGAGGAAGGGAAGCCCCTCTATATCCCCAACCGTTCCGCCTATTTCAACAATCGCCACATCGACCCCTTTTGCGACCTTCTTAATCCAACTCTTTATCTCATTCGTAACGTGGGGTATCACCTGGACGGTGGCACCGAGATATTCGCCCTTTCTCTCCTTTCGGACGATGTCGTAATAGATTCTTCCCGCCGTTACGTTGTTATCCCTCGTTAAAACTACGTTGGTGAACCTCTCGTAGTGTCCCAAATCGAGGTCGGTTTCCGCCCCATCCTCGGTGACATAGACCTCCCCGTGCTGGTAGGGGGACATAGTTCCCGGGTCAACGTTGAGATAGGGGTCGAATTTTTGGAGGGTTATTTTATAACCCATAGATTCGAGGATTGTGGCGATGGACGCCGAGGTAACCCCTTTACCTATGGACGATAAAACACCACCGGTGACGAAAATAACTTTCCCCATTACGGGGGATTAAATATTTTAAACGGAAGTAGACGGGATAATGAGAGGTTTGTTATCTGTTTTTTACGTGGGCGGGTTCTTCGGTTCCCAGCTTCCAGAGGGCAATGGTCAGACCGCCGATGAGGATTCCCATTACTACGGTTACGATTACCGCTCCCAGCATACTTTTCAATTGTAGCAATATAAAAAGGGATGTCAAGAAGGGAAAGGATTACTCCTCGTTCCCCAAAAGGGAGAGAAGGATTTCCAATAGGCTGATAAAGATGTTGTAAAAGAGAATAAATACGCTCACTGACTCCCAAAGGGCTAGGCGGTCGAGAATCTCGGGGTCGGAACCTACCATTTCCTCTATTTGGTCCAATTGGTTTAGCGTTATAAAAAGTGCCGCCACCGACCACACGAGGAAGACAATAGCTATTATCAAACCGAGGATTCCCGATTTTAGGAAGATGTTTACGATGCTCGCAACGAATGCGGCCAGTCCAACGATGATTAGGAATTTAACGGCGGCTTGAGTCTTATCCTGCGAGATGTTTACCGTCCTGGCGGCGTAGACGGTTGCCCCACCGATTAGGAAGGTGGTAACCAACGCCCCTATTAGAATTCCGCTGTTGTAGTAGGCTACCAAGTGAATAAAAAATGCACTTATTGCCGCCAACGCAAACGATGTAAAAACTCCGTAGCCGATTAATAAACCTTTGGAAGCCTGAAGGGGGTCTCTAACCAGAAAGCTACCGCCCATTACGGCTAAGGCTAAGATGATGGAGATAACCGGATTGGCGAAAACCCTATCCAATCCGGTGCCGACCAAAAGGGCGACGAAAAGCCCGTATAGAACCGTCCAAAGGGCGGTGTAGTTCATAGTCCTAACAAAGAGCGACTGCTTAACCGCCGCAGCCACCTGTTGGGGATTTTGGTTCCACATCATCATACCTCGGGGATTATAGAAGTTTTAAGGAAAAAGGCAAGTAAAAAGGCTTTCAAAAAGGTTAGAAAGAACTAATTAAGCGTTTGCGGTTTCGGGTTCTTTGACGTCAACCTCTACAACGTCGCTTTCCCAAAGACCGTGTTTGGTGCAGTAGGACATGGCGTGGAGTTTGAGTTTTTTCTTCATGGGGACTATGTAAAAGTCGACTTCAACCTGGTCTTTTTGATTTCCGAGCATTTCGGGTTGGATTTGAACATGTCCGAGCAGAGTATCGCCGTCCCAGAGCTGAACGAAGGCGATATAGTGGTCGTGGTCCATGGGGTGGGCGTAATCCTTTCCAACCTTAACCTTTACTTTGAGCTTTTGACCCTTTACGGCTTCACCCTCTACGTAAACGAAGGGGGAGTGCCTGTCAACGTAATCAACCTTTGCTTCGGTTTTTGCGGTTTGGATTAGTTCGCTATACCTGTTTATTTTGGGCATCGCCCTACCTCCTTAAGTGGTGTTGTCTTTTAAGTTAACCCCACAAAAGGGGAATAAAAATGAGCCTTGTCAAAGGTGGGAAATTTAGTTTCTATTCACCAACCATAGGATTAGGTTCAGCACCAGTGTGAGGATTAGGCTTATAAGTAGGGAGCTCCCCAAAGGTATGTAGAGCGAAAAGTTATCCCTCTTAATCTCTATATCCCCCGGAAGGTGTCCCAGGAAGGGAAGGAATTTTCCGAAAACCCACAGGAGCAGACCTACAGAGAAAAACAGAACCCCCAGAAGGATAAAGAACTTTGCTATATCCTGCATAAGATTTTAAGTTAGGTTTTACGCCCTCCGCGGTTGTCAATTCCAAATTGGTGTTGTATATCATATCCACTTAAGTGCACAATTAAATCAAAGCAAAGGAGGATTGAAAGGTGGCTACCAAATTCAGGGCTGTATTGGAAAAACTGGTAAGGGATGCCGACTTGGAAGGTGCGGTTTTGACCACCGTTGACGGTTTGCCCGTGGAAGCCGTTTTGCCCGCCGGCATGTCCGAAGAGCGACTCGCCGCAATGTCCGCGGCAATCCTATCGCTCGGTGAAAGGGCTGTCTTCGAACTGGAAAAGGGTAATCTTGAACAGATTACCGTTAAATCGGAGAAAGGTTACGTTATAGTGACCGGAATAGGGGAAGAAGCTGTTCTCACCGTTATGGCGGGGGCTGGCGCAAAACTGGGTCTGCTCTACCTGGAAATTAGAAAGGCGGCGGAGGAGCTGGCTAAGCTGCTCTAACCCCTCCCTTAGCCCCTTTCGAGAAGAGGTTTGTAATATCCAAGAGAAGGGCAGAAGCCACAAAAATGGAGGAGTAGGTTCCCACAACTATACCGACCAAAAAGGCGAAGGCTATATTCGACAACATTTCGCCTCCGAAGAGGTATAGGACAAAGGCTACCGCAAAGGTTGTTAGCGAGGTCATTAAAGTCCTCGAAAGGGTTTCGTTTATCGAGATATTGATAATCTCCTTGAGAGGGGTAGCCGGTCTCATCTTCAGGTTTTCCCTAATGCGGTCGAAAACTACAACGGTATCGGTTACGGAATAGCCCGCCACGGTTAGAAGCGCTCCCATTACCTCGAGGTTGACCTCCCTAAAGGTTAGAGAGTAAGCCCCAAGGGTAACTATAACGTCGTGAAAGAGAGCGAGCAGAGCCGTAATCGCCCAAACGGTTTTAAATCTAAAGCCGAGATAAATGGAAATGAGTAGAAGGGCGGTTAAAACGGCGTATATAGCCTTCTGTTTGAGCTCGGAGCTAAAGACCGCCCCTATCATCTCGAAGCGAACCAATTTTGCATTTTTAAAGTGCTTTAGCAAAAACTGTTCTATTTCCTTCGCCGGTTGGTCTAAACGCACCTTCACTATAATGTGCCCGTTCTTGGTTTCCTGAACGAGGAAACTCTTAAATCCGTGTTCCTTTAATAGTTCCTCGACTTTTGTCTCATCGACCGGTTTGGGGGGAGCTATTTCTATTACGTACCCACCCGTAAAGTCGAGACCGAGATTTAAACCCCGAAATTGTATCAAAAGCAAACTTCCCAAAACCAAAACGAGGGATAAGATATAGGCTTTAAGTCGGAAATCCATAAATGGAATGGACTTTTGAAGTTTAACCATTAAAGGTTGCAATTATACCTTCCGTTCCCGTGGGGTCTTTTCGGGATACTTAACCCTTTTGTGGTAGTAGGATATCAGCAGTTCCGTTAAAAGTTCCTCTATTTTTTTCAACTCTTCCATCGAAAGGTGGGAATCCTTTAGCTGTTCCTCTTCGAGGAGGTTTTCTATTGCTTTCTTAACGGTCTTCCTAATATCCTCTTTGGTCGGATTTTTTAACGCCCTCACCATCGCCTCGACGGTATCCGCTATCATAACGATAGCTGTCTCTTTGCTTTGGGGAATGGGTCCCCCATAGCGAAACTTACTTTCATCTACATTCGGGTTCTCCTCCAAGGCTTTGTGGTAGAAGAAGCCTATTAATTTAGTGCCTTGATGCTCGGGAATAAAGGAGACTATCTCCTCGGGAAGGTTATACTTTCTCGCTAAAGCTATTCCCTCTTCAACATGGCTTTTAATAATGGAGGCGCTGACTTCCGGTTTTAACCCTTCGTGATAGTTTTTGCCGTTGGCATTCTCTATAAAGTAGAGAGGGTTAACCATTTTTCCGATATCGTGGAACATAGCCCCCACACGGGTTAGCAACGCATCGGCACCCAATTTGCGGGCTATAGTCTCGGCGAGGAGGGCTACCATAACCGAATGGTGGTAAGTTCCCGGTGCCCTTATCATCATCTCCTCCAATAGCGGGTTGGAGAGGTTTGCCAATTTCTCCAGTTTTTCGTCGCTGTACATAAAGGGGAGGAGGTCTATAAGCTTTTGCAAACCGAATATGTGGAAGATAACCGATATAACGGAGAGGGGATATATGTAGAGAAGTTTCCACAACCCTTTGGGGGCTACCTCTATCCAATACCCGGTCGCAACGGCTGTAAATATCCCATTTCCCACCAGCGCCGCCTTCAGAATGGATGGCGTATCCCTGCGGTGTCCGTAGATATCTGCGGCGACAAAATTCCCGAGTAAGAAACCGACAAGAATGAAAATATTTGGGGATGCGAGCAGGAGGGTAATCCCGGACAAAAGTAGGATATTGCCAATTCCCCCCCTGCGGACGAAAGCTTTGGAGAGTATACCGACCGAGGAACCCACAAATATGAGGTAGTAGGCGTCGGCGTATTCGCCCAAACACAGGGGGTCTCTCCACTTGAGGAAAGTTGCGATACCTATTAAAAGGGTAAATATGCCGTTTAGGGTTGCGTAGGTGGGATTATCCTTAAAGGGGAACTCACCCAAACCCCTCCGCAAAAGGGTTAAGGAGACCGAGAGAACCGCCAAGAGGGGGGGAATGAGTTCCGGTTTCTCCAATTGGAGGGAAATAAACACAGACCAAGTGATGGAAAAAAGAAAAACCTGAAACCAATAGGGGGAAAGGAGTTTTTCAACCAGACCCTTCCTCTTTTTCCCCTTCCGATGTCGCATTACCCTCTTTCCGTTCCTCAAAGCGTTCGTAAGCCTGTATTATTTTCTGCACTATAGGGTGTCTAACCACGTCTTCCTTACGGAACTCGACAAAGCCTATTCCCTCTATACCCTTTAGCACCCTCATGGCGTCAATAAGACCGGAATCTCTCTTTTTGGGGAGGTCTATCTGCGTCACGTCTCCGGTGATGACCGCCTTCGAACCGAACCCAATACGGGTTAGGAACATCTTCATCTGTTCCCGCGTGGTGTTTTGAGCTTCGTCCAAAATGATAAAGGCATCGTTGAGGGTTCTACCCCTCATGAAGGCTAGGGGCGCTATTTCTATAACCCCCTTTTCGAGGAGGTAGTTAGCCTTATCGAAATCCACCATATCGTATAGTGCGTCGTATAGGGGGGTTAGGTAGGGGTGAACCTTCTCCGCTATGGAACCGGGGAGGAACCCCAACTTCTCACCCGCCTCCACCGCCGGACGGGTCAGGATGATTTTGGAAATTTTGTTGTCCTTTAGGTATTTGAGCGCCATAGCCATCGCCAGGTAGGTTTTACCCGTTCCGGCGGGACCTATACCGAAAACGATATCGTTCTCCTTTATAGCCTTTATATAGGCTTTCTGGGAAGGCGTTTTGGGAACTATAGCCTTCTTGCGGTGGGTGACGAGTATAACCTCTTCTCCCTCCTGAGTTTCCCCCTCTTTCCCATCTCCGCGCGTCGGTTGTTCGATTTCCTCCAACTCGCGGAGGTATTTTTTTGCCTCTTCCCTAACCTGTGCGGCGTTTAGATGTCTTTTGGGAACCTCCTTAAGCATCTTCCGGAGGAAGGATGTGAATTTTTTGACCTTATCGGGGTCTCCCTTCACTATAACCTCCGTTCCGCGGGCTATAACCTTTACACCGAAGAGGTCGGCGAAAAATTTGAGGTTTTCGTCCGCCCTTCCCACAATCGCGAAAAACTTTTCGTCAAAGCTTCCCAAATCTATCCTTTCCTCTATCATTTCCCTCCTCAATCAAATATAGTTTCCAAAAGGAAATTAATTTCCAATTGGGCTTTTCGGCGACTATTAATTCGCAACCTTCACCCACTTATCCTAAAATCTTTATGAACACCACGCTCCTAATACTTTTCGGTTTAATAGCCCTATTTCTCGGCTACAAGTTTTACGGGGGACTTATAGAGCGGAAAATTGCGGAGCCCGACGACAACAGACCGACCCCCGCCCACGAGAAGTTTGACGGGCTGGACTACGTTCCCGCCAATAAGTGGGTTTTGCTCGGACACCACTTTGCGTCTATAGCGGGTGCGGGTCCCATCATCGGTCCCATCTTGGCGGCGAGTTTATACGGTTGGTTACCCGCCTTTCTGTGGATTGTTTTCGGCGGTATATTTATGGGGGCTGTTCACGACTACCTGGCACTGGTAAGCTCGGTAAGGGAGAGGGGGGCTTCGATAGTAAAAATCGCCGAAAAGAGTATCTCGCCCCTCGCCAAAAATCTATTTTCGGTCTTTCTCTTTATAGCCCTCTCCCTCGTCGTTGGCGTTTTTGCGGTGGTTACGGCGAAAACCTTTATCAAACAACCGGAACTCGTTCTCCCGAGTTTCGGACTTATTTTGGTCGCCATTTTCGTCGGAACCCTCATTTACCGCTTCGGGGTCAACGTTTGGTTAGCCGCCTTTATAGGGTTTTTCTCCCTCCTCGCCCTCCTGTGGTTGGGTTACAAAATTCCCATCACCATCGGTGTCCCCTACACACCCAACCACGATTATTGGGTTTCCATAACCTTACCCTCTTTGGGTCTTAGCCCCTTTGCCGCCTGGACGCTTCTACTACTCGCCTACGCCTTTATAGCCTCGGTAACCCCCGTCTGGGTTTTGCTCCAACCGAGGGACTTTTTGGCAACCTTCCAACTGATTTTCGGGTTGCTACTGGGCGTTTTCGGTGCACTTTTGGCGGGTGCAACCCTAAAAGCCCCCGCTTTGGCGGGCTTACATTTAACCGACAAACCGCTTTGGCCTTTTATGTTCGTTATAATCGCCTGCGGTGCGATAAGCGGTTTTCACTCCCTCGTGGCGTCGGGAACAACCTCCAAGCAGTTGGATAAGGAGAGCGACGCGAAACTGGTGGGTTTCGGCGGTATGCTTCTCGAAAGCTTATTGGCACTTGTCGCCCTGCTCTCGGTTACGGCGGGTCTCTACTGGCTTTCGAAACCCCAAGGGGTTGAGGGTTTTGTTTTCCAAGACCTGCTCAAGCAGTCGCCCATTCTCGCCTTCGGATACGGCTACGGAGAGCTGGTCGCCCAGGGGTTGCCCTTTATAGGCTTTGCGGTAGCCTCCTTTTTCGGAATGATGATGCTAAACGCCTTCGTTATGACCACCCTCGACAGTGCGAGCCGTATCAACCGACTAATCTTTACCGACCTAACCGGTATTAGGAACAAGTACATCGCATCCCTGGCGGGGATACTTATAGGCACCTTCTTCGCTCTCACCAATGCCTGGACTATTATCTGGCCTGTGTTCGGTAGCGCCAACCAGCTCATAGCCGCGCTTACCCTGATAGTTTTGACCGCCTACCTCATCGGCATTCGCAAACCGACCAAATATACCGCCATTCCTGCGGTGTTTATGACCCTTACAACGGTCTCCATTCTGATATTCCAAACCGTTAAGTTTGCCCTCGACGGGAAATATACCCTTTCGGGGGTGGCGTTCGTTCTGCTCCTATTGGCGTTATTGATACTCCGCGAATCCTACAGGGTCTTTTCGAGATACTACAGACTTCCTTCCTTCGGTCTATTCCGTTAACACCCCCTTCGGGGGGATATCCTTTCCCCTTTGATGTCGGTCGTATGGGTTCACACCCCCAGCGTGGGTGAGTATGTAACCGCAAAACCCCTCCTCGAGTATTTGAAGGAAAGGGGACACCGTTTGGTGGTTACCTACTCCTCTCCCCGGGCGGAGGAATTTATGGGAAAACAATCCCTGGCGGATAGATACCTGCACCTCCCCATTTCGGGACTGCTCTTGGGATTTTCGGTAAAACTCTTTGTGAGGAGATACAAACCCGACGTCCTCCTTTTGGTGGAGAGCGACCGATACCCCTCCCTTTTGGGGGCAAAGGTTCCGACAAAGCTCCTGATAAACGCGCGTTTGGGAAGGAGGAGTTATAAACTGCTCAAAGCCCTAAAGGGGATATATCAACCGCTCCTTTCCCGTTTCGACGCTATTGTCTGCAAGGATAGAGAAACCGCCGAACGCTTCGGGGAGCTGGGCGTTCCCCGTGAAAAGCTGGTGGTCTGCGGGAATTTGAAGGCTGTTTTCAAACCAAACCTCAAGGGGTCGAATATTTCTTTTCCGTCCCACAAAAGGGTTCTGGTGGCGGGAAGCACCCACAAAGGGGAGGAGGAGATAATCCTATCCGCCTTTGGGAGAATCAAAAGGGAGCTACCCGACACGGTTTTGGTACTGGCACCGCGCCACCCGTCGAGGGCTTTAGAGGTCTATAACCTCGCGAGGAAAATCCATCCCAATCTCGAAACCTCTTTGAGGAGCGAAGTGGGAGAAACCTTTAAAGGTGACATTTTGGTCGTCGATACTCTCGGGGAGCTACTCCACTTTTATAGACTTTCGACGGTCTCCTTTGTGGGGGGAAGCCTCGTTCCGATAGGGGGACACAACCTTTTGGAACCCGCCTACTTCGGGAAACCGGTTATGTTCGGCACCCACATAGGGAAGTTTAAAGACTTAGTCCAAATTTTGGAAAGTTTGGGATTGGCTTTCCCCGTAAGGGACGAAAAAGAGTTTACCCAAACAGCCTTGAGGTTGTTGAGGAATCCCCCTACCCCGAAGGGGGATTTAATTTCGATATCGAACCGCATTTTGGAGTGCTATAAGGGGGTTTTAGACCGATGGATAGGTTGAGGGACACCTTTTACCTCCACGCTTTGGGCGACGGGTTGGGCGAATACCTCCACCTTTTGGTCGAAAAAAAGCCAATCCCTCCGACGGACGATACGGTTATGACTTTGGCACTTTTGGAGGTTTTGGTAGAAAGCGGTAAATACGACCCCCAAAGGGTTGCGGAAAAATATTTAGACCTATACCTCCAAGGTGAACTGCAAAAAATCGGTTACACCACCTACAGGGCTTTGGAGAGGTTTAGGGAGACCGGAAATTGGTTCAAAGCCGGAATTGTCGACCGAAGGGCGGCGGGCAACGGCGTGGCTATGCGGATAGCGCCCCTCGGGGTATGGGCTTACTTGAAAAATCTCCCGCTGGAGGATTTCTACGAATATGTCAGGTGGGAAGGCTACATCACCCACCACAACGAGCTGGCTATAAGCGGGGCGTTTGCGGTAGCCTATGCGGTCTATTTCAATTTAAAGGAAAACCCCCGCGAAGCGGGGATAACCGTTAAAAAGGTAATTGAGATTTTGGAAAAACTCGGGATAGAGAACGCGGTTAAGGGTGCGGTCGAAAAGGCTCTAAAGCTTTACACCGACGGCTACACTTCCGCCGAGGCTTTGCCCCTGCTCGGAACGAGCGGTTTTGTAGTCCACACGGTGGGGAGCGCCTTTTTCCTCTTCCTCAAGGTGGAAAACTTTTTGGAGGGTATAAAAGACCTCTTGGAGGTGGGGGGAGATACCGACACCATAGGGGCGATTTACGGGTCTTTGACCGGTTCCCTCAGAGGTGCGGAGGGTGTTCCCGAAGGTTTAATCGACCGACTGGAGGTGAGGAAAAAGATAGATACCCTGATAGGGAAACTGCTCTCCTAATCCCCCTTTCGGTTCTTAAATTTGTTTCCTTCCATGGGTGGGAAGACCTCTTCCTACACCTATCACGAGGAGGTCGCGGAGGAGATTTTTATCAATATAGGTGGAAAAGGTTTTAGAAACCCTAAAAGGGTCAAACTATTATGTTTCCCGTTAGGGGTGAGGAAAAAGGGGGAAACCTTAAAAGGGGAAGGATTAACCCTCCTCACCCTTTAGGAGTTTGTGGGCTTTTTCCCTCCATTCGGGGTAGAGGGGATAACGGTCGCACATTTCGTGGACTTCGTTCCTGACCCTCTCTATAACCTTTTCCTCACCGAGGTTCTTTATAACGGTATCTATCCAACGGGCGATTTGACGCATATCGTCCTCTTTCATCCCACGGGTGGTGAGGGCGGAGGTTCCCAGCCTTATACCGCTGGTCTTGGTGGGGGGTAAGGGGTCGTTGGGGACGGCGTTCTTGTTAACGGTTATGCCGGCTTTCTCGAGGGCTTCCTCCACCTCCTTACCGGTGAGCCCGAGGGGTCTAAGGTCAACCAATACCATATGGCTGTCGGTTCCGCCGGTAACGAGCTTGTAACCGAGTTTGAGAAGCTCTTCGGCGAGGGCTTTGGCGTTTTTAACCACCTGGTGGGCGTACTCTTTAAACTCGTCGGTCATAGCCTCCTTGAAGGCTACCGCCTTGGCGGCGATTATGTGCATCAAAGGTCCCCCCTGGATGCCGGGGAAAACGGCTTTGTCTATCTTTTTAGCCAATTCCGCCTTGGATAGGATGAAACCGCTACGGGGACCCCTCAGGGTTTTGTGGGTGGTGGAGGTAACGACGTCGGCGTAGGGCACGGGGCTGGGATAGGCTCCGCCCGCTATGAGACCGGCGTAGTGAGCCATATCGACCATAAGGTAGGCGCCAACCTCTTCGGCTATCTCCTTGAACTTAGCCCAATCTATCACCCTCGGATAGGCGGAGGCGCCGGCTACGATTATCTTGGGTTTGTGCTCCTTGGCGAGCTTATAAACCTGGTCGTAGTCAATCTCCTCCTTCTCGTTGAGTCCATAAGAGACGGCGTTAAACCACTTTCCGGATATCGAAACCTTTGCGCCATGGGTTAGGTGTCCGCCCTGCGCCAAATCCATACCCAAAATGGTGTCTCCGCACTTTGCCAATGCGAAATAGACCGCGAGGTTGGCGCTCGACCCGCTGTGGGGCTGGACGTTGGCGTGCTCCGCGCCGAAGAGCTTTTTAGCCCTCTCTATGGCGAGGCTTTCGACAATATCGACGTATTCACAACCGCCGTAGTAGCGCTTCCCGGGATAACCTTCGGCGTATTTGTTGGTCAGCGGGGTGCCCGCCGCTTCCATTATCTCATAGGTGGTGAAGTTTTCGGAGGCTATCATCTCGAGGGAGTAGTGCTGACGGTCCATTTCCTTGACGACCGCCTCAAATACCTCTCTGTCGGCTTTTGCAAGGTGTTCCATAATTGGTTTTAATTTTAGGAACACCCCCCAAAAGGGGATTGCAAAGTTCCGCCCCCATTTGGGGAAATGTATAGGGGCAAAACCCCGTAGGGTTAACCTTATTTTTGAGTCCTTTCGAAGAATTCCTTAGCCTTGTCCGCCCTTAGGAGTTCGACCAGACCTACCAATCCCCCGTCGAGATATTTTGCGGGGATACCCTTTTCCCTCAAGTAGGTCATCGCTATTATCGCCCTATCCTTGTGGGGGCAGGCGGTAATTACCACCTTCGAGGTGTCTATTTCCCTCCACCTTTCGGGGAGTTCGTTTAAAGGTATATTGACCGAAGGTTGGACGTTCCAAACCTTGTATTCCTCCTCAAAGCGGATATCGACCAAAACAGCCCTTCCCTCCATGAGGAGCCTCGCCGTTTCTTCGACGGAGGCTTTCATCTCCTTGCGGGTTTCGTAGCCGAAATTTTTAACAAATTCCTCCAAGCCCATAGTGGGAAATGTTATTCCCAGAGCGGCAATATAAGGTTTTCGCCATTTCCTAATGGAGGTCTTAAACTTCTACCCTCTGCGATGGAGCTTTTGACGGTATCGCTGGTCTCCTTCGTGCTTTCATTTATCTTCGCACTCGGGGGTATAGGGGGGGCTATACTTATAGTGCCCGTTTTGAATATGCTCGGCGTTCCATTCGCCCACGCGCGGGCGGCGGGGCTCTTTACAAATGTGATTTCCACCTCCGCCGGTATCCTCAACAACTTGAGAAACCGCCGAATAGATTGGAAGATAGCCATACCCCTAACGGTTAGCTCCACATTAATGTCCCCATTAGGGGCATACCTATCCCACATCCTAAACCCAAAGTGGGTTGGTTTGCTCTTTTCCTTTCTCCTCTTCTACATAGGTGTAATACTCTACATCCCCAAAAAGGTGGAACATATAAAAGAAGAGGCACCTCTGTGGGTAACGGTTTCTATAGGCTCCTTAGGGGGGATACTTTCGGGATTGCTCGGCATCGGCGGGGGTAGCGTGGTTTCTCCCCTCCTAATGTTTTACGGTTTAAATCCCGTTAAGGTTATCTCGTCGGTCATTTTTATGGTGCCCTTTTCCTCTCTGACGGGGTTCTTAACCTACCTAAAGTTGGGAATGGTGGATTGGAAGATTACATTAGCCGCCGCCCTTCCCGCCTTTGTAGCCGGTTATCTGGGCACCCACGTAGCCCACAATTACCTCAAACCGCAACAGATAAAGAAAATTCTCGGAGTCTTTTACTTCTTGGCGGGTATTAAGTTCCTCTCGAAGTGGCTCTAAACTTTCGAAAACTGAAAGGGGAGAAGAGAAGAACTATTCCTCTTCGAGTTCCTCTATCTTGCAGTGAACCTCTTTGAGCTGTTTGGGGTCTACGTAGTCGGGGGCATTCGTCAGCGGGCATATACCCTTTTGAGTTTTGGGGAAGGCTATAACATCCCTTATGCTCTCCGCACCGACCATTATGGCTAGAACCCTGTCCAGACCGAAGGCAAAGCCGCCGTGGGGAGGCGCGCCGTATTGGAGCGCTTCGAGTAGAAAACCGAATTTCTCCTGAGCCTCCACCTCGCCGATGTTGAGGAGTTTAAAGATTTTCTCCTGTATATCGGTGCGGTGTATCCTGATAGAACCGCCACCTATCTCGTAGCCGTTTAAAACCATATCGTAGGCGAGCGATTTTACGCCCTTTAGTATCTCCTTACGTCTCTCTATATCTTCGGTGGCGAGGGCTTCGTCTATCTTGGGTAAGTCCTCCTCCCTCGGCATGGTGAAGGGGTGGTGAACCGATACGAACCTCTCCTCCTCTTCGTCCCACTCCACGAGAGGGAAGTCAACCACCCAGAGGAATTTGAAGCCCTCCTCCCTCGCGCCAAGCTCGTCGGCGAGACGGCGGCGGAGCGCGTCCATCACCTTATAGACGAAATCCCTATCGGTATCGGCTTGGAAGAAGATAATGTCCCCCACTTCTGCGCCGACCCTCTCCAGGAGGTTTTTAACCTCCTCCTCGCTGAAGAATTTGGTTATGGGAGAGGTTAGCTTATTTTCGTCAACCCTTATCCACGCCAGACCTTTAGCCCCCAACTTTTGGACAAACTTCGTCAATTCGTCAATCTTT
The DNA here is from genome assembly GCA_027036735.1 of Aquificales bacterium. Classification (GTDB taxonomy): domain Bacteria; phylum Aquificota; class Aquificia; order Aquificales; family QOAS01; genus QOAS01. Next base: position 5,429 of record JALWDU010000048.1, on the reverse strand, counting down.
TGACGGGATAGGGATTTCCCCCCACCTTTGACGACTATAGCCTTGATAATTCCTCCTTTGTCGACCACATTTTTGAAAACCTTAAATTGGGTCTCTTTGAAGATATCGGTTATCTCTATGAGGGGGGTAATTACGTCCTCCTTTATACGGAGGTCGGGTTTATCGCTCCCGTATCTGTCCATAACGTAGTCGTATCCGTAAACGGGGAAAGGTCCGTTTATCTCAACTCCCAAAACCTGTTTGAAAACTTCCTTTATCAACCTCTCGGTGAGGTTCATAACGTCGTCCTTTCCGACAAAGGACATCTCCAAGTCTATTTGGGTAAACTCCGGTTGGCGGTCTGCCCTTAGGTCTTCGTCCCTCAAACACTTGGCGATTTGGAAATACTTGTCTATACCGGCGACCATCAAGATTTGTTTGAAGAGCTGGGGAGACTGCGGCAAAGCGTAAAACTTTCCGGGGTGGAGCCTCGAGGGAACTATAAAGTCCCTAGCCCCTTCGGGGGTCGATTTGGTCAGAAGGGGGGTCTCAACCTCTATAAAACCTTCGTTGGTTAGGAAATTTCTAACCACCTGGTAGGTCCTATGCCTTATCAGGAGGTTGTTAAGCATGGGGCGGCGGCGCAGGTCGAGGTAGCGGTAGCGGAGACGGGTTTCCTCGTTGACGTTTATATCGTCCTCTATCTGGAAGGGTAGGGGTTGCTTGGAGGTGTTCAAAACCACAACCCTATCGGCTACAACCTCGACGTAACCGGTCGGGATTTTGGGGTTTTCCGTCCCCTTGGGGCGGCGTCTGACCTTTCCCTCTATCGCTATTACGTATTCCGGTTTTACCCTATCGGCTATCTCGTAAGCCTCGGGGTTTTTGAGCTCCTCCGCCACAACCTGGACGACTCCGGAACGGTCTCTTAGGTCTATAAAGACCACCCCACCGTGATTTCTAACCGTATCAACCCACCCGGCGAGGCGGACGGTTTGACCTATGTTATTCTCGTTAATTTCCCCGCAATAGTGAGTCCTTCTAAAGCTTCCCAATACCTCGAGCATAAACAGATTAATATTAGTTGGCTTTCAAACCGCCATCATTTTGATAGCAATTTACTATCCTAAATGCACTTTGGCAAAAAAGAGGTTCTTTTATTAACATTCCATAGGTTATGGCAAAAAATTTGTTTCCACAGAAAATGGATTTGGTAACAAAAGATGGTTCTTCTCTATTGGATTTAAAAGATACCGACCTCCAAATTTTGGAGGAGAAATCGGAAATACTCCAAAAATGGGCGGACGATATAGTAAAAACCTTTTACGATAAATTGTATTCCTACCCAAATACGGCTAAGATAGTCGAAAAATTTCCCCGTGAGGCACTCGAAAAGACTTTAAAAGAGTGGTATTTAAGCCTTTTAAAGGGAAAACCTTCCGAAGATTTTTGGAAAAGACAATGGTTTGTCGGTTTAGCCCATATAGCACGCGGCGTCGATAACGTTTATATGCTCTCTATGATGAGCCATATACAATTGGAATTTGGGAAAAAGTGTTTTGAAACTTTCGAAAAAGATGAAGCTTGGAGGATTTTTGAGGCGTTTAAAAAATTAACCGATGTAATTACATCTCTAATAGTGGAAGGTTATCTAGACCTTTATAAAAAGGCTATTGAGGGTATGTCCGGAATAAAACCCGCACTTATAGATAGAATGGCATATTTAGAAAGTCAAAAGATGTGGGAGGAGTATAAAATTCAAAAGGATTAATAATATTTTTAATACGCCGACGTCCCTTGCTTTATTTAAGCAATATCCTAAAAGCCTCCTCCAAGTCGGTATCCAACTGGAGGTTAAAGCGGTTTTCCACCTCCGCCACGAGGTCTATAAGCTCGCAGGGTGCTAAACAACTTTCCATAAAGGGTTCGAGGGGTTTGTCCTCATCCACCGAGAGGAGCACCTTTTCCCATATTTCCTTATCGGGTTTTTTATTGATTTGCTCCTCCACACAGCGGCGGCATCTGTGGTATTCCTCGAAGAGGTCGGTCGTAAATCTGACCACCTCGCAGTAACCCCTCGCTATATCTCCGGCATCCTCCTCGAGGAGCAAAATCCACCTTTTGGGAACGTCGAGCAGATAGTAACGCTTTGCCACCACGCTGTCGAAAAACTCTTCGTGCAGACGCCTAACCAACCTTTGGTAGAGCTCTAAGGGGGTGTCCTGTTTGGGGACGTGTAGGCGGTGGCGGATATTTTTAAAGGTCACCTCGTAGAGGGTTGCGTTATCGGTTTTCGCCTCCCTAATGGTGTCCACTTCCAGCGATAGAGCCCTTCGGGCGATAATTCCCTCCAGCTCGTCCCTCAAAAGGGTGGGCGTAAACCTATCGCGCAGTGTGAAGATTATGTCGTTGACCTCCGCCGCGAGCAGTCGGAGGTCTTCGAGCATCATAAGTTCCCTATCCATAAGTTAACAAAAATAGCTGTCAAAGGGGAAAGGACAAACCCAAAGGGGTTAAACTATCCTAACCTCCCTTTTTCCCCCTTCGAGGTATCCGATAATCCGAGCCTCCCTGTGGAGGGAGAGAATTTTTTCGGCGTTTTCCCTATCGGTGGCTATAACCATTCCCACACCCATGTTGAAGGTTTTAAACATCTCCTCCTCGGGGACATTTCCTTCCTTCTGTATCCACTCGAATATCGGGAGTTTGGGGAGTTTTTCCTTCTCCACTACGGCGGTCACATTTTCCGGGAGAATCCTCACCAGGTTTCCGGGAATTCCGCCCCCCGTAATGTGGGCTATCCCCTTGAATTTAACCCCTTTCCCCTTGAGGGAGAGGATATCCTTAACGTATATCCTCGTGGGGGTTAAAAGAATTTCTCCCAAAACTCCGCCCAGCTCCTCTACGTATTGGTCGTATCTGTAGCCCTTGTCGGCGATTATCTTCCTCACCAGGGAATAACCGTTGGAGTGGACGCCCGAAGAGGGGAGACCTATAAGAACATCGCCCGGCTTTATGTCTTCGCCGGTTAACATCTCATCCCTCTCGACCACACCGACGCAGAAACCCGCCAGGTCGTATTCCCCCGGTTTATAGAAGCCGGGCATCTCCGCCGTCTCGCCCCCCACCAGATAGCATTCGGCTTGTTTGCACCCCTCCACTATCCCGTCTATTACCTGTTTTTGGGTCTCGAGGTCGAGCTTACCCGTGGCTATGTAGTCGAGGAAAAAGAGGGGCTTTGCCAGGGTGGTTATAAGGTCGTTTACGTTCATAGCCACCAGGTCTATACCGACCGTGTCGTGTTTGTTCATAATTTGGGCTATCTTTAGCTTCGTCCCCACCCCGTCGGTGGTCGAGACGAGAACGGGATTTCTGTATTTAGATATGTCGAGCAGATAACCCGCCGCAAATCCCCCGAAGGGGGTGACAATCTCCTTTCCCTGAACCTCCTTAACGCGCTCCTTTATGTATTCGACGAATTTGTCGGCTTTTTCGATATCGACGCCGGCATCTCTGTAGGTAGCCATAAGGAAAAACTCTACCCGCTTTGGGGAAAACCTATATTAAAAACCGTTATGGGTATCCGTCTTGAAAGGCTTTCCCACACGTTGCAGGAAGAGATTTCCAACCTCCTGAGGGAGGAACTCGACCCCAACACCTACGGGTGGGTGAGCGTAACGGGGGTAAAGCTGTCCAAGGATTTGAAAGATGCGGTCGTTTTTATAACGGTATTTCCCGAACACCTGGAGGGTAAGGCTTTGGAAAAACTCCAAAAGATGTCGGGTTACATAAGGAAGCACCTCGCCGGTAGGGTGAGGGCGAAAACCGTCCCCAAGGTGAGGTTTGAAATAGACAACCTAACCAAACTGGTCGAGAGGGGTGTTATCGAACCTCCCAAAGGAGGGGGGTAATATAGAAACCTCCAAATGTCGAAGATATTTCTGCTACTGGTGGTGGTTGCTGTTTTGTCGTTGTTCCTCCAACAGTTTGTCGAAGCCCTGTTTATAACCACCGTCTTGGTGTTTGCGGTTTTCTTCTTCCTCGGATTGGTCTTCTTCTTTCAGGGGCTGACGGGTGGGGATACCGAACAGCTGATAACCGGTTTGGCTATTGCGGTCTTTTCCGCCTCCTACATAATGGTGAGCTACTACTACATGAAGAGGAGGGAAAGGGATAAGGATTAAAGGGTGAGGTCGAGAATCCTTTCGGTTTTGTCGAGTTCTTCCTCGGAGGGATACCTGTTATCCTCGGAAACCTCTTTTATGATGTTGGCGATGATGTAGATGAGCGCACCGACGATTTCGGGGAGTTTGTTCTCCAGTTCCGCCTCAAGGGGATACTTTAGGGGGGGTTTGCTCGCCAGGAATTTGAGGATGTCCTCTATGGGAACCTCCTCTTCGAGCTCGCGGAATTTCCTCATAGATTGTCTGAAACCCATGGTTAGGGGTATATCGGAGAGCCAAATAACCTGCCTGTCGTTGTAGCTGGCATTCTCCTCACCGACCTTTAGGAGGTCGTAGAGCTTTTTCTCAACCATTTCGATGACGCGGGCGGTTTTGTTTTTGTCGAGGTCTATACCCGCCGCCCTTCTGGCGATTTGTTCGAGCCTGGCGTGTCCTATAACCTTTGCCATTTCGCTTTCCTCCTTACCTATTTTTGCTAAGAAAGGAAATATTATTCGCACACCCTTGGGGGGCAACGGTTCGAAGATACCCCTCCGGAGGTAACCGAAATCAGAAAATCCCCCTTGAGGAAATACAATTTGTTAGCCTTCCGATGGAGTTTAAAAAGGTTTTCAAAGACCGAAAGGAGTACGGCGAATACTTCAAAAACCTCATAGAGCTCGAAAGGGAGGCGGAAAAGGAGTTCCACATAAGGGAGATAAAGCTCCTGACCGGCAAGGAGCGCGAGCAGAGGGGAAGGGCAATCCTGGGACTGAAAGCCTCCTACAGAGGGGAGATAGTGGGCGGTTATAAGGTCTACCGCTTCGGTCGCCCCGATATGCCGGAAAACCACCAGATAAAGGTCGGAGATGTGGTTTTGGTGAGCCGAACCAATCCCCTCAAAGAGGGAGTCGAGGGAACGGTTTACGAGAAGGGTAAGAGATACCTCGATATAGCCTTCTCCGACCCGCCGCCCGACCTCACCAGGGGCTACTGGAGGGTCGACCTCTTTGTAAACGACATCACCTTTAAGAGGATGAACGCCGCCCTGACCCGCTTCGAGGAGGGAAAGACCGAATACCCCGAGGAGGTTATTCTCGGAAAGGGTAAAGACCTCCTAAAGGTGAGGGAAGAGGAGATAAAACCTTTTAACGGGAACTTAAACGAATACCAGATAGAGGCGGTAAAGAGGGCTTTGGGCAGCGAGCCGCTCTTTCTGATACACGGACCCCCGGGAACGGGAAAGACGACCACCCTCGTGGAGGTTATCGAACAGCTGGTTAAGAA
>JALWDU010000047.1 GCA_027036735.1 Aquificales bacterium | reverse complement strand
GACAGGGTGCGCTTCGTAAACAGCGGAACGGAAGCGGTTATGTCCGCCATCAGACTCGCGAGGGGCGTAACGGGACGCAAATATATAGTCAAATTCGACGGCTGCTATCACGGACACTACGATAGCGTTCTGGTTAGCGCCGGCTCCGGGGTTGCCACCCTCGCCATTCCGGGAACGCCGGGCATCCCCGAGGAAATAGCCAAGCTCACCTACGTTTTGCCCTACAACGATATCGAAGCGGTCGAAAAACTCTTTGAGGAGAGGGGTGAGGAAATCGCCTGCGTTATCGTCGAACCGGTTGCCGGAAATATGGGGGTTGTTCCGCCGAAGGCGGGATTTTTGGAAAAATTGAGGGAGATAACCCGAAAATACGGCGCACTTTTGATTTTCGACGAGGTGATAACCGGCTTCAGGCTCTCCTACGGGGGTGCGCAGAAATATTTCGGTATAGAACCCGACCTCACCACTTTGGGGAAGGTGATAGGGGGCGGTATGCCGGTGGGGGCTTACGCGGGTGACGAGAGCTACATGTCCCAAATAGCCCCGGAGGGGAATATCTACCAGGCGGGAACCCTGTCGGGTAATCCGGTCGCCATGGCGGCGGGGTTGGCTACCCTAAGGGTTCTGAAAGAGACCAACCCTTACGGGGCATTGGAGAAAAAGACCGACCGCTTTGCGGGGGAGATATCGAAACTCCTAACCCAAAAGGGTATAGAACACACCCTTAACCGCGTGGGGTCTATGTTTACCGTATTTTTCACCGATGGGAGGGTCGAAAGTTACGAAGACGCCAAAAGGAGCGATTTGAAACTCTTTGCGAGGTTCTTTAAAGCTTTACTCAAAAACGGGGTGTTGATACCTCCCTCCCAATTCGAGGCGTGGTTTTTGAGCACCGCCCACTCGGAGGAGATTTTAAACGAAGCCCTCGAAAGGATAGAGAGGGGAATAAGGGAACTGTAAAGGGTTACTCCTGTTCGGTTTCCTCTTTGAGGGTTTCCTCTTCCTCCTCTTTTTCACCGGTAATGTAAGCCTCCAATTCGGCAACGGTAGCCTCTTGAAGTTTTTCCTCGAGAATTCCCTTAATGAGCCTGTTTAATTTTCTGTCGTCACCCATCGCTATACCGTTTAGGATGCTATAAAGCCTTTTGGGTAGGGAGAGGCTTACCTTCTTGTATCTGGGACCGCCTTTTCTTCTTCCTCTTCTTGCCATGTTTTTACCTCCTTTTTATGGAAAAATTATGCAAGGATTCCCCTTTTTTTCAATAAAAAGTTAGAAAAGTCGCTGTAAAAGGGAATATACGGGTTCAAAGAGTTTCGAAAAAAATCCCATTAGAAAGAGAAACAGAATAACTATTCCCCCTATTAGGGCGTGCCTTTGGATTTCATCCATACTCTTTCCGAATAAAAGAAAGACAATAATTCCCATATCCAAAGGAGGTATGGGAAAGAGATTGAGAAAGCCGAAAAAGACGCTTATAAAGGTTGTGTATTGGAATAAACTCGCAAGGGGGATAACAATTTTGTCGGGAAGCGATAGGGATACAACGAGTTTAAAGAGAAGGTAGCTTATAAAGGCTATGAGAAAGTAAGCGGCGATACTCGCCAGGGATAGCAAAATGGCATCCCTTCTGTGATTTCTAAAGCGGTTGTAATCTATAGGCACCATCCGCGGCCATCCGATAATGAGGGGACTCCGGGCGAGTATAAAAATCAGGGGAAGGATAATACTTCCGACCAGGTCTATGTGGGCTATTGGGTTTAGGGTTAAAAAGCCCATTCTTTTGGGCGTATCGTCCCCCAACAGGTAGGCTACATAAGCCCTAACGAAATTATGAAAGGAAAAGATAAATATCAACGATATCAGTTGAACAAAGGCAAAAAATACCTCCAACATAAGTTCCTATAGGTTAACCCTTCCCAAAGTTGCGATTTCTGTTTAAAACTCGGTGAGTTATCTCCTTGCCACCAAAGGGGTAAGGTTTTTTAATTCTCCAACGGGCGATGGTCTATAAAAAACCGGAAATTTTGGCACCCGCGGGGAGTTGGGAAAGCCTCGCCGCCGCGGTAAAGGGAGGAGCGGAGGCTATTTATTTTGGTTTGGACAAATTGAACCAAAGGAGTTTGAAAAAGAAATTCACATTAAAGGATTTGAAAGAAATTAGGGAATTTACCGCCGAAAGAGGTGTAAGGGCATACCTAACCCTCAACTCGATGGTCTATGAAGAGGATTTGCCCTACGTCGAAGAGGTTTTGGACGCCGTAAAGGAAACGGGAATAGATGCCGTTATCGCGTGGGATATGGCGGTTGTCCTAAAGAGCCTCGAGAGGGGTATAGAGACTCACATGTCGGTAATGACCGGTATAGCCAACTCGGTGAGTGCAAATTTTTTCAAACAATTGGGGGTTAAGAGAATAGTCCCCGCAAAGGAGCTCAATTTAAAGCAACTCAAGGAGTTAAAGGAAAAAACCGGTTTGGAGATAGAGATTTTCGTCCACGGCGCGATGTGTATGGCTATTTCGGGAAGGTGCTTTTTGAGCCACGACATCTTTAAAACCTCCGCAAACCGCGGCGAGTGCTACCAGGTTTGCAGGCATAAGTTCGAGGTGAAAATAAGGGACTTAAACGACACTGCCGGAAATAGGGAATTTATCCTCGGAGAGGACTATATCCTTTCCGCTACCGACCTTATGACGTTGGATATCGTCGAATACCTAACCTTTGCCGATGCGTGGAAGATAGAGGGAAGGAATAAAAATCCCGACTACGTCTATATGGTTACCAAAGCTTACAGAATGGCAAGAGATTCTTTGCTTGAGGGAACCTTTAACGAAAAACTTAGGGAAGAGCTTATAGAAATGGTTTCGAAGGTCTACCACCGCGATTGGGATAGCGGTTTCTACTTCGGAGCGCCCTCGTTTGGAATAAACCGCTCGAAGGCGACCGAGCAGAAGGTTTATATAGGTGTTGTCGAGAAGTATTACCCCCGCATAGGTGTGGCGGAGGTAAAAATCGAAACCGGAGAGTTAAGAATAGGGAATACGATTCACATCATAGGTAAAAAGACCGGTGTAGTCCGCCAAAGGGTGGAAAGTATGCAGATAGATAGGAAACCTATAGAGGTTGCAAAGGCTCCCACCCGTATAGGGTTAAAGGTTGTTGAAAGGGTTCGCGAAGGGGATAAGGTTTTCGTTATGAAACCGGTAAGTGAGGAAGAAAAATTAGCCTCCGCAAGGTATGCGGATTAGAAATATCCCCCTTAGGGTTTTCCCTTTTTAAAACCCCCGAGGGGGAAAGGAAAAAATATCGCCGCAGAGGGGTTGGTAGAAATCAGTCGAGGTGAGCCAATATCATCTGTTTTAGCATTTCCTTGGGCTGAACACCTATTCTGGTGTCGACCACCTCGCCGTTTTTGAAGAGCATGATGGTGGGTATAGCCCTGATGCCGTACCTTATGGCGATGTTGGGATTTTCATCGGTATTGAGTTTACCTATTTTTACTTTATCGCCGAGTTCCTCGGCGAGCTCCTCAATAATGGGCGCTATCATACGACAGGGACCGCACCAGGGAGCCCAGAAGTCCACCAAAACGGGTTTGTCGGAGTTGAGAACTTCCTGTTCCCAGTTCTGTTCGTTGAGTTCGATAACTTTTCCTGCCATGGTTTACCTCCTTTCGGTTTATAAGAATTTCCTTATTTAATTTATTAGCCCCCAAAGGGGGAAAAGATGAGAAA
>JALWDU010000046.1 GCA_027036735.1 Aquificales bacterium | reverse complement strand
ACATAGACCCCACCTTGGTGAAGCAAACTTTGGACGCCATAGATTGGAGTGATACCGTTTTCTGTTTCGTCAGCAAATCGGGAACCACTTTGGAGACGGTGGTATTTCTAAACCTTGTACTGGAGGAACTTAGAAAAAGAAACCTTTCGGTGGAGGAACGGGTTATCTTTGTCGGCGATAGGGGGAAAAATTTCGAAAGTATTGCCCAATCTTTGGGGTGTGCGTTTTTCGAAATACCTTCCGATGTGGATGGGAGATTTTCGGTTTTAACCTCCACCGGTTTGGTGCCCTCCTTTTTCGCCGATTTCGATATAGACGAGCTGTGGGAGGGTGCGCGCGAGGCTCTAAGAGACCAATCGGAGGACGGCGAACCGATAAGGTTGGCTAAGTTCAAAATGGAACATTACCTAAACGGGGGAAGGAATATCTCGGTTATGTTCGCTTACGGAAACTATCTGTTTCCCTTTTCATTCTGGTATAGCCAACTGTGGGCTGAAAGTTTGGGCAAAGGGGGTAAGGGGCAAACCCCTTTAAAGGCTTTGGGCACGGTCGACCAGCACTCCCTCGTTCAGCTCTTTAGGGAGGGTCCCGACGACAAGGTCTACCAGTTCGTAAAGGCGAGGGAAATAAAGTGGGATGCCGTCTTACCGGAAAAAACGGAGATTTTCGATTACATAGCAAACAAAAAGGTTTCGGAAATCTTCAAAGCCCTCTACGAGGGGACGAAAGAGGCACTCATCCAAACCGGTAGACCGGTGGTTTCCATAGAACTTGACCGCTACAGCGCCTTTAATTTGGGCTACCTGTTTATGCTCTACATGCTGACAACGGTAGCTGCCGCCCAGATTTTGGGGGTAAATCCATTCGGACAACCGGGCGTTGAGTTGGGAAAGAAGATAGCGAGGGAAAAACTTCAAAAGGGTCTATAAACGTGTGGCCGCGAAGTACCGGACAAACTGGTGGGCGGTTCGTCCGCTAAATCCCCTTTCTGCGGCGTATTCGAGCGCCGCCCCTTTAACGCTTTCCCCGAAGGGGATACCGTATTGTTTGCAGTAATACTCGACAGCCCTAAGGTAGTCCCCGCGACCGAAATCGGTAAAGCCTATTCTAAGCCCGAAGCGGTCGACCAAAGAAAACCTTTCCTCAATCTCTTCCTGCGGGAACTTATAGACACCTTCCAGATATTGGTCGGGCGCCAGGTTTTTCCTATTGGAGGTGGCGTAAATAGCCACATTTGGGGGTCTCTCGAAAACCGAACCCTCCAACAGGGTTTTCAATATACGTATTGTCCTCTCCCCCTCGCCGGTAATGGTGAGGTCGTCGACCAGAACGAGGAACTTCAAGTGTCTCAAATCCCAGGCGAGGTCGAAGAATTGAAACAGAAACTCAACACGGTCTTTGTCCACCTGAAACAATCGGAGGGAGGGGGAAAGTCCCAGCATAGCCCTTATAAGGGAGCTCTTTCCCGTCCCGCGCTTCCCCCAAAGGAGAACGTCGTTAAAGGGCTTTCCCTCCAAAAGGGCTTTCGTATTTTTGACCAACAGCTCCTTTTGTCGGTTTACACCCACAAAACCCTCCAGAGGTGGGATGTTTACCCTTCTCACACCTAAGGGTTTATCCCCAAAGAGGGCAACCGCCCGGTGGGTTTCGAACAGACTTCGCAGTTCCATAAATGGGTTAAGGTTAATGTCTTTCCAACCACGGAAATAAAATTAACCTCCCCCCTATGTCGGTTTTCGACGAGATAAGGAGACAACTCGATATAGTGGAGGTGATATCGGAATACCTCCCCCTCAAAAGGGTCGGGAATTCCTACGCCACCCGTTGTCCCTTTCACCCCGATGGCACCCCCTCCTTCTACGTTTCGCCCTCCCGCCAAATTTGGAAGTGCTTCGGCTGCGGTAAGGGAGGGGATGTTATAAAGTTTGTCGCCGAATACGAGAATATCTCCTATCTGGAAGCCGCCAAACTGCTCGCGGAGAGGTTTAATCTGGAAGTCGATTTCGGAACGGAGGAAGCGGAGGGGAAGTATTACACCGCCTTGAGGAAGATTAACGAATACTACAGGGAGGAATTGTTAAAATCGGATGAGGCAAAGCACTTTCTCCTAAAGGAGAGGAAATTTTCCCCATCCATTGTTAGGGATTTCTCTTTGGGATTTGCGGGAAACGGTTACGGGAGTGTGGATTTCGCCAAACGGGAGGGGATTTTCGAGGAACTCCTCCAGCTCAAACACTTTTACAGAACCTCTTTCGGCAAATATAGGGATTTCTTCCACGAAAGGGTCACCATTCCCATAAGGAATTCCCTTTCAAAGGTTGTCGCCTTCGGGGGTAGGTCTTTAAAGGGGGAGTTGCCGAAATACAAGAACTCCCCAAACAGTGAGATTTTTCAAAAGGAGAAGAGCCTTTTCGGAATAGATAGGGCTAAAGACTACTTGAGGGATAAAAACTTCTTGATACTGGTGGAGGGATACTTCGACGTTATAAGGTTGCATTCGGTGGGGTTTGGCAATTCTGTAGCCCCTTTGGGAACTTCGTTAACCATTCACCACGCGAGATTGGTTTCAAAACTCACCCAAAGGGTTATCCTCCTATTCGACGGGGATAGTGCGGGCAGAAAGGCTATTGTGGAAGCCTCCAAAAGACTTTTAAAGTTTCCCTTGGACATATATGTGGTTACCCTTCCCCCCGGAGAAGACCCCGACTCGTTTGTCCTGAAGGAGGGGGTCAGGGGTCTCCGCAAATTGTTGGGCGATGCGAAACCCCTGGAGAAGCTTTTAATCGAAGCCTTTTTAAAAGCTCCCCCCGCGAAGCGGGATTCTTACCTTCAAATTTACAGGGATTTGGTAAGGGAAATCTCCGACCCCGTTAAGGCGGAACTGTGGCAAAGGGAATTTCGCGATAAAACCGGCTTGCAACTTTTCGGTAAGAGGAAGTTTATTCCAATAAAGCGGGTCGAACCTCCCTCCAATCTCTCACCCCAAGAGATAGATTTTCTGCTCGGCTTGCTCTACCTTCAGGAAAGGGTGGATTTGAATTCGGTAAACCTCTCACCGGAAGCGCGGAAAATTGCGGAAGAGATTCTAAGGGGGGACGGGAAGGAGAAACTCCCAAAGTGGCTTCTGGAAATGGATACCCTAGGTTTGGAAAAGAGGTTTAAAGCCGCAAAGGATATACTCGCGGTCGACAAACCCCTTATGGAGGAAACTTTCAAAAAACTTCTCCATTTGGAGGAAAAGGTAAAGAGGGGGGAGGCTACTCCCGAAGAGTTGGATAGCTTTAGGAGGATGCTTTCGGCATTGAGCGAGGGGGAGAGGAGGTTATACCAAAAATTTAAAGAGCGATTTAAACCCGATAGCGGCGGGCTATAACGAATTTTGCAAGGAGTGTTGCGAACAGAACCAGCAGGGTTAGGATAAGGGCGGCGGCAAAGGCTTGTTTTTGCCAGTTGGGAAAGGGTGACAGGGCGTACTGATAGATGGTTACAGTTAGGGAAGCCATTGGTTTGAAGATATTGAAGCTCAAGAAGTTGTTGTTAAAGGAGGTAAATAGTAGGGGGGCGGTCTCCCCTATTATCCGCGCTATTCCCAAGATAATACCGGTCAAAATACCGAAGCGTGCGGCGGGAAGGACAACCGAAAGTATAACCTTCCATTTGGGCGCACCGAGGGCGATTGCGGCTTCCCGCAGGGTATCGGGAACGAGCAGAAGCATATTTTGGGTCGTTTTCAATATTACCGGTATCATCAGTATGGCGAGGGCTACCGCACCCGCCAGGGCGTTGAAATTCCCCAAAGGTTTGACCAAAACGATATATACGAAGACACCTATAACTATAGAGGGTGCCGCCAGCATAATGTCGCTAACATCGCTGAGAAACCGCCCCAATCGGCTGTAACGCGCGTATTCGGACAGGTATATGCCGATAAGAATACCTACGGGAACCCCTATAAGAACGGTCAATGCGGAGATTATGGCGTGACCGACAAAGGCGTGCAACAAACCGCCATCGTTTGGGTCTCCCCCGACTTTGGTAAAGAGGTCTATATTCAATCCCTGGATACCTTTGACGGTTAGATATCCGAGAACCCAAAAGAGGATGGACAGACCGATACCCACAGCCAACCAGTTTAGGGAGAGAAAGATGATATTGAACAGTTTTCTTCTGACGAGCACCGATTTCGGGATGATTTCCCTATTCCCCATCGGGGTTTCCTATTTTAGACCCTCCCCGTTAAGGAGGTGTTAAATACCTACCTCCGGATGTTTCCGTAATATTTGCCCTTTCATGGCGGGATTAATCCTTTTCCTCCTATTGGTTGCGGCAACAATAACGTCCTGCGGAGGGGATAAGAAAATCGTATCCCTCACCGCCGCGGGGTTGAAAGAACCCTTCCTCGAAGTGGTCGGGTTATATCGGAAAAAGAACCCAAAGTGGGAAGTGGAAACAGTTTTTGCCGGTTCGGGGAGCCTTCTCGTCAAATTGGAAAACCATTTAGGGGATTTGTATATTCCCGCCGCCTACTCATACATGGAAGAGGCTTTAAAAAGGGGTTTGATAGACCCCAAAACGGTGAGGATTTTGGCTTACCACAAACCGGTTATAGTGGTTTCGAAAGCCCTTGCGGGAAAAGTTAAGTCGGTTTACGACCTGACAAAGGAGGGGATACGCTTGGGAATAGCCGACCCTCGGGAGGCGGCTATAGGTAGGGTTACCAAAAGAATACTTCAAAAAGCCGGTTTGTGGGAGAAGCTTCGGAAGAACACCGTGGTAAGGACGCCTACGGTGAACCAGTTACTCCTATACCTGAAGGGTGGACAGATTAACGCCGCCATTATTTGGAAGGAGTTGGCTTACAAGCTCCCCAACGCGGTAGTTGTCGAATTTCCCCCCAATTTGGTTGAAGTCGAACCCATACCGGTAGGGGTTGCGATTTTTTCCAAACACCCGAAGGAGGCTTACGGTTTTGAGGAATTTTTACTCCGTCAGAGGTCTATTTTTAAAAGGTTTGGTTTCGAAGTGGAAGAAAGGAAAAAGGAAACGGATTAGATATCGAAGTAGAGTTCGAATTCCAAGGGATGGGGGGTAAACCTGAGGGCGTCGATTTCCGCTTTCTTGCTCTCAATCCACATTTCGAGTAGGTCTTCGGTAAAGACTCCACCCTTGAGCAGGAATTCGTGGTCCTCTTCGAGGGCTTTGATAGCCTCTTCGAGGGAACCGGGTAGGGTGGGTATATCGGCGAGCTCTTCGGGAGGTAGGGAGTAGATATCCTTGTCGAAGGGTTCGCCGGGGTCGATTCTATTCTCGATACCGTCGATAGCCGCCATGAGTATTGCGGCAAACGCCAGATAGGGGTTGGAGGTTGCGTCGGGGAACCTAACCTCAATCCTCTTGGCTTTGGGGTTTTGGGAATACATGGGTATCCTGATAGCGGCAGACCTGTTTCTCGCGGAGTAGGCGAGCCTTACGGGAGCCTCGAAACCGGGAACCAACCTGTGGTAGGAGTTTATGGTGGGGTTGGTGAATGCGGCGATAGCCCTACCGTGCTTGATTATACCGCCGATAGCCCAGAGGGCGATTTCGGAGAGACCGGCGTATCCGTTTCCGGCAAAGAGGTTTTCGCCATTCTTCCATATGGAGAAGTGGGTGTGCATACCGCTACCGTTGTCGTTGGGGAGAACCTTAGCCATGAAGGTGGCGTATTTTCCGTGTCTGGCGGCTACATTTCTGACGACATATTTGTATTTAAAGAGCTTATCGGCTTGATTGAGTAAGCTGTCGTACCTGATGTCGATTTCAGCCTGTCCGGCGGTTGCAACCTCGTGGTGGTGGAGTTCAACGGTGATGCCGAGCTGTTCGAGGATTTCGACCATTTCGTTACGGAGTTCCATAGTCTTGTCGAGCGGAGGCACGGGGAAGTATCCGCGTTTGTGGGGTATTTTGTAACCGGTTCCGTCAACGCCTCTATTCCACCAACCTTCTTCGCTATCGACCCTCCAATAGGCATAGTTGGGTCCAACTTCGAACGCCACGCTGTCGAAAATGAAGAATTCGGCTTCGGGTCCGAAGTAGGCGGTGTCTCCAATACCGCTTTCTTTGAGATATTGCTCGGCTTTTTGGGCTATATACCTGGTATCCCTCTTATACCTCTCCCCGGTTACGGGGTCGTAGATATCGCATATGAGAACTGCGGTGTCGGGTACAAAGGGGTCTATAAAGAATGTATTGGGGTCGGGTTTTGCGAGCATATCGGACTCGTTAATCGACTGCCATCCCCTTATGGAGGAGCCGTCGAAACCCCTACCCTCTTCAAAGGTGTCGAGGGTAAGCTCTTCGGCGGGAATGGTTAGGTGTTGCCACTGACCGAAGGGGTCGGAAAATCTGAGGTCTACGAATTTAATGCCGAGGTCTTTAATTTGTGCCAAGACCTCTTCGGGTGTATATTTGGGCATGCTTTACCTCCCAAGAAGGTTTGGTTTCTAAACTATATCATACCCCCTGCGGGAAGGGTTCGGGGAAAGACGGGAAAAGGTTTACAAAAATGTAAACATTAAAGAGTTAAATCATTGTAAACAACTTTAACGGCTCCTTCGGAAAGCATCCTCTCCTCTGCCCTCCTTTCCCCTTCAGGGGTTATTCCCTTTGAGGCGTCGGAAAGCCAAAAGACTTGAAATCCCAAATTCAATCCGCCCAATACGGTGTTTAAAACGCAGTAATCGGTAGCCAAACCGCCGACGAAAATTCTCTTTACCCCCCTCTCTCTCAGGAGGTCTTCGAGCAATGTCCCCTGAAAGCCGCTGTAGGCGTCGAATTCGGGACGGTCACCCTTGTTGATAATGAAGACTTCGGGTGGTAGTTTAAGCTCTTTGGGAAATTTTGCACCCTCTGTATTTTGAACGCAGTGGGGAGGCCAAAGCCCGCCTTGTTCCTTAAAGGATATGTGGTTGGGTGGATGCCAATCGCGGGTTGCGAATATGGGCGCGCCCGCCTTTTGAAAGAGCTCTATATACCTGTTGGCGGGTTCTATAACCTTATCCCCCTCGGGGACGGGCAGAGCTCCCCCCGGTAGGAAATCCTTTTGAATATCGACCAACACAAGGGCATCCTTTGGGGTGATTTTTACCCTCATAGGTTTGAATTTTGGTTTACCCCGCCTAAGGGGTTGTGATTTAATCTCTCCTTCCGATGGAACTTTTAATTCCCGACCAAACGAAGGACAAGAAGTTAATCGCCCAACTGATGTTTAACCTTATAGTTCCGAGACCCATCGCATGGATTTCAACCGTTTCTCCGGAAGGGGTGGTAAACATCGCACCCTTTAGTTTCTACAACGGGATAACCTCCAAACCTCCACTGATAATGGTTTCGGTCGGTAGAAGAAGGGACGGCAGGAGGAAAGATACATCCAGGAACATCCTCCAAACGGGGGAATTTGTCGTCAACCTCGTAACGGAGGAATTTCTAAAACCGATGGTGGAAAGCGGAAAGGATTTTCCCCCCGAAGAGAGCGAGGTGGAGGTTTTGAATCTCCAAACGGAACCCTCCAAACTGGTGAAACCCCCGAGGGTTAAGGGTGTAAAAGCCGCCTTAGAGTGCAAACTTTACCGCCTTATAGAGATTGGCGATACACCGATGGATTTGATAATCGGGCGGGTGGTGGCTTTTCACTACGACCCCAAACTCCTGGAAACCTCCAAGGGTGTGGTCGGACGGCTGGGCGGAAAGCGTTACACCGTGGTGGACAACGAGATAGAACTCCTTTAAATTGACCCCCTTCGGGGATTTTGTTATATTATTTACCTTGGTCTTTCCCGCAGGGGCTGTAGCTCAGTTGGTAGAGCGCGGGACTCCAAATCCCGCGGTCGGGGGTTCGAGTCCTCCCAGCCCCGCCATCCATCTAAACGGCAAAAATGAAATGCAAAACAATTGAAAATCGAATAGAAATTCTAAAAACTTTGCTCCAAATATGGAGTGGGTTTATTCTGGCTTGGGCTTCTGCGGTAGGTTTCTTAACGTATCATTTTTCTAAAACAAAGCTTTTTCTGATTATTTTTGCATTGGCTGGCTTTCTAATGTTTTCCATAACCTGGATTTTCTTACTTATATACTTATGGCAAATGACGAATAAATTGGAAGATTGTAAGGAGGATTAAAATGGATATCAAACTGATTTTGTTTGTAGTATTGCTAGGGTTCCTATTAATGAATGCAATAGTAATTTATACCATTCTCCGAGATAGGAAAGCCTATAAATAAGCTAAGTTTCCGTATTAAAAGCCCTGTCCCCCGCATCTCCCAAACCGGGGATGATAAATCCGTTTTCGTTCAACCCTCGGTCTATCGCTATCGTGTAGATATCCACTTGGGGGAACTTCTTTGAAATTCTCTCCAACCCCTCGGGTGCAGATACGCAGTGCAAGGTTTTTACCTTCTTTGGGTTCTCCTTTAAAACCTCCTCCAACACGAGTTCCATAGTTCCACCGGTTGCCAGCATGGGGTCGGGAATTAATACGATTTTGTCCCTCAAAGAGGTATATCTCTTGTAATAAATCCGACTTTGGAGGGTCTTTTCGTCCCTCTTTGCGGCGATAAAGCCCCCTTGGGCGTCCTTTAAGACCTCCATCATTCCCTCAAACATCGGCAAGGAGGCTCGCAAAACGGCTATAACCACTATTTCGCTTTCCGGTAAAAAACCGAAGGTGTAGCGTCCGCTCCAGAGCTCGACCTCCTTGGGTTGGAGATTTAAATCCTCCAACATATAGGGGAGGGCTATTTTTCCTATAGCCTTGAGCGTTTCCCTGAACCTCAAATGGTCTACATCCTTCGGTCTTATAGAGTTTACGAGGTGCCCCAAAAGGGGATTTTTAAGTTGAATAACCGCCATGGGTTTAAATTTAGAGGTTTTTATCGAAAAATCCCCGCGCTCCGCGCGGGCTATATCAATCCCTATTGCAGAGAAATAGTTTTCGGAGCAACACGGTTGCGTAGCTTCCCGGCGGCAGGACAAAGGAGACCTTAACGGTGGAGCGTCCCAACCTCTCCATTTTGAGATTTTCGGGAAGGGCTATAGCCTTTCTGACGCCATCGGTAAAGAGCTTTATACCTATCCGCTCCTCTTTGAGGAGCTTTTCGTCGATACCCTCCTCCTTGAGGACTTCCTCTATAACCTTTCTCACCTTGAGGTTTTTCGGCGGATATTCGATACCCAAATAAGGTATTTCGAGGTCTTTAATCTCCTTAAATATAGGGTCTTTCATATCCTTGTAAAAGGCGTAAGTCCAATCCTTTATTCCCGCGGGGACTTCGCAGTAGGGGAAATACCTGACGATGAAGCGGTAAAGAAATCTATTCCACAAATAGCTTTGATATGTAAAGGCGAACATCAAACGGACATTTTTTGGAAGAGCCATAAAGCTCTGTTTGAAAGAAACTCCTTTAGCAAGTTCTTCGACCACTTTCCTCTCGTAGGTCGCTTGCTTCGGCATAGCCTTTAGGTATTCCCTCCAATTTCCCCAGAGTTTTTTCAGCCTCCGTTTCATCCGCCAATCGCTGTAGGAGAGGAGATACTCCTTCAGGGCGCCCTCGTAGTCGTGCCTTAGGAGGAGCTTGACTATAAATTCCTTGGCATTTTTTATCGAACCGAACCGCTGTTCACCGAAGTAGTTGGCAAAGCCGTATTTGGCTATAAAGGGCAGATTTCTTTCCGCCCTCTCCCTTTCGGCTTTGGAGACGTTTCGAACCACTATTTCGAAGTAGTTACCCTTAAATTCCCCCAGTTGGAGGGGTTTATCGGAAAAACCTACTAAGGTGAGTTTGTAGTTATCCCCCTCCACCATTTGGGGGGGATTTTTTAACCCCTTTATGGCGAGGTATTGCTCCGTTACGGCGTTTTTATCCTTTAACCCGGCAAAGGTGATATTTTTAACGGGCAACCTAAAGCGGTCTGCCAACTCCCTAACCACATCGACGGTGTTGCGGTCTATTTTTTTAAGCCTATAGTAGGCGTATTCACCTTTTTCCCCCAAAGGGGTGTCGATAAGCTCCTTAACGAAGAAGTCCTGAGGTTTTTCCTTTATTCGGAACATAAAAGGGGAAATTTAAAAGAGTAGGTCATCGAGGTCGTCGTTACCCTCTTCGCTACCCTCCGGGGAAAATATCGAATAACCCTTAACCTGAAGGGCTACCTCGCGCAATTCCTTTAGGTAATTTTCTATCTCCCTTAGTAGGTGCAATTTCCTCTTTAGGTGTTTGACCTCCTCTTGGGAGAGGTTGTCTCCCTCCAGGAGGGATTTTACGGCTATTTGCGAAAACCTTACGGTGGTGTAAAGGCTCTGCCAATCCCTCCAAAAGTTTTTGGAATCTATCGGGGTTTTAAGGGCAAACCTCTGAAGTTTGTTGAGTTCCTCCAAAAGTTTGAGTTCGATATTCTCCATGGGTAATAACTAATTTAACCTTCTCCCCAAACGGGAGTTCTCCAAAAAGCGTCTATATGGACAACAAGGGTTGTAAAAGGAAGGGGTTAACCGATAAGGGGTAGCAAGTTACTTTTCTACCTCTTCGCAGGGAAGTAGAGTTTCTCCCCTACTAACGGCGTCCATTAATAATTTTTCCAACCGTCGGAACTTATCCTCGTCCGTTTTAGACCTCTCGTGGTCGAAGCCGAGGAGGTGAACCAATCCGTGGACTATAAGCCTTTTTATCTCCTCCTCCAAAGGGACGCCGTATTCCTCCGCTTGCCTCTTTGCGGTATCGACCGAAATGACGATATCCCCCAGGAGGTGGCAATCTTTGCAAACCTTTAGAACTTCTTTCAACTCCTCTAGTGGAGATTTTTTGGAAAAAACCCTTTCGGGAAAATCTTGGGGAAATGAAAGCACATCGGTAGGTTTATCCTTTTTCCTCCAATCCCTGTTCAGTTGTCGGATATGTTCGTCGCCGGTAAAGACCAAACTCAGTTCCAAATCTTCCCTGCAAAGAACCTTCAATAGGTCTTCGGCAAATTCCTTAAACATCTTTAGGTCTATACCGAAATCCTTTCCTTCGGGAAGGGTGGATACGTAAACGGTCATTTAATCGGAATAAATTAATCCACCCAGCGGTAAAAACCCCCCTCCTGAACCACCTTTCCGTCCAGCTCCAAAAGGGTTAATTGCTCCAGCAGTTTTTCCTCCGGCAATCCGACCAGTGCTACAAGCTCGTCAAAAGTCCTTGGCTTTTGTCTCAACACTTCGACCAACCTGCTTTCGTCCCCGCTTCCCGCGGCAATTCCTTCCGACTTAAATTCCCCCGTAGGGGGGTTCTCATCACCGATGGAGGATAAAATTTCCCCCGGTTCGGTTACCAACTTAGCCTTGCATTCCTTTATCAGCTTCAAATTTCCGGCATATAGGGGATTTCGAACGCAGTTGAGGTATACAAATAGCGGACGTTTTAATTTCAAAGCGTAATCGGCGGTTATCAGCGCACCGCTCCTCTCGGGAGCTTCCACTATTAGCGTTCCGTAGAAACCGAAATAGGCTATTAATGCATTCCTTTGGGGGTATGTCCACTTAGCCCCCACCGTAAGTGGATGAAACTGGGAGAGAATAAAACCGCCCCTTTTTAAAACCTTTCGGGCGAAGTCCCCATTTCTTTTTAAGAAGATAGCCAAGCCTTCCCCCAGGATAACACCCGTTTTTCCCCCAACACTTAAGGCGCCTTCGTGGGCGCTTCGGTCAATACCTTCCGCTCCCCCAGAAATGACGGTGTAACCGTTGCCCGCAAGTTCGGCGGCAAATTCCCGGGTTTTAAATTTACCCTCGGCGGATGCCCTTCGGGTTCCAACTATAGCAAAACCGTTTTTAGAAAGCTCCCCCATGAGGTATAGGGCCGGTGCATTTATCCCTAACGTTTCCAGCTCCCGCGGGTATCGCGGGTCGTAAAAGGGTATCACCTCAACGTTGAAGCGTTTTATAAATGTCCAAAGTTCGGAAAAACCATTCCCAGCCTTCAATTGGTTAAGTATCTCCGTCAACCTTTTAGAGGAACCCTTTTCCTTAAGAAACCTTTGGAGGTTCTCCTCAAAGTTACCGCCAAAGGTGCCAAAGACATTGTAAAACTCGCGTAGGAATTTGTTCCCTACCCCCTTAACGAGGCTCAATTTCAGGAAGTTTTCGAGTTCCCGTTCCCTCATCTCGTCGGCCACCCGCAACGTATAACTTCCACCCGAACGGGAATAACACCTTTTTTTATACCTCCCAACGCTCTCATGGTTTTCGGATACAGGTCAAAATCTCTTCCCTTTACATAGGGACCCCTATCGAGAACAACCGCATAAACCGTTTTCCCGTTTTCCAAATTGGTAATTTTTACGAGCGTCCCGAATGGAAGTTCCTTATTTGCCAAACCGAAGGTCTCCGGTTTGAAAGGTCTACCCGAGGCTGTCCACCTTCCGCTACCGTCGCCATAGCCGTACCAGGAAGCCAACCCTTCCTTAATTTTCCAAGGGCAGTAAGGTCTATTTTTGGAATAACCGCACCGCAGAGTGACCACTTTAACCAACTCTCCCGGATAGAAAAGTCTCTCATAGGTTTTGGGTAGACAGAGGGTATAACGGCTGTCGTAATAGGCGGCAACCTTTACCGTTCTACGGCTCCCTTCGATTGCGATAAGGCTCCCATCCTGCACCTGGTTGGAGAGGGGACGCCTGCTATCGCAAAATTGAACGTAAGCACCAAATTTGGGGTTGCAGTAAGCCCTTTCAACCTGCCCGTAGCCGGTGGATACCCCCTCTTTGACGCAGGAGGAGATAAAAGGGAGGGAGAGGAGTATCGGGGTAAGAAACCAAATTACAGATTTGCGGAGCATAACAATTGCCATTTTAAGAACGGCGGTAACCCGCCTCCCTTAGAGCCTCCTCTCTCTGCACACAGGTGGGGCACTCCCCACAGGGGGGTTCGGTTCCCCTGTAGCAGGAATAGGTTTTGTCGTAGGGAACACCCAATTTGACACCCAGCTTTGCGATATCGACTTTACTCATTCCCAAAAAGGGGGCGTAGATGTGAACCCGATTTTTTGTTTTCGCCACGTATACCGACCCGGCGTTTATTGCGGCTTCCGCGGCGGCTATGAATTCGGGACGGCAATCGGGATAGGGAACGTCGAGCGCGTGAACCCCTATACCTATGTAGGGAATACTGTAGGCATCGGCAAAGGAGGAAGCTATCGAGAGAAATATCAAATTCCTCATCGGAACGGTGGTTATCGGAGGTTCGTTTTCCGGATACTCCCCCGAAGGGACTTCAACGCTCTCGTCTATAAGCGCCGAACCTTTGATGGCGCGGTAGTGGGGAACCTCCACGATAAAGTGCTCTTTGACACCCGCTAAACGAGCTAGCTCCTTAGCGTATTCAAGCTCCACACGGTGGCGCTGTCCGTAGTCGAAGGATATCGCATAGACCTCCTCAAATTCTTTCTTTGCCAACCACAGAAGGGTTGCACTATCCATCCCCCCCGACAGAAGGACGATAATAGACCTCTTCTCCATAAGCTAAGAATTTAAGATTCCCTTGGGAGGGAAAATACCTTCCAAATGTCGAAAACCTACGACATCCCTCTAAGGAGATTGATAAAGGATATTCCCGTCCACTTCTTGGGTTTGGTTTTCAATCAAACTTTCGACCCTAAAGAGGCGAAGTTTTTAGATGTAAAACTCCCAAAGTTGTTTGAAAGGGAAGCAGACCTAATAGTGGAACATAAGGGAGAAATTTACCACCTAGAGTTGCAATCAACCGACGACCCCAAGATGGGTTTAAGAATGCTTTATTACCACCTCCTAATTTTGGAAAACTATGGGAAAATCCCACACCAAGCAGTGGTATATGTCGGTGAGAAACCCCTAAAAAGGATGTCCCCTATTGTAGAAACAAACACTTTAAGGTTTGAATATCGGTTAATAGACCTAAATAACATTGATTGTTCTTTGCTCTTAACCTCAAATGAGCCGAGCGATTGGGTTCTCTCTATCCTCTGTAGGATGGAAAACGAAGATAGAACCCTCAAAGAGTTGTTAACCAAATTCCTATCTTTACCCCAACCCAAAAGGGAGAAGTATCTAAACTACCTTCTGCACATTGCGGGGCTTAGACCGAAAAGGTTAAATTTACTCCGTAGGGAGGTTGAAAAGATGCCTATTACCGTGGAAAAGCACCCTCTCTTTTTGGAAGGTATGGAAAAAAAGGCCCGCGAGGATGTTATAAACCTCTACAAAGCCACCCGCTGGTCTCCCGAAAAAATAGCGAAGGTTTTAAAGCTCCCACTCGAAAAGGTTAAAAAGTGGCTTAAAGAGGAGGGACTTCTAAAAGAAACGTAATCCTTTAAGAGGGTCTATTTCTCATAATTCCCACTTTGGGGTATAAGCTAAAGACTTAGTATGCCTCCAAAGGGTAGAAAAATATCCCTCCAAAGGGTGGCGGAGCTTTTAAACCTCCCACCAAAAGAGGGTTGGGAAAAAGTTTATATCGACCGCGTATGTTCCCCAAAAAATGTGGAAAACCCCTGTGCGGTGGTAATTTCCGAGAAAAAACACCTGAAGGAGCTTTCGAAAATACCAACTCTTTTGGTGGTAAAAAAGGGTCTCCCTTTGGAAGGGTTGGAAAATAAAACCAACGTCCTCGAGGTGGATAACCCCCGCCTCGCCTTGGCGCTCCTCCTTAGGGAAATATACCCAGAAAATCACCCCTGCGGTATCTCTGAAAGGGCAACCATCTCCGAAGGTGTGGAGATAGGGGAAAACACCTACATAGGGGATTTCGTATTTATAGGTTCCAACACGAGGATAGGAAACAACGTCAAAATCTACCCCGGGTGTTATATCGGCGATAACGTCCAAATAGGGGATGGAACAATTATCTTCCCAAATGCGGTAATTTTTCCAAACACCCTTATAGGTAAAAATGTCCGCATTTACCCCGGTGCGGTGGTAGGGAAGGAGGGTTTCGGTTTCGTCCCTTACAAGGGAGAACATTTGAGACTTCCCCATATTGGGATTACCGTTATAGAGGACAACGCCGAAATAGGGGCAAATACATGTATAGACCGCCCCCTTTTGGAGGAAACCCGTATAGGGGAGGGGAGTAAGATAGACAACCTCGTTCAGGTGGCGCATAACGACCGCCTCGGCAGGGGTGTAATACTCGTCAGTCAGGTAGGGCTTTCGGGAAGTGTGGAGATAGGGGACTACTCCGTTTTGGCGGGACAGGTGGGCGTCGCCGACCACATAAAGATAGGGGAGCGGGTTACCATTGTGGCGAAATCGGGGGTTACCAAAAACCTAAAGTCGGGAAAAGTTTACGGGGCTTTGCTACCGGCTATGGAGTGGGATAGGTGGAAGAAAATTTACGCAGTTCTAAACAAACTTCCAAAGGTTTACGAAAAACTGAAAAACCTCTTAAAGGATTAAATCTTATCCAATCTCTTTTTGAAACTTCAAGACTTGTAAAACCTATTTTGGTGTTTTAAGTTTTTCTTCAAAGCCTAAAGGAGGTTTTTGGATGAAAAAAGGACTCTTTTTGAAGGAACTAACCAACGAAGAGGACAAAAAACTCTTTACGGAACTTTACGAAACCGACGAACAATTTAAGGAATGGGTTGACAGACACTACGAACTAAACGTAAAAACCGATAAACTCGAAAAGCACAACCCCATGAGCCACGCTCTCGAAATGGAACTCGAACAACTCAAAAGGGAAAAACTTCACTTAAAAGACCTCATTTGGGCTAAATTCAACCAATACAAACAACAAAAGGCGGTTTCTTGAGTTTTTCCACCCTTTATAGTTTTCTCCTTTAACCTTAACCACCTTTGGCGGTTATAGAAAATTTCCTATTTAAGGATTGTTTCCATCAACACCCTTTAGGGGTTAACTTCCAAAACTTTTTTCCCCAAGAACGGGATTTTTCTAAAAATTTTCAACGGATTTGGAGGTTTTAAAAGCTTTTTTCGATAAGAAAAAAGTTTTAATCCCGCATTTAGCGGGCATTATTGCAACAAACCCCCAAGGGGAGTTAGTGGATTTTGAGGTTATTACCACGTCGCAATCCCGCGTTTAGCGGGCATTACTGCAACGGGAATGCAAAAGAAAGTATGCATTACTGAAAATACTACATCAGTCGCAATCCCGCATTTAGCAGGCATTACTGCAACTGGGAATAGAGGTAAAGGTAGTAAGGGAAACCCACCCCGTGTGGTCGCAATCCCGCATTTAGCGGGCATTACTGCAACCCTTGGCTTTGAGGGTCGCATCACATCTAACTTTTAGAATTGAAAAACCCCACAAATAGGTATATACATACCTCAAACCCGCATCGCAGTAGGAGGGGAACGATAACTCTACTCCCATGCGGGTTTGGTAAATCTTGACAATATTCAGTTGCCAAGGAGCCGAACCCAATACTCAATTTTGATAAATACCATAAAGAGGGTTAAAAGTCAAGCCCAAACTTCAAAGGGTTTATAACAAAAACCAAATACAAACCATAAAACTTGACATAACATTGATTGGGATTTATTCCTAAGAATGGGGAGAAATTTTAACTATTTAACAGTTAAACAGCAAAAATAATTGTCCCTTTTAAGGGAGAAATTCATAAAACTTCCTACAATTGGTGGAATTAAACAAACCAATTAAGGAATTCATGCAATAGGTGTTCCAAAAAGAGGATTAAATCCACACATAATTACCAAGTAATGGGTTTAACAAAGTTAATAGATTTGATTTACCTCAAAAGGGTTAAAAAATCCCTTTGACACGCTTAAGGTAATATGTCATTTTTGACACTTGACATTAAATGGTGGATAATTAAAGATGTCAATCAAATGGAGTTTTGCAGTAGAAATACACCTCAAAGGGGAAACGCCTAAAAAAAGAACCCGTTAAAGGGAATATCCAAAAATGGGGAAACCTATAAAGGGGAAGTTTTTTATTTGAAAACCTT
The DNA here is from genome assembly GCA_027036735.1 of Aquificales bacterium. Lineage (GTDB taxonomy): Bacteria > Aquificota > Aquificia > Aquificales > QOAS01 > QOAS01. The sequence continues at coordinate 21,729 of JALWDU010000046.1, read as the reverse complement.
AAAGGAGTTATTCAACTTTTCGGCAATCCAGAGGTCGAAGAGGTCAACGGTAGGTAGGGTTAGGAAGACCCTATATTTGCTGTCCTTATTTTTGTCCTTCCCGTAGTAGGCGAGCGATAGTCTTCCGAAACCGACCAGGTCGAAAATCTCTTTAGTTCTCTTAATGAAATCCTTAGCCCCTGCGGGGAGTTTCTTGTAAGGTAGGGGAATGGTCGGCTGACCCCTTTGGTGGAAGAATTCGGTCGTTATTCCCACACTCTCGACGTAGTTGTAGAGTCTGTCCAAACCCTTTTTACGGAAGAATGCGATTAGTAACTCCGCCGCGGGGACGTTCAAAATAAGGGTTCCCTCACCCCATTTCTTTTCTATATGCCTAATCTCGACGAGGATATAAGCCTCCCCGTCCCTCTCCTCTACACGGGCGAAAATGGATGTATCCTTTGGAAGTTCCTCTAAAACCTCCTCGACGGTGTATTCCTCCTCTTCCTCAACAAAGGTTTCGCCCTTTTCCCTCAAACCCTCCTTTTGGAGGAGATAGGTAAGTTTTCCCCTATGCCAGACGAGGAGCAAATCGAAACCCCAATCCCTCAAGGAGCGAATCTCAAATTCCCTTTCCTTTTCGGGGTTGCCTATCTTTTCAAAAACGAGAGTCCTCTCGGCGTGCTTTAACTTAAACTCCAACTTATCGAAGCTTCCCATAACCCTTTAAATTTAGGTTTTCCTTATCAAAAAGTCTGCGCCCGCAGTAGTTATCTCTACATTCCAAAGAGGGGATTAATTTTGAAACCTCTTCCCCTATAGGGTTGGGAACACCTCCCAAATAAGACGCCAAGTGGAGGTGCAAACATTTCACCCCTAAGGGGTTTTCTATACCTCCGACACCCACCGATAGGAGTTTTTTCTTCACAACCTTTGGTAAGTTTTGGGGAATAAAGGGCTTTCTCAACATCCTTTCGAAGGAGTGGGCTTTTAGGTAGCGGTGCCTAAAGCGTTCGTCCCTCCTCAACTTTTCTTCAAACTTTGAGATATAGCCCGCCTCTTCGAGGCGGGAAACCTCCTTTACGAGGTGGGGACATGTAAGCCAAAATATGGTGGGAAAAGGTTTTCCGTCCACCAGCGGCGGGTTTTTAATAACCTGGGGAAACCCGAATTTACACAAACGTATTACCTTAAAATCTCCCTTGGGCTTCCTTCCCAATTGGCGGGTTAAAACCTTTTTAAATACCTCCCCCATTGGGTTTAAATTTGACCTTTTAAACCCCGCCTATGGAATTGAAAAAATTTCTTTACCGCCACAAATGGACTTTAATCCTCCTCCTTCCCCTCCTTGCGGTGCTTTCCAACGCCCTACTGCATCCCACAAAGAGGGGAAAACTTTTTGGAAGTGTCCACCTAAAGGGGGAAGTGATAAACACCTCCTACGGGATGGTTTATATAAAAACGGACAAAGGTCTAATCTTCAAGCTCTATCCCCCTAAGGGAAAAAAACTCTTTGTCTCCGACACCGTTGATGTGTGGGGAAAAGCCTACGGTTTCCGCCTTTATGCGGAAAAACTAAAGATATATAGAAGTTCCCTTCAGCGGTTGAGGGTAAAAATCCATACTCTTCTAAAGGAGAGATTTTTAAAAACCGCAAAAAGTAAATTTGAAAAGAAACTCGGTTCCGCCCTCCTTTTCGGAGAAAACTGGTTTTCCCGAAAGGAAAAGCTCAAAATGTCCCATTTGGGGATTTACCACATAATCGTTATATCCGGTCTCCACTACGCCTTAATTTTTACCTTCTTCCTAATTTTCCCGGTGAGGTGGAAACTTAGATATTGGCTTGCTCTGGCATTCTTTACCTTTTTCACCTTTCTAATACTCTTTCCAAAAGCGCCTGCCTACCGCGCCTTTATGTCGTTTTTACTCTTTTTAAGCGCCAAAATCTTGGAAAGACGTTACAGTTCCCTTAAAGCCCTGATTTTGGCGGCAATCCTTTGGATAGCACTCTTTCCCTATTGGGTCTTTAATATCGGCTTTTGGCTTAGTTATTTGGCTTCGCTGTCACTAATCCTTTACTACGGCGGAGGTAGAACTCCGGAAGAGAATTTCTTTAGGAACTTTTTCGGGAAATTCTTGGGTTTGGAAGCCACACTGGTGGTTAGCGTCGCGATATCACCCCTACTGGTATACACCTTTCACTATCTATCCTTCGGTGGATTTCTATTCGCATGGATTTTTACACCCCTGGCGGTTGCCTTCATACTCGTATCCCTCCTAAACGGGTTAACCCTTTGGAGTTTTACCCCCCTTTTGGAAGTCCAACACCTAACGGCGAACCTCTTTGAGGGAGTTTTTCGCACAATCCCCGAAACGGTTTACATCAACACTCCAACCATCCCCAAGTGGGAGATATATCCGCTTACCATCCTGGCACTGGTTGCGGTAGCCCTTCCAATCCCCAAAAAGTGGTTGCTTTTGATATTTCTTCTATTTTTGGAAACCGCCATATTTTTAATACACTCTTAAAGGTAGGTAAAAAATTTTTCCGTCAATGATCTTTTGGAAACTTTTTCACCCCCTTTTGCAAAAACGCAAAATTCGTTGACGATAAACAGGGCAAACCTATAATTCTGTTAACAGATAGTTAACCAAATCGTTAGGAGGTTAAAGCATGAGAAAGGCATTGTTGGCTATCGCAGCCCTTACCGGAACCGCCATAACCGCTAACGCGGCTTTGCTTAAAGTTTCCGACCAAACCTTTGCAAACTTCGGTCTAAAACTGCAAATCTACGGTCAATCCCTCGAAGACGCCGCTAACGGCGGTAAGGACAACGCTATAGACTTTACCATCCAAAACGCTAGGGTTTACTTCAGCGGTCAACTCAACCCCATCGTTCAATTCGGTGCAAACTTGGACTTCGCCGTAACCGGTGCAAAAACTTCCCACGAAGCTACCACTACCACCAAGGTTAGGGATGCATTCATCAACTTCCACTTCGCAAATGAACTCAACGTAATGGCGGGTTACTACAGGGTACCCTTCTCCAGGGCTACTTTGGTTGACAGATACAACACCATTTTCATGCCCCAAGATGGATGGGTAACCGTTGGTGGTGCATACAAAGACCAAATTTTACCTACTTTAAACATAGCTAATTCCGCGGCACAGATACATCTAACTACTTCCAATGTATTGGGTGGTCCCACCCTCGGTAATGCAGTAGCTATTACCGGAACTACTGATGAAGGTGACTTCTCCAGAGATGCCGGCGTAACCGTTTGGGGTAACGTTCTCAACGGAATGGTTAAATACTACGTAGGTATTTACGACGGTTTCGGTGACCACAATGCCGGCGAAGTTGTAGCGGGTAGCGGTAAAGATAATCTCGGATACGTCTTCAGGGTAGAATTCACCCCCACTAACCTCGGTTTCCAAGCCGATAAGGGTTACCTCCACAAGGAAACCTACTTCGGTCAAAAGAAAGAGCTCACCTTTGGTTTTGGTTATGGAGCTAGCAAACTCGACATCGGAACCGCAAGCTTCACCTTCAAATCCTGGACTGTTGATGCTAACTGGGAGCAAAAACTCGCTTACCAAGGTCTGCCTCTCGTTCCTAAGGTAGAAGCCGGCTACGTTTACACCGATGGCGATAACCTACCTTTAGACACTGGTAATGGTGTCGTTTATTTAGATAAGATTAAGACTTACTACCTCACCGTCGGTGCCCTACTCGACCAACAAATCTGGCTTGGCAAACTCGGTGCTTACTTCAAATACCAAAAAACCAAGGTTGAAACTAGTGACTTAGATGTAAAACCCAACATGTGGGCAATTGCTATACCCTACTACCTCGCCGGTCAGAACGCAAAAATCGTATTCCAATGGAACCACTACGACTACGACAAGAACGGCTTTGACCCCAGGAATAGCAACGACGATTCCAACAACGACCTCACCCTCGCATTCCAAGTTCAGTTCTAACCTTTCTTTCTATCCCCTTTACGTTTTCCTTCATTAAATTTCTATCCCCAAAACGGGTAAAAAATCCTCCATCTTCATACCCCGCGAGCCTTTAACCAAATAGACAACACCCTTTTGTGGGTGAAATTTTGCCAAAAGCTCCTTAAGAAGGTCTTTATCGGAGCTGTAAAAACACCTTTTGGTCTTTATAGCTTTGCAGGTAAACCGCGTTAGGTTTCCAAATAGATAGACCTCACCTATTGGGGATTTCTCTATAAGTTCTCCCACCTTTAGGTGTTCCTTTATCTCTTCCCTTCCCAGTTCGAGCATATCGCCGAGGATTAAAACCCGTTTGCGGTATCCCTCTATCTTCGAGAGTGTCCTTATTGCGGAGGCTACCGATAGCGGGTTGGCGTTGTAGGTATCGTTTATAACCAGATAGCCGTCCCCCAAAAGGGGTTGCATTCTTCCCCACTCGCCCCTAAAGGTGGAAAAGGCTTCGATAAACTCCTCCCAAGGGAAACCCAATACTTTCAAAACACCTATAGCGGCTTCGGTCGCCCTAACTATTCCCTCACCCAAAAGAGGAACCTCTAGAGTTCTATCCTCCACCTCCATAAGGGTCTTTCCCGTTTTTAGAAACCGATAGCGGGATACCGCAACATTTCCGCCCTTACCGAAGGTTAGGTAATCCTTTCCCCACAAAAGGTGGCGATAGCACTCTTCTACCTCTTTTGGAATAACCGCTCTCTTTACACTCGGTGGGAAGAATATTTCACCCTTCGCACACAGGAGGTTTTCAAAGTTTCCAAAACCCTCGAGGTGGGCTTTTCCCACGGAGGTTAACACCGAAAGGGTGGGTTTTAAGAGTTCCCCCAACTGGGAGATGTTTCCCCTTCGGTCGGCGCCGAGTTCGAAGACCCAAAAGTCGGCGTTGGGGTCGGCGTTTGCGAGTGCGAGGGGCAAGCCTATCTGCGAGTTTAGGTTTCCCGGTGTCTTATAAACCTCAAAATGGCTTGCCAGCAGGTGGGCGATAAGCTCCTTTGTAGTGGTCTTGCCAGCCGAACCGGTGACGGCTATTATCTCCTTTCCCCTAAATTCCTCCCGCCGAAGGCGGGCTATCCTTTTTAGGGCTTCAAAGGTATTTTCGACCTCAATAGCAAAAGCCCTGCGGGTAAGCTTTTGAATTTGGGACGGCGAGAGCTTACCCCTCTCAAAGAAAAATCCGACCGCTCCCCTCTTTAGAGCCTCCCCTATAAAGGTGTGTCCGTCAAACCTTTGACCCCTTAGTGGAACAAAGAGTTCGCCACCCCTAACGGTTTTCGAATTTATGGAAACCCCCCTAAAGGTTCGGGGCAGACCGTAATGTTTCCCCTTGAGGTGTTTCGCCAATCGGAGGCTATACATGGGTCGAAAGTTAAATTTAAATCCTATGGCGGAAAAGAGGCTCCACGCCTTTATCTCCGGTAGGGTTCAGGGAGTGGGATTTAGGTATTTCACCGAAAAGAGGGCGAATTTATACGGGCTTACCGGTTGGGTTAGAAACCTCCCCGACGGTAGGGTGGAGGTTGTAGCCGAAGGGGACGAAGTCCTCCTAAAGGAATTTTTGGAGGATTTAAAGAAGGGTCCCCCGCTCGCGCGGGTCGATAATATAAAAGTCCGCTGGGAGGAACCTACAGGGGGATTTCTCGAATTCTACATAAGGAGGGACTTTTAAAGCTCCCTTTTAAGGATTCTGTAAAGTTGGTAAAGCAGGTAGTAGGTAGCCGAAAGTCTATTCTGGTTCCTATCGTAGGGAAATACCTTTTTAAATACCTCAACCCCCTCCGGATGGGCTACGGCAAAATAGGTCAACCCAACCGGTTTTTCCGCCGTTCCCCCGCCGGGTCCCGCTATTCCGGTTGTCGATATACCTATGTCGGTCTTTAGGAGTTTCCTCACACCGATAGCCATCTCCTCGGCGGTTTGTGGGCTGACCGCTCCAAATCTTTCTAAGGTCTCCCTCTTAACCCCCAAAAGTTTTTCCTTTACCTCGTTGGAGTAGGCTATAACCGAACCTTTGAAGTATTCGCTACTTCCGGGAACGTTTACCAGTGTGGCGGCTACCAAACCACCGGTGCAACTCTCCGCGGTGGATACGGTAAGGCGGCGTCTCCTAAGCAGTTTTCCGACTACCTCCTCCAACTCTTCACCTTCGGAGGTAAAGAACTCTTCGGTTTCCAAAAGGGGGATTCTCTCCTCGGAGATTACCGAAAGATATTTCTCGTTGAGTAACACGTTATCGGATAGTTCTTCCACCGGGATATTTTCCACCGCATCGGGATAACTTCTGTAAACGAACAACCTCTTGTGGAAAACGTTCTCCTCCTCCCACACCCTTTGGAGCAATTTCTCCACTTCCCCCCATTTGGCGGTGGATAAGGGCAAAAACAGGTTTATATGGTCTAAAACCAACTCCTCCAGGTAGAGGAAAGGACTCTCTATCTCCGGCGATACGACGACTATATCTTCCTTTCTCCCTATAAAGGAGCGGTAAGAACCGTTTTCAAACTTTATCTGGTCTATGTCCCAAAGCAGGTCGGTAAAGAGGCGGAAAATTTTCGAAACTTGGGCTTCGGAAGGGAAGGTGTTCAAAAAGTAAACGGTAAAGCCCATTAAGGGTTAATTAAACCTTAATCAGCAAGGCGTTACAAAATACCGCTATACCGTCGATGTCGCAAAAACCCTCCGTTGTTTTCCCCTTTACGTTAACCCTTCCCCTATCGACCTTTAGGAGTTTCGCCAAGTTTCCGACAATCCTCTCCTTGTGGGGCGAAATTTTAGGTCTATCGCAAACGACGGTGCAATCGATATTCCCTATCTTATAACCGAGTTCTTCCATCATATAGATAGCCTTTCGGAGGAAAATCTCGCTGGGGGCATCTTTCCACTTAGGGTCTTTGGGAGAAAACAATTCCCCTATGTCGGGTGCGGCTAAGGCGCCCAAAATTGCGTCGGTAATGGCGTGGAGCAAAACGTCGGCGTCGGAATGCCCCTTTAGGGAAAGTTCGTTAGAGATAATTACACCGCCCAGTTTTAAAGGTTTATCCCCTTCGGGGTCGAAGGGGTGGCTGTCAAAACCAAATCCTATGCGGAACATTAGGAGTTTGTTATATTAACTGCTCTTATGTTTAAGGTGGAATTTGCCGGCTTTAGGGATTGGGATATGTCCCGCTGGCTTAGGTTTATAGCCGGTTCGGTTTTATTGGTGGTGACCCTAATAGGGATACTACCCGCCGCGTGCGTCCACTGGTTTTGGAAAGCCTTTTTGATATTTATGGCTCTCAACCAAATTCAATCGGCGTTTACCAACTGGTGTCCGGTAATGGATTTCCTCCGCGCCCTGAAGGTTAAGGAGTGTAAATGCTAACCCCTTTTGGTCTCTTTTTTAATTCATAAATCCCCTTAAGCGGAAGGTTTTAAAATTCCCCCTTCGGAGGTTCGAGGTTGGAAAAACTGATAAAGTCTTGGGAAAACCTTCCACTCCCCAAAGAGGAACTGGAAAGGAGAAGGGAAAAACTCGAAAGGTTGTTCGAAGAATTTCTCACCACTTTGGGTTTCGATTGGAAAAACGACCCCAATATGGTCGACACCCCCCGAAGGGTTGCTAAGATGTTTCTCGAATTTACCGAGGGGAATTTCACCCCAATGCCTCCGGTGACGGTTTTCGACCTCTCGAGTATGGAGGCGGACGAAGTTGTGGAAAAGGTTCCCGTATTTGTGGGTCCCATAGAGATAAAGTCGCTATGTTCCCACCACTTTTTGCCGATAATTGGGAATGTTTACTTCGAATATATCCCCGAGGACAAAGTCCTCGGGCTTTCGAAAATACCGAGAATAATAAAGTGGCTCGCCCGCCGTCCCATAATACAGGAGCTGTTCACCAAACAGGTTGTTAAAACTTTCTTAGACCTACTTCCAACCGTTAAGGGGATAGCGGTTTACGTAAAGGCTAAACACATGTGTATGACCGTAAGGGGTGTAAACGAGAGCAACGCCTATATGGTTACCGAGGCTTTTTACGGACTCTACGAGGAGAGCGAAGACCTAAGGGCGAACTTTTTGAGGAAGATAAAGGAATAGAACACTTTTTGAGTTTCCTTCCTTTTTCGCAATACCCTTTGAGGTATCCGAGAATAACAACCCTTAAAAAGTGTAGGGAGATAGGAGGAAACCTTTAAGAGGAAACCAAAGTTTCAAACCACTTTTTGAGAATTTCAAACTGCTTGTGGGTGTTGTATTCGTCGGTATCCATCGGCGATTTGAAGAAAAAGGCAAGCTCTTTAACGACACCCTTTTGTCCCTTCTTCTTAGCCAGGAGTAGAAAGCGCGCTATATCCAAAACGAGCGGCGCGGCTACTATTGCGTCTATGGCGTCCCAAATGAAGTAAAACTTCATCTTAGTTCCCAAAAAGCCTTGGTAGTGTATAAAATCGAAGGCGGTTTTGTTGTCCTGCAGGGAGGGGAAGTAATTTATCTCGGTAATGGTGTAGGGGTAGTAGCCTAATATCTTGCCCACAACTTTATCTTTGGAAACTATCTTGCTCCGTTTGTTCTGCTCGTGCGCCAACACCTTCCCGTCGAGGTCTCCGAGAATGTTGTAACCCATCCATCCCAAGACTTTTAGATTTCTGTAGGCGAACATGGGTGCCAAGGTGGTTTTAACCAGGGTTTCCCCGGTTTTTCCGTCGTTTCCGGCGTGGGGAACCCCAACCCGTTCGGCAAGCTCTTTTAAGGCGGGGATTGAGGACGAAACGCTGGGGGTAAAGTTTGCAAAGGGTATGCCGTTTTTCAGCGAAACGTAGGCGTAGAGCATAGATGCCGTGACTTTATCCCTCCTATCCTCCTCTATAGCCCTTTCAAACCCCTCCAGGGTAGCGTGATATTCGGGGTCGAATTCGGGGGTCGGTTCGGTGGAGGCGACATTTATTGCAACGGTTTCGCTATCGGCAAACTCCAAAAGGTCTTTTTCCAATCTCTCCACTATTTGGGAAAGGGTTAAACCCTCCTCCTCAAGGGTGGAAAGGGGTTTTAACTCCTCCAAGACACCTTCACCGCAATTTAATGCAGTTCCCTTTTTGGCTCTTATCTTTTCCAAATCCTCTTTGAGTTTTAAAAGAATTCTGTAATCGAAGTGTTGGTTTAATTCCCAGTGTTCCTCCACTATTTGGAAGAGGTTTTTATCAATTTCCCTTATATCGTGTCCGCCAAATTCGAAATCCAAGGGGGCGTAATCTTTTAACCTTTCAAAAATAGGCAATTCGGAAACCAAACCTGTTGTATCGCTCAATCCCTTTTTTATAGCTCTCTCACCCACAACCGCGGTGGAACCGACTATGCCGTAAAGACCGAAAAGCCAAAGCTTCATAGAAGCTTTATTCTCTCCGCCTTTTCTATTTCCGTGCGAAACTAAAGCTTCCCTTTTGTGGGTAAACTTAAATCCTACCTAAGGAGGACGGTAATGGGATACGAAACTATTAGAGGTTCGGTTATCGCACTAATAACCCCCTTTAGGAATAACGGAAAAGAGGTTGACTACGAAGGGTTGAAGAAACTCATCGATTACCAGATAGAAAACGGCACCGATGCGATTTTGGTCTGCGGAACTACGGGGGAAAGCCCCACCCTGACCTACGAAGAGCACGAAAACGTTATAAAGGTTGCCGTGGAGCACGTAAACGGGCGCGTGCCGGTTATAGCGGGAACCGGTGCAAATTCCCTCCACGAGGCTATAGAGCTTACCGCCTTTGCAAAAGAAGCGGGTGCGGATGCCGCCCTCGTCGTCGTGCCCTATTACAACAAACCTTCCCAAGAGGGTCTTTACAGACATTACAAAACCTTGGCTAAAGAGGTCGATATCCCCATTATCGTTTACAACATTCCCGGTAGAACCTGCAGGGAGATAGAGGTTTCGACCTTAAAGAGGTTGAGAGAGGAGTGTCCCAACATCGTCGGTTCCAAAGAGAGCGTCGGCAACATGGATAGGATTTCGGAATTGAAAAAGGAACTCGGAAAGGATTTTGTAATACTATCGGGAGACGATAGCCTAACCCTCCCGATGATGTCCCTCGGTGCCGACGGCGTTATATCGGTTGCAAATCACATTCTCCCCAAAGAGGTTAAGGAAATGGTTTCCGCTGCCCTCGAAGGGGATTTTAAAAAAGCGAGGGAAATTCATTACAGGTTATTCCCCTTATTTAAAGCCCTTTTTATGGATACCAACCCCGTACCGGTTAAGACTGCGGCGTGGATGCTCGGACTTATAGAGGAGAAATCCTTCAGGCTACCCCTTTGCGAAATGCCACCCGAGAAGGAGGAAAGATTAAGGGAGATTTTAAGGTCTTACGGTTTGCAAGTTATCCGTTAACTTCTTTTTAACAATATTGATATTAAAAATAAACTTTTTATGGTTATAGACGTTTACGCCTCCGGCGAAGGTTATCTTCTTTACCTCCTTCTTCGGGATTATCTGATAGATTCGCAAAGTAATATCTGTCTCCGCTATACCGACCGCCCCTTACCCGCCGACGGGGACATTTCCCTCTTTTTAATACCCAACCCCACCGAGTGGGAAATTCAAATACTTTCCGCCATTCCCCAAAAGGGAAAAACTTTTATTCTTTCCTCCAATTGTGGGGATATTCCAAACTGCACCGAACTAAAAGGGGAATTTCTAACGGAAGGTTTTTCCCTAATTTTGGACGAAATCCTTGGAAATCCCCACCTGGCGGAGGTTGTGAGAAATGTAAAACCTCCTAAAGCAGATAAAGTAATAGCCACCCTAAGGGAAAAATTACCCTTTTATATCCCCTTAGCGGTGGCAAAAAGGGATACAATCCTAAAGGGGTGGGAATACTATCTCGGACTAAAAGGGTTTCCGTTAAGCGGATATCTATACCCCTTTGAGGAAAAACAGATTTTGTCGATACTCTCCAACATAGGTTTTCAAGACAAGATATTTCCCCTTCTGTTGGGAAAAACCACCGAAACTTTTATCGAAAAGATTAAACAGAGGGGTTTTGTTCCCATCGAGGTTTTAATAGATGCGAAGAATAACCTCGAAAGCGAACTTAATTACCTGCTCCTCGCCAAGGAGATAGCGGAAAACCTTCAAAAACTTTGAGGGGAATTTTCCCTTCAAAAAAATTTCCTTTAGTAGTTTTATCGATAGACGGAAGGAAAAAGGGAAAACCTATTAGGGAACGAATTTTTTCTTGAACTCTTCGAGGGTTTTCTTAATTTCCTCTTCGATTTCGGGGGTGAGGTCTTTGACCTCCCTAATTTTCTGCAGGAGGTCTTGTTTTTCCGCATCGAGGTAAGCGTAAAGTTCTTTTTCGAATTTTCTAACAGCCTCAACGGGTATATCGTCGAGGTAACCCCTGGTTCCGGCGTAAATGGCTATAACCTGCTTTTCGAAGGGAATGGGGTTATAGGGTTCCTGCTTGAGGAGTTCGACCAATCTCATACCCCTTTCGATGACCTTCTTGGTAGCCTCGTCGAGTTCGGACGCGAATTGAACGAATGCCTCGAGTTCCCTAAACTGAGCGAGGTCTAGACGGAGTTTACCGGCAACCTTTTTCATTATTTTGGTTTGGGCGGCACCACCGACCCTGGAAACCGAAATACCTACGTTAATAGCGGGTCTTATACCTTTGTTGAAGAGGTCGGTTTCGAGGAATATCTGACCGTCGGTAATAGATATAACGTTGGTGGGAATGTATGCGGTAACGTCACCCGCCTTAGCCTCGATGATGGGTAGTGCGGTCAACGAACCGGCGCCTAGCTCGTCGTTGAGTTTTGCCGCACGCTCGAGCAACCTCGAGTGGAGGTAGAATACGTCACCGGGATAGGCTTCCCTACCGGGGGGACGTCTCATAAGTAGGGAGAGTGCCCTGTAAGCCTCGGCGTGCTTGGTCAGGTCGTCGTAGATGACGACCGCGTGCATACCGTTGTCCCTGAAGTATTCGCCAATCGTACAACCGCTGAAGGGTGCGAGGAATTGCAGTGCGGGTGCCATATTCGCGTCGGCAACCACAACGGTGGTGTATTCCATAGCGCCGTGTTTTTCGAGGAGGTCAACCAGCCTTGCAACGGCGTTTCTCCTCTGACCTATAACGACGTAAACGGCGTAAATCTTATCGTCGGGGTTCTGTTCGTTGTGCTGTTTCTGGGCGAGAATGGTATCGATACAAACGGTGGTTTTACCGGTGTTCCTATCACCGATGATGAGCTCCCTCTGACCTCTACCGATGGGAATCATGGCGTCGATAGCCTTAATACCGGTTTGGAGGGGCTCGTGAACGGGTTTCCTCTTGACGATACCGGGTGCGATTTTTTCAACGGGGGAATAGTATTCGTATTCGATAGGTCCTTTGCCGTCGAGGGGATTACCCAAGGGGTCAACAACTCTACCTATAAGACCCTTTCCAACGGGGATGGAGAGGATTTGACCGGTTCTCTTAACCAAAGAACCTTCTTTAATACCCGCTTCGGAACCGAGTATGATAATACCGACGTTGTCTTCCTCGAGGTTGAACGCAACACCCTTAACGCCGGTGTCGAATTCGACGATTTCCATAGCCATTACGTTGTCGAGTCCGTATGCCCTGGCGACACCGTCACCGACGTAGTAAACGACACCGACCTCGTCCAATTTAGCCTTGGGTTCAAACTCTTTAAGTCTCTCTTCCAAAATTTTCAAAGCCTCTTCATAGGACAAAGCCATGTTTTACCTCCCAAAGTGTTATATTTTGAGTGCAAGTTCCCTTAGAAGGTCTTTAACCGATGCGTCCACCACAAAAGAGGTAGTTTTAACAACAAAACCCCCTATAAGGTCGGGGTCGGTTTTAAATTCCACTTCGAGTTTTTTATTCAATTTCCCTTCGAGGGTTTCGACCAATTTCTTTTTCAACTCCTCGGGGAGTTCGGATGCGGAAATTACTTCCGCCTTTGCGGTTCCAAGAACGTTTTCCAACTCGTATTGGTATGCCCTAATTATCAGGGATAGGTATTTAAAGGCGTGGTGCTTTATCAAAAATAACAACAGCTCTTCGGCGAGCCCCTTATCCTCTATATCGAGCCTTTCGACGAATTCTTTAACGATAGCCGCCTTTTCGGATAGGGATAGCTGTTCGTTCAAAACGATATCCTTAAAGGCTTTATTCTTTTTGTAGAGTTCGTCCAAGGTTTTCAGCAGTTCGAGGAACTTTATCTGCTCCTCCGTTTTTCCCGCCAATCTGTTTAGGAGGACTTTAACAACCCTTTTTGCCAAATTCGAACCGCGAGACATGGTTTACCCCCTTAATTTTTGCTGAGTTCCGAGAGCATCCTTTCGGCGAAACGTTTCTGCTGTTCGGGGTCGGAGAATACCTCTTTCAGCATTGTTTGGGAAAGGCTTATAGCCTTCTCGGCGGCGTATTTTCTAAGCTCTTCCTTTGCCTTGTTGGTCTCTATCTCTATAACCTTTTCGGCTTTCTCCCTAATACGTTCGGCAACCTCTTTTGCTTGGGCGATTATCTGCTCCCTCTCCCTTTGGGCGGTCTCTTCGGCTACCTTTAAACCTTCCTCATATTTCCTCTTAGCCTCTTCCAAAGCCTCTTTTGCCCTCTGGAGTTCCTCCTTAGCCTTTCTGTGGTTCTCCTCGGCTTCCTGGACGCTCTTTAGGATGCTGTTTTTGTAATCCTCAACCCACTTGAGGAAGGGGTCCTTGAAGAAGTAAACCAGTGCCCCGACAACTATAGCTATGTTTATACCCTTCCAGATAAGGACGGCGGGGCTTTCCAACTCGTGCCCCCCGCCGGCGTGCTCCGCCGCCGCGGCTATACCGGCGGAAATCAGCAGAGCCGTTAAAGTCCATATATGTTTTTTACCCATTACTTCCTCTCCCCGACGAATTTTTCGACGATTATTTTGGCGAGAACCTCGACCTTTTGTTCGAGCTCCGCCTTAGCCTTCTCGAGCTCTTCCGCTATCTCGGCTTTAGCCTTTTCGATTTTCTCCTCCGCCTCGCGCTCCGCCTCGGCAATAATCCTGTCGGCTTCGGCTTTAGCCTCTTTGCGCGCCTTTTCGATTATCTCGTGGGCTTTTGCGCTAGCCTCGGCGAGAATCTTTTCCGCCTCCTTCAGGTAGTGCGCCGCCTCCTCGCGGAACTTCTCGGCCTCCTTGTTCAGTTCCAAAATGCGGGCGTTTCTCTGGTCTACCGTCCTCGAGTAGGGTTTTATGTAAATCAGATTGACCAAAAATAGGAATATCAGGAATAGGATAGCCTGAATGACCAGGGTATGGTTTAACAAAACGCCTATATCCATTTCTTCCTCCCGATGGGTTTTCCCGTTTAAAACCTCATTATTATAAAAATCGGAAAGTTTAAGGCTCTCCCATTTAAGGGGAAATTAATTTCAAAAGCTCCCTTGGGTGGTCTATGTAATAGTCGGGTTCTATCCCCTTTAAGGGTTCGGTATAACCCCACAGCGCATAGGCTACCTTTGTTCCCGCTTCTTTGCCGGCGATAACGTCGTCGGAGCGGTCACCGACCACAAGGGTATTTTTAGGTTTTACACCCAACCGCTCGGTGATGTAGAGGATATGTTCCTTTGAGGGTTTGTGTTCTTTCGGTAAATCCCTACCCACGACGAGGTCGAAATAAGGTCTCAATCCCGTAAGGGTTAGAACCCTCTCCGCACCCTCGGTTATCTTGTTTGTGGCTACCGCGAGTTTTAAACCCCTCCCCTTTAAGGTTTTTAAAACCTCTTCTATTCCCTCAAAGGGTTTTGTCTCACAGCAGACATACCTTGTGAGGTAGTAATGCCTTAGCTTTAAGAGGGCTTCCTCCCACCTTTCGGGGGGCAGAAAGGGTTGGAGAAATCCGTAAGCACCTCCGCCTATATGCTTCACAAATTCCCCGAAGGGGGGTATCTCGCAACCGTAATCCCTCAAGGTATCGCAAAGAGCCCTATACAGGTCGGGGGCTGTATCGAGCAGGGTGCCGTCGAGGTCGAAAATTACCAGTTCGAACATTACCTTAATACTCAATACCGATGTCGGAACTTTTTAAAACCATAGTTGACAAATCCCCCTTGGGGGTTCTCATATACGACAAAACCCTCGGCGAGGTCGTCTATACAAACCAAACCTTAAGGGACTGGGGAATTTTCGAAACCCCTTTTGTGGAAAACCTTCTAAAGCTCCAAAACGGGGAATTGGAATATAAGGGACACTTTTTCAAAGTCCAAACCTTCGAGGAGGAGGGGAAAAGGGTCTTCCTCTTGGAGGATGTTACACCCCTAAAGACCTATCAGAGGGCTAAGAAGGACTTCGTCGCAAACGTCTCCCACGAGCTTAAAACTCCCATTTCGGTTATAGCGAGCATCTCCGAAACCCTCTTTTACGAAGAGGAAGACCCCGTCAAGAGGAGATTTTTGGAACGCATCCTCAAACGTTCGAAGGAGATGGAAGCCCTCGTTCAAGACCTACTGATACTGGCGGCTCTCGAATCGAAAGAGGGAAAGGTTATTTGGGAGGAAGTTGACCTCCACCGGTTGGTCGAGGAGGTTTTTCAGAACCTAAAGGAGGTTGCCGAAGGAAAGAAGGTTTCCCTCCTAAACATGGTTCCCGAAAATACCCTCTGCACCTGCGACGAACACAAGCTCTTTATACTCCTCAAAAACCTCGTGGAGAATGCGATTAAATACAACCGCGAGGGGGGAAAGGTTTGGGTGAAAACCTACACCAAAGGGGGGTATAGGGTTATAGAGGTCTCCGACACGGGAATAGGTATTCCGAAGAAACACCTACCGCTGATTTTCGAACGCTTTTACAGGGTCGATAAATCACGCTCGAGGGAGATAAGGGGAACCGGTTTGGGGCTTTCGATAGTCAAACATATCGCCTTAATACACGGCGGCAAAGTGGAGGTCGAGAGCGAGGAGGGGAAGGGTAGCTCTTTTAAAGTCTATATCCCGCTTCGCGGGGAGAAAACCCTTAGGGGGAAGTGATTTCCTCCATCAACTTGCGGAGCTTCTCGCAGTAGCGCTTCGACATAAGACCCAACCGGCACGCCTCGAGAAGGTGCGCCAAATAGTCGGGGTGGGGTTTCAGTCCCTCCCTCACCTTGGAGGGGTGGGCTACGTAAACGACCGCCCTAAAGGTCTCCCCTTCGGGGGTCTCAACTTCGACAATCTTCCTCGTGTAGTGGTCGGGATAGCCTTCGAAGATATCCAACACGGGGATAGCCCTATCGATGTCAACCTCGTAGAGGACTCCCTCGACAACCTCACCTTTTGAAGGTTCTATATTGGCGCAACCGAAACCGCCCTCGTAGAGGCGGCAGAGTTTGTTGAAGACCAACCGGTGGTCTTTGAGTATCGCCCCCCTGTAGGAGTAAAAGGGAACCTTTCGTTCCTCCATGCGGGCGGGATTGGTGTTGGAACCGTAGGCGAAATAGAAACCTCTACTTCCCATAGGGGTTAATTTAAGTGGAGCGGGCGACGGGACTCGAACCCGCGACCTGCGGCATGGGAAGCCGCCGCTCTACCAACTGAGCTACGCCCGCTACGAACTACATTTTAAGGAGCCGGCGGTGGGATTCGAACCCACGACCTCAGGCTTACGAAGCCCGCGCTCTGCCGCTGAGCTACGCCGGCTACGGAAAAATAATAATTATTCCACAAAGGGGAGAAGTCAAAGGATACCCCTCAGGTGGGGGTTGTGTCTTCTCTCATACCCCAAGGTGGTTGGGTCGTAGTGTCCCGTTATCACCCTCGCGGTGTCGGGAAAGAGATTAAAAACCTTTTTGAGGGAATTTACCAAAGCGTTGTAATCCCCACCGGGTAAATCCCATCTACCAACCCCACCCCTAAAGAGGAGGTCTCCCGCTATCAAAACCTCCAATTGGGGAACCCAATAGACCACACTCCCCGGTGTGTGTCCGGGAGTTTCGTAAACCTCCACCGATAGGTCTCCCAGTTTAAAGGTTTCCCCTTCGCGGATAAAGATATCTATCGGGGGATTTAGCTCCGCCCCGAGGTAGGCGGCAAATCCCGGCCACAGCTCGTCCGAAAGTAAAAACCGGTCGCTTTGGTGCATATAGACCGGAAGGTCGGGAAACCTCCGCTTTAGAGTCTTCACCCCGCCAAAGTGGTCAACATGCCCGTGGGTCAAAAATATCCCCTTCGGGGTTAGATTTTCCCCCTCCAAGAGGCGGATTAATTTCTCAGCCTCCGCACCGGGGTCGAATATAAAAGCCTCCCCATTGGAGTATAAAAGGGTTGAGTTGACCTTTAGGGGTCCCACCGGAACAACCTTTAAACCCATTAATTGGTAAAATCTTGGCATTTGCGCTGTCAGAAAGGTAGGAGGTAAAACGTTTTTATCCATAACGGGGAGGTAGAGATGAAGGAAAGTCAAAACCTTTATGCGGTTTTAAGGGATTTGGAACAGAAGAGGTTGAAAAACGAAATTACCCTTAAGGAGTTTTATCTCTCCTTACTGAAACTTTTGGCGGACTTGAAAAAACCTTGATTGCCGAGGAAATCTCCGAAAAGCAGATAAAAAAAACAAATACCTTTATTGCTAGCTTTTCTAAAATATCAAATTGCCGAGTTGGAACACAGGGGTCATTAAACAATCCCTTTCGGAACTTCCTCCTTCAGCGCCTCTTCAACCATTTTTTCCCAATCGGGTGGAACAAAACCCCTTCCATCCTTTTTGAGGAGCAGGAGAAATTCTTCATTCCCCTTGGGACCTTTTGGCGCCGATTTCGTAACCCCCAATAGGGAGAGTTTCAAATTTTCGACCGCAAAGTGTGCGACCTTATTTATAGCCTCCCTCCTCTTTGAGGGGTCTCTGACAACACCCTTTTTGACATCTTTGGGGGAGAGTTCGAACTGCGGCTTTACGAGGGCTACTATTAATCCACCCTCCTTTAGGAAGGGAACGACGGAGGGCAAAACCTTTTCGAGGGGAATAAAGGATACGTCGACCGTAATTAGGTCTACCTTTTCGGAAATGTGTTCCTCCGTTAGGTTTCTCGCGTCGGTCTTTTCGTAGGAGACCACCCGTGGGTCTTGCCTCAGCTTTTGGTCGAGCTGGGCGGTTCCCACATCGACGGCGTAAACCCTTTTTGCCCCGTGTTGGAGGAGGCAGTCGGTAAAACCCCCGGTGGAGGCGCCCACGTCGAGGCAGACCCAACCCTCCGGGTTTACACCGAAGGTCTTTAGAGCCTTTTCGAGCTTATACCCGCCTCGGGAAACGTATTTCATCCCCCCTTTGACCTCTATCCGGGCGTCGGGGGAAACCCTTTCGCCCGCCTTCTCGACCTTTCTCCCGTCAACGTAGACCTGCCCCGCCATTACGAGCGCCTGCGCCTTTTCGCGGGTCGGAGCCAGCCCCTTTTGAACCAACAGCTTGTCGATACGCTCCTTTTTAGCCATTTTTGACCGCCCTCACGGCATACCAATCGTTTTTCTCAACCACCAAAGAGGGTTTCAAACCGAACCCCTTCAACATTTGGAGGAATTCGATTAATTCGTCAACCCTGTAGAGTCCCGAAAAAATCCCAACCCCTCCTATTTTGGGAACTATGTCCTTTAGAACCTCCCTAAAGATGTGTATCTCGAGGTTTGCGACCACCACGTCGAAGGTTCCCTCAACCTTATCCGCTCCCCCCTCGAGGGTCTCTATCTTTTGGGAAACCCCGTTTAGTTCCGCATTCTCCTCGGTCTCCTCCACCGCGAGGGGGTCTATATCGACCGCCACAACCCTATCGGCACCCCTCTTGGCGGCGAATATGGAGAGTATCCCGCTACCGCAACCCACGTCGAGGACGCTCTTGCCCTTCAAATCCTCCATTTCGAGGAGCTTCAAAGAGAGTTGGGTCGTCTCGTGAAGTCCCGTTCCAAAAGCCTTTCCCGGTTTTATCACCAAAACCGTTTCTCCACCGGAGGGAACGAAATTTTCAACCTCCCAAGGGGGGACTATTACCGTCCTCTCCGATACGCGGATGGGTTTGTAATACTCCTTCCAATCGCGGTATTCGACAACCTCCTCCCTTAGCAGGGGAAAGGGTGCGTCGGGTTTCCCCTCGGAGGAGTAAACCGCTATCACATATCCCCCGTCGGGTTTGGTCTCCACTATCTCAAACCCGTTTGGGAAATGTTCGTAAGCCTCCAGAATACCCTCTTGGGGAACCTCAAAGAGGTATCGGTAAACCCTTTCCGTCATCGGTTATTAAATTGTCCCTCGGAGGGAGGTTAAAATTCCCAACACCGATGGTTGTAGGATTTTTAAAGGGTCTCCTCGACTGGAGAAAGGTTGAAAATCAAACCCTCTACGCGGTAATCCTCGCCGTCCTCCTCGGTGTGGTATTGCCGAATTTTGCCCAACCTTTAAAGGTTGTCGGCGATATCTTCCTGCGCCTGCTAAAGTCGATAGCGATACCCCTCGTTATGGCGTCGATATTTGTAAGCATCGCCTCCCTAAGGGGTATGGAGGAACTCAAGGAGCTTGGCATAAAAGCCCTCGTCTATTATACGGCTACAACCTTCCTCGCTGTGCTGACCGGTCTGGTGGTGGTTAACCTCTTTTTCGGTATAGGTGAGACAAACATAACCCCGCCTTCGGCGGGACACTTCGAACCGAAACAGGTCTCCCTCTACGACTTCTTTGTCGGCTTCTTCCCCGATAACATCTTCAAAGCCCTTGCGGAGGGCAAGGTTATCCAAATAATCGTCTTTACCATACTCTTCGCCCTCGGCGTGCTGGCTATCGTCCAAAATCTGAAGGGGAAGGAAACCGTTATCAACTTCTTCAGCGGTATGAACGACGCCCTCCTAAACGTAGCCCAGTGGGTTATAAAACTCACCCCCTTGGGGGTTTTCGCCATTGTCTACTACAACGTCGCCGTTCACGGCTTATCCGCCTTTGCCGAGCTTTGGAAATACGCCCTCGCCGTGCTGGTCGGTCTCTTTTGGCACGCCTTCGTAAACCTCGGTCTAATCGCCTATGTCTTTGCCAAAGTAAAACCCTGGGAGTATTTCGCCAAGGTTAGGGAAGCCCTTTTGGTAGCCTTTTCAACCGCCTCCAGTTCGGCAACCCTCCCCGTTTCGTTGGAGGTGGCGGAAAAGAAGGCAGGGGTTGACAAGAAGGTCGCCGGTTTCGTCCTCCCCTTGGGGGCTACGGTCAATATGGACGGAACCGCCCTTTACGAGGCCGTCGCCGCGATGTTTGTAGCCTCCGTTTACGGCATACACCTATCCCTCGAACAGCAGATTATCATTCTGATAACGGCAACGCTGGCGGCTATCGGTGCGGCGGGTATCCCGAGCGCGGGGCTGGTTACCATGACCCTGGTCTTCTCGGCGGTCGGTCTACCCCTCGAGGGAATAGCCATTATCCTGGCGATAGACCGCTTCCTCGACATGTTTAGAACCGCCGTAAACGTTTGGGGCGACCTCATAGGTGCCAAGGTGATAGACACCCTCTTGAGGAGAAAATCGCATTAGATTAATCCCCAATGGGAAAAAAATTTCTTTTACCCCTTTCGGCGGTTTTATTTGTGGGAACCTCCTTCGGGGTTCACTACGACCCCATCCCTCCGAAGGAGTACCACAAACTCTTGGGCGTAGGGATAAACGTAAACTGGGCTACCTTTCGGTGGTTGGAGAAAACTTATTGGAAATACCGCGAAATGGATATAACTATCCCCTCCTACTTTGCGGATAGGGGATTTTCCACCGTCCGCATTAGGGTTAGGGATATTCCGCCCCACCAGGAGGTTAAAGAACTCGGTATCACCTACGGCGAATATGTAAAAACCCTAATAAACGACTCCCTCGACGCCGGACTTATCCCCGTCGTCACCCTTACGGCGGAAAAATTTAGGAAAAACCCCAACGGGGAAACACTCGATTACACCGTGAAGGTTTGGGAACGGTGGGCCGAATACCTCAAAGATACACCCTACGAGGTTTCCTACGACCTGATAATAGAGACCTCCGGGAGGATTAGCAGGAAATACGATATCCTGAACGAGTTTTACCAAAAGGTGGTACCCGCCATCAGGAGGATAGACCCGCACCGGATACTATTCCTAACCCCTCCGGTTATCTCGAGACCCTACTACCTCAAATATCTAAAGCTGCCCGAAAACGACCCCTACGTTATGGTCGAGTGGCACTTCTTCGCGGCGGGACCCAGTCCCAAAAATAAACCCAAGAAGTGGACGACCGGAACCCCCGCGGAGCGGGAAAATGTCCTCAATCAGATAAAATACGCCCGCCAGTGGTGCGACGCCCACCACGTCTACTGCTGGGTGGGTGCGTGGATGCCCTCCAACTGGAACAAGGTCAACCGCAAAGCCAAGTATCCCGACGGCTCGCCCGGAGGCGGTTCCTACAGCCGGGAGCAGATTTACGAGTTTTCCCGCTTTATGGCAAAGAGCCTAAAGGAATACGGTTTTCCCTACGCGATAAACGCCGATACCAAATTTTTCGACTACAAGCGGTTGGAGTGGTATCCCTCCCTCGAAAGGATACTCGACGTAGTTATAAATCCCTATTGAGGGTTTCCTTCCGGCTTCTGCCCCTTTTATGGGATAATAAAATTTTTCGGTTTTCAAACCTGCAAAGGGAGGAGAGAGATGGCGAAATGTTACGTTTGCGGAAAGCATACCGTATTCGGTAGAAGTGTAACCTTCTCCGGCGAGAGGAACCCCAGGAAGTTTAAGGCTAACCTACAAAAGGTAAAAATAG
>JALWDU010000045.1 GCA_027036735.1 Aquificales bacterium | reverse complement strand
TAAGGTTAAAGGAGACCCAAATCAGTCCCTCTTGCTCTTGACCACCTCCCATTCGGTGATAAGTTGCCTTCCCCTCACGAAGTGAGCCCTAAGCCTTAAATGCAACAACTTCGATAGGGATTTAAAACCCTCTCCTCCTACCAAAGTGGGAATATCCTCTCCCCCCACTATAACGGGGAGGTGTATAAGCCTTATCTCGTCCACCAGGTGGTTTTTAACCAGTTGCCAGTTTACGGTCGAACCACCTTCCACGAGGATGCTCCTGATACCCTTCTCGTAAAGAAACTTCCACAGTTCCTTGAAGTCTAACCTGTCGCCGTCGAAGACGAAAACTTTGTGCCCCTTTTCCTCTATAGCCCTGCGGGTCTCCTCCGGCATCCTGTTGGTGGTCAAAATCCAGGTTTCGGCGTCTTTGGAAAAGATATTGGCGTCGGTCGGTATATTCCCGCTCCCGCAGGGGATTATTCTTATGGGATTTTTACCTTCGACATACCTAACGGTTAAGGAGGGGTTGTCGGTTCTAACGGTTTCGCAACCGACCATTATGGCGTCGACTTTAGCCCTTATCTGGTGGAGATACTTGTAAGCCTCTATATCCATAAGGGTCATCAGCTCCTTGGAGGAAGCCCCCTTGTAGAGGGTGAGTTTTCCGTCGACCGTAACCTCGGAGGTGATAATCGTGTAGGGTCTATTGAGCATAACTCTTAATCTTAACCAAAGGGGATTGACATTTAGTATCAATTGCCCCGAAAACGGATAACAATTGCTTACACCTCTTACGGTGACTTATACTACCGAATAACCCTTTTGGGGTGGTTAGAAAATTGATAACATTTAAGGGGCTTGAGCTTTTCCCATACCAATAAAGGGAGGTTTTTTGCCAATGCTCGAATACGACATTCTTATCGTCGGTGCGGGCGGAGCGGGTCTTTACGCCGCCCTCTGGGCTTCCCAAAATCCCAACCTAAAAGTGGGCGTTATGACGAAAGTCTATCCCGTCCGTTCCCATACCGGTGCCGCCGAAGGCGGAATTAACGCCGCTCTGGCAAACGTAGCCGAGGACAGCCCCGAAAAGCACGCCTTCGACACCGTAAAGGGTTCCGACTACCTCGCCGACCAAGATGCGGTCGAGATTATGACCAAAATGGGACCCGAGATAATCTACGACATAGAGCATAGGGGGGTTCCCTTCTCGAGATTACCCGACGGAAGGATAGCGCAGAGACCCTTCGGTGGTGCTTCATTCCCCAGAACATGCTACGCCGCCGACCGGACAGGGCTGGTGATACTCCACACCCTCTACGACCAAACCCTAAAGCAGGGGGTGGAGTTCCTCAACGAGTGGTTTCTATTAAACGTAATCCACAACGGGGAAAGGGTTTTGGGCGTAACCGCATGGGATATAAGGAACGGGGGTGTCCACTTTATCAAGGCTAAGGCGGTCATCCTCGCCACCGGCGGTCACGCCCGTATGTATTGGAACAGGACTTCCAACGCTTTGGGGAATACGGGGGACGGAACCGCTGCCGTTTTGAGGGCGGGTCTGCCTCTTAAGGATATGGAGTTCGTCCAGTTCCACCCCACCGGCTTGAGGAAGACCGGAATACTAATAACCGAAGGTGCGAGGGGTGAGGGCGGATATCTGATTAACAAGGACGGCGAACGCTTTATGAAAAAATACGCCCCCGAGAAGATGGAGCTCGCGCCGAGGGATATAGTCGCGCGCTCGATTGAAAGGGAGATTCTCGAGGGGCGCGGTTGCGGAGAGAAGGGCGACTACATCTGCCTAGACCTAAGGCACCTGGGCGAGAAGAAACTTATGGAGCGCCTACCCCAAACGGTGGAGCACGCAAGGGTTTACGAAGGTGTTGACCCGGTAAAAGAGCCCATTCCCATTAGACCGACCGCCCACTACTCGATGGGTGGAATAGACACCGACAAATACGGGCAGACCGAAATAAAGGGGCTTTACGCCGCCGGTGAAGCCGCCTGCATATCGGTTCACGGGGCAAACCGACTCGGCGGAAACTCGCTTCTCGATATCCTCGTCTTCGGTAAGATAACCGCCGAACACGCCGCCGAGTATGTTGTGGGTGTGGAACACCTTCCCACCGAAGGTGGGGAATATGTAAAAAGGGAAGAGGAGTTTATAAGCTCCCTGATGGACAAGGAGCCTAAAGAGAAGCTCGCCGACCTCCGCAGGGAGATGGGCGATGTAATGGCTTCGAAGGTGGGTATATTCCGCGAAGAGAAGCCGATGGTTGAGGCTCTCGAGCGGATAAGGGAGCTAAAAGAGAGGGCTAAGAGCGGTCTCGCCGTCACCGATAGGTCGAAGCGTTTCAACCTAAACCTAATACAGACCTTGGAATTTTTGAACCTTCTCGACCTCGCGGAGGTGACCGCCCTCTGCGCCATAGAGCGCAAAGAGTCCCGCGGTGCGCACTACAGACTCGATTACCCCAATAGGGACGACGAAAACTACCTCAAACACTCCGTTGTGAGGAGAAAAGAGGACGGAACCCTCCAACACGGGTGGAAGGAGGTCGTTATAACCAAATGGCAACCGCAGGAGAGGAAATATTAACCTTTCCCCCTAAGGGGGTATTTCTTTTCCTAAAGCCTCCGGAGGGAGTGTATGAAAACGGCAAAACTTAAAGGGAAGACCGAAAGGAATAACACCGAAAGGAGGAAACTTTTAAAACTCCTCACCTACGAGAGGAGGGGAAAGAGACCTATCTATTACAGAGACTACAAAAGGGTCTTGAGCGGCGAACTCCCTTTGGAGGCCGTTATGGGTAGCGGGTTTTTGCAAGGGGTTTTGGTTCAATTAATCGCCGCCTACCTCTGGCAACATCTGGGTAGGGATTACTTTGTAGCCACAAACGAAGTAGGCTTCAAACTACCTCAAGGTGGGTGGTATAACCTCGACATAGCCATTTGGAGGAAAGAGGACATAAAAAAACCCCTTCCGAAGGGCTACATCGATATTCCACCCAAGGTTGTCATAGAGGTCGACACAAAGGTGGATTTGGAAGATTTCGAAAAACGCTTTGGGCAATCCTACATAAATGCCAAAACCGAGGATTTGTTAAAAGCCGGCGTTGAAAGGGTGATATGGGTTCAAACCGACCCAAAAAAGGTGTTGGTTGCAACGAAGGATAACCAACCTTGGGTGGTGGCAAATTGGGATTACCCCTTCGAGGTTTTGGAGGGAGTGGTTTTAAACCTCGAAGGGCTTTTGGCTCAAAACCTTTAGGAGGTCTCCGTTATGACCGTTGAAAGGGCTGTTTTAAGGGTTTACAGATACAACCCCGAAAGGGACGAAAAACCTTACTACAGGGAATACGAGGTTCCCGTCGACAAAGCACAGACTCTGCTCGACGCCCTCTTTTACATACAGGAGAATTTAGACCCCACTTTGGGATTTAGGTTCTTCTGCCGCGCGGCGGTTTGCGGTTCCTGTGCCGTTAAGGTTAACGGAATTTCCCGCCTCGCCTGTAAAACCCCCTTTAAGGAATTGGTCGAAAAGGCAAATGGGAAACCTATAACGGTCGAACCCCTAAATTTCCTAAAACCCATAAGGGATTTGGTTGTAGACCACGACCAACCCTTTGAGAGTCTCAAAAAGCTCCAAACCTGGTGCGAACCCAAAGAACCCATCCCCGAGAAGGAGTACAGAATTCCCCCTGAGGAGGTCAAACAATACGAAAGACCCACAAACTGCATTCTGTGCTTCGCCTGCTATGGCAGCTGCGAAGCCGTTATGGACGACCCCAAATACGCGGGTCCCTACGCCTTTTCGAGGGTCTACCGCTACGTCGTCGACAGCCGCGTGAAGGAAGAGCACAAGAGGGAAATGGTTAAAAACGCCATGGATGTGGGGGATATCTGGAGCTGTGTCCAGTGTCAGAAGTGTATATACGTATGTCCCAAAGGGGTGAGACCCGCCGAGGACATTCAAAACGTCCGCGGTATAGCCGCCGAATACGGCTTTAAGGACTACCCCGGAGTCAAGAAACTCCAACATTTCGTCGATTGGATATACGCCACCGGTCAGATAAACAGGCTCTCTTTGCCGGAGGAGGTTTACGGCGTAGACCCCACACCTTTGATAAACAAGTTCAGGGAGCGCGGCGCGGAGGTCTGGGAGGTTCCCAAACCCTTGCCGGGACTGTTGGAATTCAGAGACCTCATCTTGGAGGTTATGAAGGAGAAGAAACCCCACCTGGATATAGACTTCCACCACGTTAGGAGGATAGACAAGAGGGTCGAGGAGGTCTTCAACGCCGACGTATGCACCAAGATAACCGAGCGGTTCGAGGAGCAGAGGGAAGACTTCTTCACCCGCTTTTGGAAAAAGCTCTCGGAATTTTTCGGAACTAAGTAGGGTAGGGTTATGAAAATAGACTGGCGAGAGGTTGAAAGACTCGAAGATTTCTTTTCCTTTTTCACCTCCGAATATTTGGCAAAGCAACCCTGCAGGGTGAAACCCCCGGCGCTCCTCCACTGGATAAGGAAGGGGGAAAAGGTCCTAATAGTGGACATAAGGACTCCCGAAGAAACATCTTTGGTCGGATTTACCTACGAAAACACCTTGAGGATACCTATGAACCGACTCTTCGAAAGGGAAAACATAGAAAAGCTCGCCTCCTACGGGGACTACAAAATCGTCGTAGCCTGCCGTGCGGGGGTTAGGTCTCTGGTGGCGACCGCCTTTTTGCGAAGGGTTGGTTTTGAAAACGCCTATTCCCTCGAGGGGGGAATAATCGCCTTTACGCAGGAGGTGAGGTGTTGATAACCACCCCTATGGGGTTAGCCCTTGCATTTGCAGACCTATAGGAGGTATTAAAGAGGTAAGGGGTTCCACCGCAGGGGAACCATCAAACACCAACCCAAGGAGGGTTTTGTTATGAAAACGATAGGTTTCTATCAGGGGTGCTGTTTTCAGGGTCCCGACGCCCATATGTTCGATACCCTAAAAAAGGTATTCGCCGACTTGGGCGTTGACATAAAGCTCCTCGAGAGGACTACCTGTTGCGGCGGAAACACAATAGAGGAGAGCAACCGCTTTTTGGTTTATTCGATAAATGCCAGGAATATAGCCCTCGCCGAGAAGGAAGGTCTCGACCTGCTCGTTTCCTGCAACACCTGCTATATGGTTCTGGCAAAGACCAAACACGCGTTGGATAGCGACCCCGAACTCAGGGAGGAGATAAACAAACTCCTCGCCGAGGAGGGACTCGAATATAAAGGAACCGCAAAGATATGGCACATTCTCCCCTACCTCGTTGAGGAGGTAGGTATCGACACCATTAGGGAGAGGGTAAGGAGACCCCTAAAGGGTTGGAAGATAGCGACCTACTACGGGTGTCATATCAAGTATCCCAAAGAGGTGGCGGTGGTCGACAGCGAAAACCCCCAAGGGTTGGAGGAATTAATCGAAGCCCTCGGGGCGGAACCGGTTAAGGACTACGAGGGTAGCGACGTCTGTTGCGGATACCACTCCTTTTACACCAACAAGGATATAGCCCTCAAAAAGGTGGTAAAAGCCCCCCAAGGGGCAAAAAGGGCGGGGGCGGAAATGCTCGTCACTCCCTGTCCGCTCTGCTTCAAGGCGCAGGATATCTACCAGGATATGGCTCCCACAGAGGATAAAGTTCCCTCCATTTATCTGCCCGAACTGCTCGCCTACGCCCTCGGTTACGACGCCAAACAGTCGGGGCTCGCCTTCCACATAATTCCCGTCGACAAAATTTCCGTTAATGCCTCCCACTAAAGACAAAGAAGCCCGCCGCTTCGCGGCGGGGATTTTCCAAATTTTTTAAAGTTATTTAATAAAGCGTAGCAGATGGAGAAGTTGGGGAAAGAAAGAGGCGGCTGTAAGCACAACTACCACCCATAGGAGAATTTTTACGGTTAAAAGTTCCTTTTCGATTCTGTTAATGTCCCGTTTTAACTCCTCCTTTGCCTGAAAAAGTTCCTCTTTGACTTTATAAATGTCCTCCTTTGTGGCTAGTTGTTTGGAAAGCTTTTCTTCAACATTGGGAAACTCCTTCTCAAATGTATCTTTTGCAACTTCCAATTCCATAGCCGTAGCCATATTTTCGACCTCCCAATTTGAAATTTTGATTTAAAAAACCTTTGTTCGGAGTATCGTGAGTCCCAACCTTTGGCAGAAAGAAATAGTTTTTCCTCCAAATGTTAGTAATTTCTAACTTTATGTCCCTCCGCTCGTTTCTGCTAAGGGAGTTTTTCCTGCTCCTCTTTGCGGTCGGCACCGTCGCACTCTCCCTTTGGCGGGGGGAACCTCCCAGAATTTCACCCGACGAGTGGAGGGTTCTCGCACTCCTGTTTACCCTTTTGGTGGCGGTGAAAGGTTTCGAACTTTCGGGGGTTTTGGAGTTTTTGGCGCTCCGATTGGAGGACTTTAAACCCTTTCCCACCCTTTTGGTGCTCTATACCGCCGTCCTCTCTATGTTTGTCACCAACGACGCCGCACTCCTGACGGTCGTCCCCGTTACCCTGCTCCTGAAGAGGAACAGAGGTCTTATACCCCTATTGGTGGTTTTGGAGATACTCGCCGCCAACATCGGTTCGGCGCTCTCACCCTTCGGCAACCCGCAAAATATCTACCTCGTCCACCACTACGGGCTAACCTTGAGGGATTTCCTCTCGGCGGTGGTTCCCCTGTTTTTACCCCTATTGGTCTTTTTATCGATATTAGCCCCTCGGGGTATGGGAAAGGCGGAGTCTCCAAAGGGCGGTTTTGTTTTAAACCTTCGCCCCCTTTTGGTCTCTACGGTTGCTTTTTTCCTCTTTTTGGGGGTTTTCTTCAAGATACTTCCCCTGTGGGGTCTGATTGCCGTTCCGCTCGTGGGACTTCTTTATTGGGAGACCTTAAGGGTCGATTGCAACCTGCTTTTAACCTTTTTGGTGTTTTTTGCCTTTTCCTCCCTTATTAAGGTGGAACTCCTTTCCCCCTCACCCTTTGGAGTGTTTATGGGGAGCGTTCTCCTCTCGCAGGTTGTGAGCAACGTCCCCGTTGCGGTGATACTGGCTAAGCTCACCCCCCTTTGGAAACCCCTACTTCTGGGCTCCAACGTGGGGGGTTTTGGAACGCCCGTAGCCTCCCTCGCAAATCTGATTGGAATAAGGCTTTACCTCAAAAGCGGGTTGGATAGGGGGATTTTTTGGTTCCTATTTTGGTCGTTAAACCTCCTTTTCCTCGTAATGGGTATATGTCTGTTTGCGCTACTTGAGGGGTTTTAAGGAATTTGTAACACCTCCTCTAAAATGGGGGAGTTCCGGGATAGGGGAAACCCAATTTGTGCAGGATTTAACGGTTGAGGTTTCAAATCCCCCCCTTGGAGGGTAAATATCCAAATCCTTCCACCATTAGTGGATTTTAGAGGATTGCACAGAAGGGGGGGTAATTTCCGAGCACTCCATCGGGTGGGTTTTCACAAAAAAAACAAACCCGTAAGGTATTTATGAAAAACTCTATTCCTACAAATGGTTTATAGAAAAAAGCCGAAACCGGTAAGGGAGTTTCCGAAGGAACTACTGCCGAGGGAGAAACTTCAGAAGTTAGGCTCCGAAAGGCTCACCGAGGGGGAGCTGTGGGCGGTAATACTGGGTAGCGGCACAAAGGGGTTTAGCGTGTTGGAGATTGGGGAAACCCTCGCGGAGTTGGGTTTCGAGAAACTCGCCCAAATGGGGTTGGAAGAGCTTTCGAAAATCCCCGGTGTGGGTAGGGTTAAGGCTCTGACCGTAAAGGCGGTTTTGGAACTATGCAGGAGAAACCAAAAGGGGGAGAAACCGAAAATAACCTCCCCCTCGCAGGTGGAGGAGATAGTTAGACCCCTCATAAAGGGGAGGAAGGAACACCTGTTCGTCCTCACCCTTAGCGGTTCGCAGAGACTCCTTTCGGTCGATTTGGTAGCCCTGGGACACCTAAATGCGGTATACGCACCCCCGAGGGAGGTCTTGCACCCCGTTGTGGCAAACGGGGGCTATTTCTTTATACTCGTCCACAACCACCCCGACGGCTCACCCGAACCCTCGGCGGAGGATATCGAATTCACCGACCGCGTTAGGGAAGGTGCCGAGCTCCTCGGTTTGGAACTCTTAGACCACGTAATCCTGGGGGAGGGCGGATATTACTCCTTCAAAGCGGAGGGGTTGCTTTAATCTTTAGTTTTTCGAGCTATGCCCCGCGCCTTTTGGGAGATAGACGCCAACGCTCTGGTTTCAAACGTAAGAGAAATAGCCCGCTTCGCGGGGAAAAGAATTATTGCGGTTGTAAAAGCCAACGCCTACGGGCACGGCGCCCACCTCGTCGCCCCGCTCTTTGACCGCCTCGAGGAGGTCGAATTTTTGGCGGTAGCCACACCGGAGGAGGGGAAAAAACTCCGCCTTTTAGGGGTGAAAAAACCGATACTCCTCTTGTCGGGATTTTTTAAGGAGGAACTCCCCTTGGTGGAAAAATACGGACTAACCCCCGTGGTGTCCGATAGGCGGCAACTCCTCCTCGCGGTGAGGAATAGAATTCCCTACCACCTCAACGTGGACACCGGTATGGGGAGGCTCGGATTTTTAAAACCCCCTTACGGGCTTTTAAGGGTTTTTCCACCGCAGGGGGTTATGACCCACTTTCCGTCGGCGGAGGTGGATAGACATTTCACCCTCAAACAGATAGAGGTTTTTAGGAAACTCGTAAGACCCCTTAGGGTTAAATACGTCCACCTCCAAAACAGCGCGGGGCTCTCCTATAAGGTTCCCTTCGCCAATTTGGTTAGGGTTGGACTATCCCTATACGGGGAATACGGAAGCAGAGACCTCAAAGGGGTTTTAAAGCTGAAATTTCCCTCCCGCATAGGGGCGAGGATTTTGGAAGTCCGCCGACTGCCGAAGGGAAGCTGCATCTCCTACGGGTGCAGGTATAGGCTGAAAAAACCCTCCTATGTGGGGGTTATATCCTTTGGCTACGCCGACGGGTTTATGAGGTGCCTATCGAACCGTGCGGTGGTCTATTACAGGGGCAAACCCTACCCCGTTGCGGGAAATATAACGATGGATTTAACCGCGGTGGTTTTCGGAAATGTAAAACCCCGCGTAGGGGAATACGTAGAGATAGTTAACGGTCGGCGGAAATTCTCCGACCTGGCAACCCTATGCGGGACCATCCCCTACGAGATAATGACCCGCATAGGTGAGAGGGTAAAGCGATACCTAAAGGGGTAAATTTTTCGGTATGGAGAACCCTCAAAGGGAGATTTTCAAGGAATTTGTTACCCGCCTGAGGGAGGTTTCGGAAAAATACCCCGTCCTCGTGGAGGGTAAGAGGGACTTTTTTGTCCTAAAGAGGTTTGGGATAAAAAATGTCTATACCCTGTCGGGGAAGAATTACTTTGACCTCGTCGAGGAGCTTCCACCCGAAACGGAAAAGGTTGTTCTCCTCACCGATATCGACAAGCAGGGGGAGAAGATTTTTAAGAAACTCTCGGAGGTTTTAAAGAGATACAACATAGAGGTGGACGGGAGCTTTAGGGAATACCTAAGGCGGTTGGGAATAGAGGAGGTGGAACATTTGGGAGAGATGATTTTCGGCGGCTAACCCTTTAGGGTTAGGAGGATATTCTCCATCGCCAATTTGGGTTTTATTCCCCTCTTTAGACCCCTTTTGGTTTCGGAGATATAGCGGCTCGCACCCTCAAAGGTTTTCGTATCTATCTCACCCCTTAGGAGTTTGTCGGTCAGAAGCTCCTCCAAGAGGTTTAGGAAGGTTTCCCTTACCTCGGTGGGGAGTTTTTCGAACTCCTCCGAGAGGTCGATTATTTGCCCGTAGGTGAGCGCCTTCGGGTCGCCTAGGAGCGCCAGCATTTCGCCGACCGCCTCCCCCTCCTCGGTTAGCCTTAGCACCGCAAGGCTCCCCTTCGATTTCGCCAACTCTCGGAGGGTCTGGGGTATATCCCTACCCACCGAGGTGAGAACCTTTTCGACCTCCTCCCTCTTTAGGGGTTGGAATTCGACCACCTGACACCTCGAGAGGATGGTCGGGAGAAGTTCGCCCCTATTGGTGGCTATTAGGATAAAGACAACCCCTTGGGGTGGTTCTTCGAGGGTTTTGAGTAACGCATTTTGGGCTTGGGGGTTCATCTTCCCCGCGTCGTCGATTATTACAACTTTATGCCTCCCCGTGGGTTTTAGGGCGACATACTCCTGGAGTTCCCTAATTTGGTCTATCTTTATCTGGTTTCCGTCGGGTGGGACGAGGATTAGGTCGGGGTGTTCCCCTATGAGGAAGGCAAAGTGCTTTTTTCCCCCCTCGTCGGTGGTGTGGTAGGCGAATTTATCGGTCTCCCCCTCGCGGAGGGACTTTATAAAGTTATCCACCAAACGGCAACTTTTGCACTCCCCACACCCAAAGGGTTGGTAGTTTTTGCATAGCAGTCCGCGGGCGAATTCGAGGGCGAGGAGCCTCTTCCCTATCCCCTCCCGCCCTATGAAGGCGTAGGCGGAGGCGACCCTTCCCTGGAGGTGGGATTTTTCGAGGAAGCGCTTTTGCCTCCCGTGTCCGACCGTCAGCATACCCAAATTAAATTAAACCCCCGCGCTTCGCGCGGGCTTATACCTTTAATAGAGACTTAATGAAAATCGCCTTTATCTGCGTGGGAAATTCGGCTCGCAGTCAGATTGCCGAAGCGCTGGCGCGCCATCACGCAAAGCGTCTCGGTTTGGAGGGGATTAAATTCTATTCGGCGGGTTCCAAGCCGAGCGGATACGTTCACCCTTTGGCTTTAGAAGTTCTGGAGGAAAAAGGAATAGACACCTCCAATTTGAGGTCTAAACATTTAAACGAAATCCCTTTGCGGGAACTCGATTTGGTCTTTGTCCTCTGCGAGGAGGAGGAATGCCCTTATATTCCCGATGCAAAAGTGGTATCTTGGGCTTTGCCCGACCCCGCAAAGGTGGAGGGGGATTACCAAACCCGAAAGGGGGCTTTTGAGGAGACCTTTAAAAGGATTGAGGAAAAGGTCTTAACCCTTTTGGGGGAGTTGAAAAACAAACATTCCGCCTAAAGTGGGAAATAAAAATGCCCTCAAAGGTGGTTTTGCGCTTGAAATTGGAAAAACCCATAAGAGGGAGGGAGATAAAACCGGACACCCTCCACGGGCTTTTTTTCAAACTCCTCGGCGGGGAGCTTGCGGAGGAACTTCACACCCGTTATGGGAACGTTAAACCCTACTCCCTAAGCTGTGGGGAGATGTTCGGGGAGAAACCTACGGAGGTTCTGCACCTCGAAATCAACCTCTTGGAGGAAAAACTTTTAGCCAAACTCCTATCGGGGATAATTTTGGGGGATAAGGAAGACCTCTTTTTGGGAGGGGTGGGAATAACCGACCTTTCAATACTCCCCGTTGGGGAGAAATATATCGCCACCTACCAAAGTTTGAAAGAAGACACATTCGAAACCCAAAGGTGGTTGGTTAGATTTTTGAGTCCGACCACCTTTAGGAGGAACGATATAGACCTCCCTTTTCCCCTTCCGGAGTTGGTGTTTAAGGGTCTCGTAAAGAGGTGGAACGCCTTTTCCCCCACACCGGTAGGGGTAGACCTAAGGCCCTTTTACAACCTCGTAAAGGTTTCCTCCTTTTCCCTAAAGTCCCAAAAGGTGGAGTTTTCAAACGGCGGGAAACTGACCGCCTTTAGGGGTTTTGCGGTTTTTAACCTCTCGTTGGTGAGGGATAGGGAAGCCAGGAGGTGGTTTTCCATATTGCTAAACTTCTCCAATTGGAGCGGTATAGGCAGAAAGACCACTATGGGTTTGGGAAAGGTTCTTGCCAAACCACTCGAGGGATAAAAAACTCGCCTTTTCCCTATAGAGGTCTGTTTTTCTCTTGTTTTCCCTCAAAAGGTGTCGGTTTTTTGAGAAAAACTTTTAGGGGTTGGGGAGGGAAATCCCGCTTTAACGGGTTGAGTGTCAATTTTGGAACGGGTGAGGGTTTGGGAAAAGAAAAGCCCTTAAAGGGGAGGGAATTATTTGGGAAACCTCAAGATGGGTTTTCTGTTGGCTTCGGCTTCCTTTATCCTCCTCACGGGGGTGGTATAGGGTGCGTTTTTCACCTTTTGGGGGTCGGTTTTTGCCTCCTCCACTATGGTTTTGCATATTTCGGCGAACCGGTCGAGGGTTTCCTTCTCCTCCGTTTCGGTCGGTTCTATCATGAGAGCCTCGGGGACTATTAGGGGGAAATACATCGTCGGCGGGTGGACGCCGAAGTCGAGCATTCTCTTAGCCACGTCGAGGGCTTTGACGCCGTATTTCTTGAGGTTTGTAGCCGAAAGGACAAATTCGTGCATACAGGGGACGTGTTTGTAGGGGTCGTTAAAGAGACCTTCGAGTTTCTTACGGAGATAACGGGCGTTTAAAATCGCGTGGTCGGCTACCCTGTAAATCTCCCTTCCGTAGGCGAGTATGTAGGCGAGCGCCCTCACCCATACCGCCACGTGTCCGTAGAAGGCGAGGAGTTTCCCGACCGATTTGGGTATATCCCAATTGAGGTAGTATCTCTCCCCGTCGAACTCCACCTGGGGGACGGGCAGGTAGGGCTTTAGCCTTTCGCTCACGCCGACGGGACCGCTTCCGGGACCCCCGCCCCCGTGGGGTGTGGAAAAGGTCTTGTGTAGGTTGAAGTGCATCACATCCACCCCCCAATCGCCGGGGCGCATCCTACCCACTAGGGCGTTGAAGTTCGCGCCGTCCATATACAGAAGCGCGTCCCTTTCGTGGAGGGCGTCCGCCATGTCCTTTATGCGTCTCTCGAAAATCCCAAGGGTGTTGGGGTTTGTAATCATCAGAGCCGCTACGCGGTCGTCCAACTTCTTTTTAAAGTCTTCCCAATCGAGTTCCCCGTTTTTGTCGCTCTTTACAGTCCTAACCTTAAAACCGGCTATCGCGGCGGAGGCGGGGTTCGTCCCGTGGGCGCTGTCGGGTATGAGGACGGTATCCTTTTGGGTGTTGCCCCTATCCCTGTGGTAGGCGGCTATCAGCAGAAGCCCCAAAAGCTCGCCGTGGGCACCCGCCGCCGGTTGGAGGGATACATCGGCAAAGCCTCCGAGCTCCTTGAGGTATTCCTTTAGGAGATATGCCGCCTCGAGGATACCCTGAACCGTTTCCTCCTCTTGGAGGGGGTGGATATTCGCAAAACCCTCAAGGGATGCGACCGTTTCGTTCACCCTCGGGTTGTATTTCATGGTGCAAGACCCGAGGGGGTAAAAGTTGGTGTCAACCGAATAGTTTAACTGCGATAGGCGGGTAAAGTGCCTAACCACCTCCAATTGGGAGACTTCGGGTAGGTCGATGTCCTTTCGGAGGTATTCTTCGGGAATGACCTCTTCGGGGTTTACCTCCTCAACGTCGCACTTGGGGAGGGAAACGGCTCTCTTACCCCTTTTGGAGAGTTCGAAGAGGAGTTT
The DNA here is from genome assembly GCA_027036735.1 of Aquificales bacterium. Taxonomy (GTDB): domain Bacteria; phylum Aquificota; class Aquificia; order Aquificales; family QOAS01; genus QOAS01. The sequence continues at coordinate 26,823 of JALWDU010000045.1, read as the reverse complement.
TTCCATAAAGGGGAAAATGATATGGGGAGAACCTAAAAGGGGTTTATATCGAAAAGCCTAACCGCGTTGGTGGTGGTAATTCTGTCCAACATGGGGAGGGGAACATTCAATAGCTCCGAGAGGAACTTCAATGTAAAGAACACGTAGGGTGGCATGTTTTTCTTCCCCCTTTTGGGGACAGGTGCAAGGTAGGGGCTGTCGGTTTCCACCAGGAGGCGGTCGAGGGGTATCTTTTTAGCCAACTCCTGGAGGTCTTTTGCGTTTTTATAGGTAACTATCCCCGAAAGGGAGATATAAAAGCCTATATCCAAAGCCCCCTTTAGGAGCTTTTCCGTTCCGGTGAAACAGTGGATTACCCCCCTCTCAACGCCGGAGTTTTTCAGTATGGCGACGGTGTCCTCGTCGGCGTCGCGGGAGTGCACCACGACGGGAAGACCGAGCTCCTTGGCGACCTCGAGCTGCCTTTCGAAGATTTTCCACTGGTTTTCCTTGGAGGCGTAATCGCGGTAGTAGTCGAGACCGCATTCGCCTATGGCGACGACCTTATCCTCGCCTTCGGCGAGGCTTTTGAGTTCCCCTATATCGGCGTCGGAGACCCTATCCGCCTCGTAGGGGTGGTAGCCGATAGCCGCCCAGACCTTTTCGTATTTGTTGGCTATCGAGAGGGCTTTCGGTATCTCATCCCTATCGCAACCGACCGTTATAACCGCCGATAGGGGAATCTCCACCCCTTCGGGACAATCCCCGTGCTCGAGACACTTTATGGTAGCCTCGAACAGTTCGGGGGGGAGCATATCCAAATGCGCGTGGGTGTCTATCATAGGTTATTGAGACTATAAGACCTTTTTAGGTTTGCCATAGCGAAAAACAGATTACCTTTTAAGGTTTATGGCTCTGATAAAACCCTACAGAGGTTGGTATCCGAAGATAGACCCCACGGTGTTTTTGGCCGAAACGGCAACCGTTATAGGGAACGTGGAGATAGGGGAGTATTCCTCCGTTTGGTTCGGCGCGGTCGTGAGGGGTGACGTCCACTATATAAGGATAGGTAGGTATACCAATATCCAGGACAACGCGGTTATACACGTCACCCACTACACCAAGCCCGATATGAGCGACGGTTTCCCCGTGGAGATTGGCGATTACGTCTCGATAGCCCACGGGGCGATAGTCCACGGCGCGAAGATAGGGAATAACGTCCTTATAGGTATAGGTGCGGTAGTCCTCGACGGGGCAAAGATTGGCGACAACACCCTTATAGCGGCGGGAACGCTTGTTCCCCCCGGAAAGGAGTTTCCCCCCGGAGTGCTTCTGATGGGTAGACCGGCGCAGATTAAAAGGGAACTTTCGCCCGAAGAGATAGAGAAAATAAGGGAAAACGCGCTCAACTACAGGAAGTATTCGGAAGAGTATTTAAAACTCCGTTAAGGGGAGGGAAAAATTAACCCTCCTCTTTTTGGTTTCATTCTTTATTGCTACCTTAGCGGAATTATTTTTCCGTTCTCTCCTCTTCGGATTCCGCTTTTTCACCCGCACCCTCGGAAGGTTGGTTTTCTTCCTTCTCCTCTTTGGGTTCGACCTCTACGAATTTGACCCTCTTGGCGGCTTCCTCGAGGGCTTTGTTCCTCCTCAGGTCGGCTTTTACAGCCTCTATAAGTCCCTGCTCTTGGAGGGATTTCTTCAATTCCTCAACGGGAACGTTGAAGCTTTTAGCCATCCTTTCGATTTCGGCGTTTACATCTTCGTCGGAGACCTCTATTCCGAGCTCGTCGGCGAGCTTGTCGAGTATCAGACGGCTTGCGACGTTGAAAATGGCGATAGGCATCAGTTCGTTAACGAGCTGCTGCTGGTTTACCTGTTTGGGGTTTATTCCGTAAGCCTGGAGTTCCTGGAGTCTCTGCCTTAGGAGCGCGTCGAGTTCCCTCCTCACGAGGGTTTCGGGTATGTCGAACTTGTGCTCCTCGACCAGTTTGGCGAGCAGTTTTTCCAACCTCTGACCCTCTTTAGCCTTTTCAAACTGCTCTTTGAGCTGCTCCTCTATCTTCTTGCGGGCTTCCTCCCAGGTTTCGCCCAGACCGAGCTTTTTGGCAAACTCGTCGTTGAGTTCGGGGAGAACTTTTTCCTTAACAGCCTTTACCTTTATCTTGATGTCGACCTTGCCGACCTCTTTGCCCTCTTGGTCGTATATGGGTAGGGCTTTGAGCTCTATTTCGTCGCCCGCCTTTTTACCCTTTAGGGCTTCCTCTATCTCCTTCCTAAAGAGACCCTCGCCGATAACGGCGGCGGTTTCGCCGGTCTCCTTTTGACCGCTCTCGAGGTCGGTAATCTCGTATTCCACCTCTACGAGGTCGCCCTCTTTAATCTCCCTATCCACGGTCTTCCACTCGGCGTGTTGCTCCCTGAGTTGGTTTATGTAGTTTTCGACCTGTTCTTGGGAAAATTCGGCTTTGGGAACCTCGACGGTTATCTCCTCGAGGTTTTTGAGCTCTATCTCGGGGGGAACTTCGAATTTGACCACCACCACAACGGCGGGTTTCTCCTCGTCGAGCTTTATGTCGGTTATGAAGATGTCGGCTACCGGTTTGACGCCGTGCTCCTCGAGGGCTTTTTTGAGGTATTTGTCCAACACCTTGTCGGCTATCCTTTCCCTAATGAAACCCCCAAAGCGTTTCCTCAAAATCTTGCGGGGAACCCTTCCCTTCCTAAAGCCGGGTATATTTGCGGTGTAGGAGAGGTATTGATAAATCTCCTCGAGGGCGTTTTTAACCTCGGGACCCTCAACCTCTATGGTGAGCTCTCTATACAATCCCTTGTCCTCTTTTAGTGCCGTTTTCATCTTTTCCTCCCTTTTGTAGGTCAGAAATAAATAAGCATACTCAAAAGGGTTGGATAGGCTTGTCCGCTCCGTTGAAAGGGTTAAATGTCAAGCCTAATATAACCTTTTATGGAATTTTTCAAACAGACGGAGCTTCCCGGTATAGGGAAGAGGTTTTCGATAAAGCTATCTTCGGGACAAATCGTCTCCGTAATCATACACCACTCGGGTAAGAGGGAGATTTACGTCCTCGACGAGGACGGCGACGTCGAGTGCACCGTAACCCTTACCGACCAGGAAGCCCGCGAAATGGGTATGGTGCTCGCCGGAGCGTTCTACCAACCGGTTACCGGCGACAAGATGGAACTTATCCTCAAACAGCTCGTTATGGAGTGGGTCGAGCTACCCCCCGACAGCGAGCTAGTGGGCAAGACCCTCGCCGAGGCGGATGTGAGGAAGAGAACCGGCGTTATCGTCCTCGGGGTTGTGAGAAACGACGAGATGATACCCGCCCCCGACCCCAAAAATTTCCGCTTCCAACCGGGGGATATCCTCATAGTGGTCGGCAACCGCGAACAGGTCGAAAACTTCATCAAAACCTTCGGCGTTAAAAAGCAGTAATAATGCCAAAAAGGGTCTTTCTCCTCCGCTTTTCCTCCCTCGGGGATGTAGTCCTCACCTCCTCCCTCATCGACCCCCTCGTGGGGGCGGGTTTCAAACCGGTTTTACTCACCTACGCCCCTTACGGGGAACTCTTCAAAGAGGACAGCCGCCTATCGGTGGTCGAGGTTCGGAGGGATTCCCTTAGGGGTTTGCGCCCCATTTTAGACCTCTCAAAGGAGCTTTCGAAACTCTCACCCTTTGCGGTTTTGGATTTGCACTCAAACCCCAAGAGTGTTTTGCTCTCGAGGCTTATCCCCGCCGGGGTAAAGGTCGGGTATAAAAAACGCTCCCTCAGGAGGAGGGTCTGCGTCTTTTTAAACCGTCTTGGGTTGGCGAAAAAACTAAAGGAAAAACCCCTAAATGTGGTCGAACTTTACGCCGAGACCCTAAAGGGGTTGGGTATAGACGTTAAGAACCCCCGACCGAGGATTGTTTTGGACAAAAACCGAACGGGGGAAATACTTTCAAAGTTTGACCTAAAGGGGGACGAATACGTAGTCCTCGGCATAGGCGCCCGATACAGGAGTAAGGCTTATCCCCACTTCGAGAAACTCGCAAAAATCCTTTCGGAGGAAGGTATAAAGGTCATCCTCGTGGGGGATAGAAGGGACTACGACCTATCGAGGGATTGGAGAGGTGTCCTAAACCTCTGCGGGAAACTCTCCCTAAACGAGAGCCTCCACGTTATGAGGGGTGCGAAGCTCTTCGTCGGGAACGACAGCGGTGCGACCCACATGGCGCGGGCGGTAAGCACCAAGGTGCTAACAATCTACGGCGGAACCCACCCCTGTTTGGGCTTTGCCCCTTACCCCGACGAGGGGGAGGTGCTTTTTAAAAACCTCTCCTGTTCCCCCTGCCACATCCACGGGAGGGACTCCTGCCCGAGGGGTTTCGAATGTCTCGACATTCCTCCCGAAGGGGTGGCGGAGAGAGTTTTTTCCCTCTTGGGGAAAGACTGACCTTTAAAGTTTATTCCCGATGAGGGAGCGCATTTTAACCGCCTTCAGGGAGAGCGCCGAAATAAAGCTCGCATTTGTGGAAAAGTATTTGGAGGATATAGTCCGCTTCGCGGGGGAGGTTGCCGAGAGGCTCAAAAGGGGTGGGACGGTCTATCTCTTCGGAAACGGGGGGAGCGCCGCCGACGCCCAGCACATAGCCGCCGAGCTTATCGGCAGGTTTTCAAAGGATAGACCCCCCTTGAGGGCTGTCGCGCTGACGACCGATACCTCCGTTTTAACCGCCCTTGGGAACGATTACGGCTTTGAGGAAATATTCGCCCGTCAGGTGGAGGCGTTGGTTAAACCGGAAGATGTGGTTATAGGAATTTCGACCTCCGGTAGGAGTGAAAATGTTCGCAAAGCCCTCCTAAAGGCGAAGGAAAAGGGGGCGCTGACGGCGGCTTTTTTGGGCAGAGATGGGGGAACGGTAAAGGGTCTCGTCGATTACCCCTTTGTGGTTCCCTCCTACGAGACTCCCCGCATACAGGAGTGTCACATAACATTGGGACACACCTTGTGCGACCTACTCGAACACCTCCTCTTTGGGGAGGAAGCGGATTGAAGCCCCTTTCGGTGTTGATTTTCCCTCCCTTTTTCCAAAAAATGGTTTGGTGATGAATTCCTCCTTAAACGGGAAGGATTACAACACCCTCCTCCTCGGGGAGGAGGGAATGGAGATACTGCGGGAGCTTAGGTTTCTAATAGTCGGTTTGGGCGGCTTGGGGTCTTTTGTGGCGCAGGAATTGGTGCGTCTGGGCGCTAAAAATCTGCTTTTGGTCGACCACGACCGGGTGGAGCGCTCCAACCTCAACCGGCAGATACTCTACGACCTGTCGGATGTGGGTAAGTCGAAGGTGATAGTGGCGAGGAACAAGCTTCTGAAGATAGCCCCCGACGCCAATATCGAGGCGTTCGATACCCGCGTAAACCGAACCACCGGCGGACTTCTCGTAAACAGCGTCGATATCGTCATCGATTGCACGGACAACTTCGAGACCAAAAAGCTTTTGAACCGCCTCTGCTACAAGGCGGGTAAGGGTTTCATAGCGGCGGGCGTGGGGAGCTGGGAGGGTTGGGTCGCCAGCTTTCCCTTCTTCAAGCGGGAGGAGGAGGAAATCCCCTGTCTGGAGTGCCTCTTTCCGGGCGAGTTGGAAGCCCTCAAGGAGTTGGGGGGCGGTTCGGTGGCGACGGCGGTCACTACGGTGGCGGTAGTCGCCTCCGTTCAGGTGCAGGAAGTTGTCAATTTGGTGGCGAACAAGGGCGCCAACCTCGAGGGCAAAACGCTCGTCGTAGACCTCCGAAACTACCAATGCGTCCCCATAAAGATAAGCAAAAACCCCCAATGCGAGGTCTGCGCCCGCTGAAATCCCCGCCGAAGGCGGGCTTCTCTTCTATTTAAATAAAACTATGGATTGTCTGAAACCTCACGGGCTTAAAACCGACCTCTACGAACTTACCATGGCGCAGGTCTACCTCGAGAGGGGGAAAACCGAACGGGCTGTTTTCTCCCTCTACGTTAGGAAACTCCCCGAGGTTAGGAATTTTCTCGTCGCCGGTGGGGTAAAGAGGGTTTTAGACCTCATAGGGGAATTTAGATTCTCCAAAGACCAACTTAGATATTTGAAATCCCTAAACCTCTTCAAGGATTGGTTTTTAGATTGGCTCGAACAGTTCGAGTTTAGGGGAAACATTTACGCCATTCCCGACGGGAGGATAGTTTTTAACGAAGAACCTATCCTCCAGGTGGAAGCCGATTTGCCCTCCGCCCAAATATTGGAAACCTTCGTCATGAATGCGGTTCACCTGGAGACCCTTTTAAACTCGAAAGCCGCCCGCATCTACTCGGCAGCCGGGGGTAAGATTCTGGTCGATTTCGGTTGCCGCAGGGCTCACGGATTTGAGGCGGCAAACGCGGCGGCTAAGGCGGCGCTCACCTGCGGTTGGAACGCGACCTCAAACCTCGAGGCGGGAATGCTCTACAACCTGCCCGTCAGCGGAACGATGGCTCACTCCTACGTTATGGTCTTCGGCGAGGAGGAAGCCTTTAGGGAGTTCTACCGCCACTACCCGCAAAATGCGGTCTATCTGATAGATACCTACGACGTTCTGGAGGCGGCTAAGCTGGTGGTTGGGCTCTCCAAGGAGGGTTACAAACCCCTCGGCGTTCGGATAGACAGCGGCGATATACCCGAGTTGGTCGTAGAGGTTAGGAGACTGCTCGACGCGGAGGGATTAAAGGACGTAAAAATTATCGTCAGCGGAGGGGTGGACGAATACAAAATAGCCGAGTGGAGGGGGCTGCCGATAGACGGCTTTGGGGTTGGGACGAGGTATGTCACCTCCGCCGACAAGCCCTATCTGGACATAGCCTACAAACTGGTCGAATACGCGGGAGAGCCGAAGTTTAAGCTGAGCGAGGGAAAGAAGACCTACCCCTTTAAGAAGCAGGTTTTCCGCTTCTACTCCAACGGGAGGATGGATTACGACTTTGTAACCCTCTACGGGGAGGAGGCGGAGGGTGAACCACTCGTGGAGTTGGTATTGAGGGATGGTAAACCGGTTAAGGATTTGGGAGATTGGAAGGTTGCCCGCGAGAGGTTTCTAAGCGATTTCGAAAGGCTCCCCGAGGGGTTAAAGGGTTTGGAAAAAGTTCCCTACGAGGTGCAGATAGACGCCCGCCTCGAACCGGAAAATTTCCTACCCAAACCGCAAGGGGAATAAAGCCTCTATGCTACAATAATTGGGTTGCTCTGAAAATTACCCTTTAGGAGGAGAGAGATGGCAGTTCCCAAGGCGAGGAAATCGAAGGCTAAAACCGCTATGAGGAAAGCCCATTGGTATAACAAGGTTAAACCCAAAAATCTCGTTCCCTGTCCCAACTGCGGGGAGCTAATAAAACCCCACAGGGTTTGTCCCTTCTGCGGTCAGTATAAGGGAAGGCAGGAGCTCCCCGTCGAGGAGGAGGTTTAATTCCCCTTCCCCTTTAGGTTACCTCCTCTTTGGGGACGGCGACTATCACCTTTGCCGGTCTCAAAACCCTGTCGTGGAGTTTATACCCCTTTTGAACCACCTCGAGAATGGTGTTCTCTTCCACCTCATCGGTGGGAACGGTTCCGACAGCCTCGCAAAGGGAGTGGTCGAACTTTTCAACCTCTATCTGGACGACCCCGTGTTTTTCCAAGACCCTTTTGAGTTGGTTGTAAATCATCTCCACCCCCTTTAGGGCTTCACCGCAACCTTCCATTCCCTCCATGTGCTTTAAAGCCCTCTCGAAGTTGTCAACCACCTCGAGGAGGTCTTTTGCGAATTTCTCAATCCCGTAGAGGGTCTTCTCTTCGAGCTCCCTCCTGTGGCGGTCTCGGACGAATTCGAGCTCCCTCTGAAGGGAGATATACCGCTCGTTGCTAACCTTTGCGAGGTTTTCGAGCTTTTTGACCTTCTCCTCGAGGGTGGAGATGTATTCTTTAAGCTCCTCCACTTTAGGGGCTACGCTTTCCCCTCCCTCTTGGGGTTTCTCCTTTTCCTCCTCCAAAAGTCTATTTTCTTTTTTCTCCTCCGCCATAGGGTTTTAAAGTTAAATTCGACCTCGCGGAGGTCAAAAGATATAATTGACAAGTTTGGTTGGCAAGAAAGTGTTGCCCTCGCCGGGGAGAGGTTATAAAATTTCTTCCTTTGGAAGCGGGCGTGGCGGAACTGGCAGACGCGGCGGATTTAAAATCCGCTGGCCGTATGGCCGTCCGGGTTCGACTCCCGGCGCCCGCACCACCCCAAAAATCCCTTACTCTCCCTAAAGTTTTACTTGCTTTCTTTACAAGGAACATTGCAAAAAGAGCCCTTCGGGATAACCTTATATAATGCTATGAGAAGAAAAAAACTGCTGATAGGAGCGATTTTTGCCGGTGCGCTCACCGGTATAGGTACCGCAAACGCCATAGAAATTCTCCCCTCTTGCGATAACGACGCATACGCCGTTTTGGACGAAAACGGCAACCTGGTGTGCGGCGGACAAACCGCACCCGCCGAGAAAGCCCAACCCCAACAACCCGCAAAACCCCAAGAAGAAGCCGCTCCCGCTCCGAAAAAAAACCAAAAGCCGGGTAGCTTTATCGTAGAAAAGAGCGAAAAGACCTTCGTCGACTGGGGTCCCTACAAACAGAAGTCTCCCCAAGAGTTGCTGAAGATAATAAGGTCTCTGCTCGCCGAGCAATCCCCCGTCGTCAGCTATCCCCAAAACGCACCCGTCGGTTGCTGTTACGGTAAGCTGGTTAAACCCCCCACCTACAAAGCCCTGATTATCAAGTATGTAAAACAGGACGGCGGCTATAAGGTTGTCACCCACCCCGCGCAGTTCGTCGAAAAGGTCAAAAAAATTCTGATTAGACCCGCCTACCACAAGATAGAGGTCATTCCCGCCAAATACGAGACCAAAACCGAAAGAATAATGATTGCACCCCCCAGGGCTATATGGACTTACAAGGACGGCGCTTACTGTAAGATAGAGGTTCCCGCCGAATACGTAACCGTTACCAGGAAGGTATTGGTCGAACCGCCCAAATGCAAGAAGGTTTTGGTTCCCGCCCAATATAAGACCGTAAAGGTCTACGAACTCAAAAGGGACGCAACTTGCGAGAAGAAACCCGTTCCCCCCAAATACGATATAGTCAAGAAAACCTTTATGGTTAAAGGTCCCGAGGTTATATGGGACGCCATACTTTGCGACGTGAACCTAAAGCCGAACGAAATCAAGCAGATACAGGCTAGACTTAAGGAGCTCGGCTACTACAACGGCAAAATCACCGGTAAACTCGACGACGCCACCATGGCGGCGGTTGTTAAGTTCCAGGTCGACCACAACCTACCCGCCGGCAATATCTCGATTGAAACCCTCGAGGTTATGGGTCTCAAGAAACTCGCCCAAAACTACACCGCCTGCGAAATTAAAAACATCAAATAATCACCCCTTCCCAACTAAAGACTTCCACTCCCTCCAACTTCCCCTTTAGGGGAATTCTCTTAACCATCTCCTCCAAAAAGGCGCTCCTGTCGGAGAAAAAGAGGCGTATTTTGTTTTCCCCTCCGAGGGTTAGACGTTTCGAGAGTTTCCCCGCGAGGGGTTTTGCACTGTTTACGATTCCCCACCCGGGGTAGAGTTTTTTTATCGTTTCCTCCAAAAGGGGGTAGTGGGTGCAACCCAATAAGAGGGTATCTATTTCCCCCCTCCACCCCTCGAGGTAGTGCCTTAAAACGGTCTCCGCAACGGTGCCTTCGGTTATCCCCTCCTCCACGAGGGGAACGAGCAAGGGGGTCGCCCTTTGGAGGACTTTCAGGTTTGGATTTCCCTCCAATAGGAGGTTTTTATAAACATTACTTCCCACCGTTGCGGGTGTCCCTATTACCCCCACCCTCGGGGGGTTTAGTTTTAACACCTCCTCCACCGCGGGTGTTATAACCTCGTAGACCTCCGTTTGGGGAAATCTCTCCCGAAGGGCTTTTGTCGCCTTCGCCGAAGCGGTGTTGCAAGCCACTACGAGCAAGTCTATGTCGAAGCGGTGCAGAAAGGCGGCGCACTCGAGGGCGTAGTTTACCACCGTCTCGGCGGAGCGTATCCCGTAGGGCACCCTCGCCGTGTCGCCCAAATAGAAGAATTCGACACCCGACGAGACCTCGAGGAGAGCGGACAAAACGGTGAGACCGCCCAGACCGGAATCGAAGACGCCAACGCGCATTCAACCTTCCTCCAACAGGCGGTTTAAAAGTTCCTCCCTCTTCCAACCGAGGGAGTTCCTCCCGTATCGGAACAGCCCGAAGGTGCGAAGTATCCGGTCGTCCACCAGCAGGGAGTTTCGGTTTCTCTTCAGATACCCCAAAACGGCATTAGCCTCCCTCCTCGCCCTCGGTTCGGTGAGATTTCTAAGTTCCATTAAAAGTTCGGTAAGCGCCTCCCTTAAAACCCCTTCGTCGTAGTATCCCTCGAGGAGTTCCCCAACCCTTTGGGTGAAATCCAAACCTTTAATAGACTCCGTTTGGAGGTGCTCCTTTAGGAGGTTTGCCCTTATGTGGCCTATCCCCTTTATCCCCCCCAGGGGTGCGAATTCCATTTTTAGCCCGTATTTGAGGGAGTGGGTAATTCTCAGCAGGGTTTCGTTGGATAGGTTTTCGACCCCAATACGGCGCAGTTCCAAAAGGGTTCTGAGCAGGTGCAGGGCATCGCTCCCGAGGTAGGAGAAATCGCCCGGCGGGTTGGATATGTTGGGGTAGTAGAAAGTGTAGCCCTCGGCGAAAAATAGGAGCTGGTCGGTGTTGTCCTCGAAACACTCACCCCCGCAGGGGATTAATATCTCCGAAACCTTCCGATGGTCTTCCTCAAACCTCTCCCTCGAACGGGCGAAGTAGAAAATTCCGTCGAGCCTCTTGGTGTATAGGAGGGGTCTAATCCTCGCGAGGGTGGGAAGGGGCAATTCCCTTCTGCGGAGGTATTCCTCGAAGTTTACAGGGGGGACTCCACTTTTTACGCAAAAGAGCCCCTTTTCGGTGAGCTTAAAGGAGCTGTCGGCATAGCCGCTCTCGAGGAGCCACTCGAGAGCCTCCGCAACGACCGGGTGGTCGGCGAGCCTGCGGAGGGAAAAGGTTTCCCTTAGAAATTCCTTAAACCTCTCCCCCCTGTGGAGGAGTGCGACCAATAGAAACAGCGTGAGTTTTCCAAAAGCCTCATCTCCCAACCCTTGGGTGGAGAAGTTTTTCGAGACCTCCCTCTGGAGGTAGGGTTCGAACTCACCCTCGAGGGCTTTCTTTAACCTCTCCTCCACGCGGGAGAGGTTGGAACCGTAGACCAAGATATGGGAATACCCCTTTTCCTTAATCCCGAAGCGTCCAGCCCTACCCTCCTCTTGGAGTATGTCGAGGACGTCGGGAATTATCACAAACTCCCCGCTGGAGGGGCTTCTAAAGCCCCTAACGCCGATTATCACCCTGTCGGCGGGGAGGTTCACCCCGTAGGCGAGCGTTTGGGTGGCTATCAGTTTGTTGAGTTCCCCCTCCCTGAAAGCCCGCTCTATCTCCTCCCTCTCCTCCTTCGGCACGTCGGCGTTGTGAAAGGCTATCTCCCACCCCTCCCTCTTTACCTCGAAGGGGGCGGTCTTGTTGGCAATCTCGAGCCTCTCGCGGTTGGCGTATTCGAGCATCTTCCAGCCAATCGTCTTTTTCGGAACGAAGACGATAACCTTTTCGTCCGGCTTCGATAGCTCGAAGAGGGCGGTGAGGATTTTTAGGGCAAAGCGCTCGTCAGCCTTTACCTCCTCGAGTTCCCTCGGGTCTATCCATTCCTTGAAGTGTTTGAGGCTCCTTATCTCCCTCTCGAGGGGAACCGGTCGCCAGGAACTCTTTATAAGGAGCTCCGCCTTCAGCCAGCGGGCGAGCCGCTCCGCACCGGGGACGGTAGCCGAGAGTGAAAGGGTGTCTATCCCCCTAAGGAGCAGTTCGGTAATTATCTCCTCGACCACCAGACCGCGGTTTCCCAGGAGGGCGTGAACTTCGTCAACGACAACCGCCTCGATATCGGCAGTCCACGGTGCGTTGTTTCTAAAGGCGAGGGCTAAATTTTCGTAGGTGGAGACCACAACGCGGGAGCGCACCGGTTTGAACTCCTCTATAACGTCCCCCGTCCTTATGTCGACCTCCCCGAATATAGCCTTTAGCTCCCTAGCCTTTTCGCCTACGAGCGCCTTGGTGGGGGCGGTGTAGACTATCCTTCCGCTCCGGTTGTGGAAGAAGATGAGCGCTATACCGGTCTTCCCGGCGGAGGTGGGCGCCGAAACGAGTGCGTTCCCACCTTTATAGTGCCTGTAAAAGACGCTCTGAATGGGGTTTAAGACCTCAAAGGGGAGATTTAGGTCGGTCTCTTCAACCCTTACGAGGTCTTCCTCCCTCACACTCCCAAAGGAGGGTTTGTAAACAACCTTTCCCCTTTTCCCGTCAAAGGTCGAATTTGGAAGAATTTCGAAGACCTTCACAAGGTGTTAATTAAACCCTATCCCCAACCGCGGGGGTTCCGAAATACTTACCCACTAAGGGAAAAGGAACATTTGAAGGAAAAATGTTTAAAAACTCCAAAGGGAGTTTCGGTTAACCCTCCTCCTGAAGGCGTTTCAGGAGTTCGTTGTAAACCTCCCTTAGGTCTCCCAAATCGTGCCTAAAGACGTCCTTGTCCAGTTTCTTTTTGGTTTCGGCGTCCCAGAGGCGGCAGCTGTCGGGGGAAATCTCGTCGGCTAAAACCAGCTTCCCGTCGGGTGTCTTTCCGAACTCCAATTTGAAGTCGACCAGCAGTATATTTTTGGCGGCGAAGAAGGCTTTCAGTATCTCGTTGACCTGCAGGGCTATTTTCTTCATCTCCTCGACATCGCGCAGGTCGGCGAGTTTCAAAAGCTCTATGTGCTCGGCGCACACCAGCGGGTCGTGGAGCTCGTCATTTTTCCAGAAGGTTTCCACGAGGGGTTTTTCCAATTTAGTCCCCTCGGGGATACCGTAGCGTCTCGTAAAGCTTCCTGAGGCGAAGTTTCTCACAACCACCTCGACGGGGATAATCTCTACCCTTTTGGCGAGCATCTCGCGGGCGGAGAGTTTCTTTATGTAGTGGGTGGGTATCCCCCTTTTGTTTAGCAGTTCGAATATGAGCGAGGAAATGGCGTTGTTTATTACGCCCTTACCGCCTATCTCCTCCTTTTTCACCCCGTCGAAGGCGGTGGTGTCGTCCTTGAAGTAGATGACGACCTTGTCGGGCTCGTCGGTGGCGTAAACTATCTTAGCCTTTCCCTCGTAAAGTTTCTCCCGCTTCTCCATATTAGGGTTTTCCTATTTTATTTCCGCCGCAGGAGGGTTTTATTTTCAAAACCTCAAACACGAGATAGTTGTTCCTCCCCCCGTAGACCTCCAGGCGTTTGACAAAACCCGCCCCATCGGTTTCAAGAATAGCCTTCCGGACATACTGCCCCAACTCACCCTTTGGGGTCAACAGGTATCGGTTCCCGCCGAGGGCTTTCACGGAAAAGATTTCCCACGGGCGGTCGAGGTGGAGGAGAACCTCCAAAACGGGGTTGGGATATTCCCTGAGGTCGAGCCGCTCCTTTTTCTCCCCCACATAGCCCAAGACGACGTAGTCGCCCTCCGCCGACACCACAAAGGGCGGATTTGTGTAGTAGACAATCTCCCAACGGCGGTTTCCCAATTTGGTCAGAGTCCCGTTGTAGTTTTCGGTCTCGTTCCAGAAGACACCCCTTTGGGTGAAGTCGACCTGAAAACACTCCAATTGGGGTAGAAAACCCTTAACTTCCTCGCGGTGGGCTTCCGAAGCCCTTAAAACCCCCTTCGGGAGAAGCAACAACACCGCCAGGAGGGGTAGAATATAATTTGCGATATGCCCGACAAAATACCTACTTTGAACTTTCATATAGCCCATGAGGCGGATAATCCCACACATATTTTTTTTTATAAGCCTATAGAAATTGGAATAAATACCTTAAAGGCAAAAATTTTGGACGGATACAGGATAGATTTCGATAAACTTTATCAATTTTATTTCAACAGTGGAGGAGCAACATTCTCTTTTTTAACCAAACCGATTGAAAAAATAGGGGAGGATACCTATTCCTTCCTTATAAAGGAAGGTTGGATAGAACTGAGACGCTATCCCCGTTTGAAAACAAAAGATTTGAATATTAAAGCTTCTGTAAAAGGGTTAAACGGGAAATTGGTTGACTTCTCCCTTGGAGGATGTAGGATTAAATTCGAATTTCCGATACCGAAAAGTTTGCTAACTGCCCAATCCTCCAAAGTTTTTTTGAAGATTTTTTTGCCGGATGAGGAACAGCCCGTAACATTTTGGGCAAACGTGGTTTCGGCTAACCCCGAGCGAAACGAAATTTCTTGCGAGTTCACCTATAGGGATGAAAGGGTTTTAAAGGTCTATAAAAAGATTGTTGAGCTTTTACAGAAAAAGGGTAAGGGAAAGGGGTCCTAATCCCATTCCCTCGCCCGTTTGTAAGCCTCTTCTATCACCTCTATAAGTTTTCCCTTTACCCCTTCCGAGTGGAGTTTCGAAAGTCCGTAAATCGTAGTCCCCGCGGGGGAGGTCACTTTATCCCTAAGCAGTATGGGGTGTTCGTTATTCTCCTCTATAAGTTGTAGTGTTCCCGTAAAGGTGTAGAGGGCTATCTTTAGGGCTTCGGGGTATTTGAAGCCGAGCTTTACCCCAGCCTCGGCGAATGCATCGATTATTTCGGATATAAAGGCGGGTGCGCTTCCCGCCAGGGCGGTTATGGCGTCCATCAGACTTTCGTCCAGCTCCACCACCAAGCCGGTTTTTTCCAATAGTTCTTTAATCCTTCCCCGCTCCGCGGGGGTGAGATTTTCCGAGTAGGCGACCCCCCACACCCCCTTGCCGACGGCGACGTTTACGTTCGGCATGGTGCGGACTATTTTTGAGTCTTCCCCCAAGAGGTCTTTGAGCTTTTGGAGGGAAACACCCGCGGCGACCGAAATAAAAATTTTTTCTCCCTTTTGAGGAAGGTCTTTAAAGGGCTTTACCGCCGCGGGGAGGTCTTTGGGTTTGGTAGCCAAAAAGAGGATTTGGGATTTTTCGAAAACCTCCTCGGGGGGAAGGACTTTAAACCCCTCCTTTTGGAGTTTTTCCCTACTCTTTTCGCTCCTCACGGAGGCGAGAATCTTTTCTTTGGGAAATCCGGCGCGGGTGAGACCTTCGGCTATAGCCCTCGCCATGTTTCCGAATCCGATAAAACCCACCGTAGATTGCATAGGGATTATTCTCACCTAATGGGGGAAAGGGAATATTTCCTCTCCCTCGCGGTGGAGGAGGCGAAAAAGGCTTTCCGAAAGGGGGAGGTTCCGGTCGGGTGTGTGATAACCCTAAGGGGTGAGGTTGTTGCAAAAGCCCACAACCGGGTGGAAGAACTGTCCGATATAACCGCCCATGCGGAGATGCTCGCCATTTCCGAAGCCTCCAAAAGGGTGGGAATAAAAACCCTCCGCGAGTGCGAGATATACGTCACCCTCGAACCCTGTCCCATGTGCGCGGGGGCTATAGCCCTGGCGAGGTTTAGAAAACTCTACTTTGGCGCCTACAACCCAAAGCACGGGGCGGTGGTGAGCCGTTTTTTTATAGCGGAGGAGTATAAAATTCCTTGGGAGCGTATCCCCTGCGAAGAGTGTTCCAAACTGCTCGGGGATTTCTTTAAAGAATTGAGAAAGAAGGATTAATGCCCGCCTTCGGCGGGGTTTGATTTTATGACATCATGATACTAGATTTGAGGGTTATGCGAAGGGTAGCCACCACTTTGCGCCTCGACGAGGAGAAAGCCCGCCTCCTGCGCGCCTTAGCGGGTTACGAGAGGAGGAGCATCAACGAGATTCTCAACGAACTGGTGGACGAATACATCGAACGCCATAAGGAGACTCTCGAACTTCTATCCATTCCCGGTTTTTTGGAAGAGTGTAAGGAAGGACTCGAAGAGATACAAAGGGGTGGCGGGAAAACCTTAGATGAGTTGGACGATTAAACTCTCCAAAGTTGCGGAAAAGAAATACAAAAAACTCGATGCGGTTACCAAAAGGAGAATTAAAGAAGCCCTCAAAGGGTTATCGGAAGTGGAAAATCCCAAATATGGGAGGGATGTTAAACCACTAACGGGAAAACTTAAAGGCTTCTACCGATTGAAGGTTGGAGATTTTAGGGTTATATTCGCAATCCTTCCCGAAGAGCGGATTATCGCCGTGGTGAATATAGCACCCCGTGGGGATGCCTATAAATAGGTCTAATATGCGTTGATTTTTGCATACACCTTTGTAAGTATTTTTTTTATGAAAACCAAAAAGGTTAGAAAAACCATAAGTGTATCTCCCGAAGTGGATAGAGTCCTTCGACTTTTGAGCAAACGGTTTAAAAAAAGTCAGAGCCAAATAATAGAAGAACTTGTGAAGGAAAAACTTAAAGAGCTCCGAAAGGAAGAGAGATTGAAAGCCTTTAAGGAACTTGTAGAGATGACGGAAAACCTTAGGGGGGTTGTAGGAAACAAACGTATTCAGGATATTAAGGAGGAAATGGGAGGTGAACTGTAAGAGAATTTTTGTAGACGCCAATGTTCTTATAGACCTCTTTGATGTAAGCAGACCTTTAAGGGAGTTTTCGATAAAAACTATCCAAACATTATTGGAAAGCGATGTAGAGATTTACACAAGTTGCGACCTTATAACGACCGTTTATTATGTCTTAAGGAAAAAGTTCGGAAAAGAGGCTTTAGTCTTTATCGAAAGATTGTCCAAGATGTGTTCGATAGTTCCCTTTTCAAATCACGAAGTGGAAAGGGCTATAGAGCTTATGAAACAGGATTCAAATTTTAAGGATTTAGAGGATACCATCCAATATGTTTTGGCTAAAAAGATGCGGTGCGATTTAATACTTACCAACGATAAAGGCTTTTATTCGCCGGATATTGCGGTGATTAACGTTAAAGATTTCTTAAAAAGACAGGAAAATCGGAAAAGTTAGTGAAAAAATCACTTCCCGCCTTCGGCGGGGTTTTGTTTTTCCTCTAGTTCGGCAACCTCTGCGACCGCGGCTTCGGCGAAGGTTTCAAACGCCCACACTATAAAGGTGGTGAGAGCCGCACCCCAGAAGACAGATTCCATTAGGGTTTTCAGGTCGGCAAAGGTCGGCAGGGTGTTCACCGCCAAGGCGAAGAGCAACACTATCACAAACCCAAAGTAGTAGGTGTAGCGGTAAGGTTCGAGCGCCGCCATAACGAGCGCCAGCGCCACCGAAAGGGGAACTTGTTTTAGCTCCTCTTCCGTTTTTCCACTCTTTTGGGCTACCTTTTGGAGGTCTTTAATTTCTCCCCTCTCCCTAAAGGCGTCGGCTACCGCCATCACGAGGGTGTAAGCCGACAGCAACCTGAAGGCGAACATGCCGAACGCCAGAGAGGCGAGCAGTATGAGACCCACCTCGGGTGAGATTATGGAAACACCCACCCACAGGAGGACGGCTACAACCAAAAATCCCGTCAAAAGGAGGGTAAACCAGAAGCTCATTTTTCCTCACCTCCTTTGGTGGCTCGTTCTTTTTTAGCCTCCTCGGCGGCTTTCCTCATAACCTCCGCGGGGTTTTGGGAAACAGGCTTTCCGACGGTTAGCCTATAGGTGGTTGTATAGACTTGCGGTATATAGGGGTAGTGGTAGACGAGTGTTCCGCTTATGATGTCTCCGATTTGAACCTTACCCTTGCTGGACTCCTTGAGGTTGATAACCAACCTCGCGATGGTTCCGCCGTCGACCTTCACGTTCGCCGGTAGGTTTGCAATGGCGTATCCGTTGCCGCTTTTGGGTTTGAATACCAGTCCGGTGGTCTCGATAAAGATGGGCAACCCGCCGGGATTAAATACGTCCATAACGAGGGCGTTTTTATCGGCGTCGTATTTTGCACCCACCACTATCGGCGCACCGGGCAGGCTTTTAACCGTCTGCACCGCCGAGGTGTAGGTGATAAATCCGCCGATACCCATTCCGAGCAGCACGCCGACGATTGTCACCAAAACGGCGACAGTCAGGGTTTTTCTCATCTCCCTACCTCCGTAAGTTTTTAATAGGCATTAAAAACTTTATATGGAAAGACTAAATATTTATGACAATAAGTGGCTAAAAATTTGATACGACGTCGGGTCTTAAACTAATTAACCCTTAAAATGGCGGAGAAGGTTAAAACCGTTAGGGGTTTCAGAGACCTCATAGGGGAAGAGGCGAGGAAATACCGCTACGTGGTCGATACCGCCAGGGGTATCCTCGAGAGGAATAACTTCGAGGAGATAATTCTCCCGACGGTGGAGTATACGAAGCTCTTCGCACGCTCGATTGGAGAGGCTACCGACATAGTGGAAAAAGAGATGTTTACCTTCCAGGACAAGGGTGGAAGGGATATAGCCCTCCGTCCCGAGGGAACGGCGGGGGTGGTGCGAGCCTACATAGAGAACAAGCTTTACGCCGACGGAACTTATAAAAAGCTCTACTACGAGGGGTCTATGTTTAGACACGAGAGACCCCAAAAGGGTAGGTATAGGGAGTTTCACCAGATAGGGGCGGAGGTTTTGGGAACTTCGAACCCCTTGGCGGACGCCGAAATAATCAAAATAGCGGACGATATCCTCAAAGCCCTAAAGGTGGACGCCACAATTGAGATAAACTCCCTCGGGTGTAAAAAGTGCCGACCCAAATACAGGGAAGCCTTATTGCAATATTTGAAGGAACACAGGGAGGAGCTCTGCGAAGACTGTCAGAGAAGATTGGAGAGAAATCCCCTAAGAATCTTGGACTGCAAGGTGGAGGGGTGTAAGCTCATAGCGAAAAACGCCCCCAAAATTACCGATTACCTCTGCGAGGAGTGCAAAACCCACCACCAAAAGGTGAAGGAGTATCTGAAAGCCCTCGGTGTGGAATTTGTCGAAAATCCCTACCTCGTTAGGGGACTGGATTATTACAGCAAAACCGTTTTCGAATGCGTATCCGAAGAGCTCGGAAAAACCGTTATAGCGGGGGGTAGATACGACTACCTGGTGGAGGAGTTAGGGGGACCCCCCACGCCCGCCCTCGGTTTTGCCGCCGGTGTGGAGAGGCTTATGCTCCTGGTAAAGGAGCTTCCCAAGCGTCCGCCGCTGGTATTGGTTATCCCCTTCGGGGGCGACCGAGAAAGGGAGGAGGCTTTAAAGCTAGCCCACCGCTTGCGCGAGGAGGGTATAAGGACGGAACTCTCCTACAGGGAGGGCAAAATTAGGAAGCAGTTCGAGTTTGCCAACAAGATAGGGGCGGACTACACAATTGTGGTCGGTGAAAACGAACTAAAGGAGGAGCTCTTTCCCCTCAAAAACCTCCACACGAGGGAGGAGATAAGGCTCCCCCTGGAGGAGATAGTAAAAATTTTGAAAACCCAAAGTGGGTGATTTTCCCTTTTCCCCTTCGGGGATTTATTTTTTTGCACGGTTAATGTTTACATTCTTGTAAACCCAATTACCCTTAAGGGTGTTTTCAAAAAGGTTTCCACTTTTGAAAATTCATCTTTATGACGCAGAGCACAATTGTTCCGGTTGACAACCTCTGGATTTTGGTCGCCACGGCGTTGGTTTTTGTCATGGGCTTTACCGGGCTCGCCGTCTTTTACGGCGGACTGACCCGAACCCGTAGCATGCTCAATACCATTTTCATGGTGATGGGCTCGTTTGCCCTGGCGGGAATCCTCTGGATAGCCTACGGCTATTCGCTCGCCTTTGAGGGTGATATCGGCGGGATTATCGGAACTCTGAAGCAGGTCTTCCTAATGGGTTACTCGCCGAGCAGTCCCTCCGACGTGGCAAGCAACCTATACGCCTACCTCTTCGCCTTCTATCAGATGACCTTCGCCGCCATAACGGTGGGACTAATTGCCGGTGCGTGGATTGAGAGGATAAAGTTCTCCGCATGGCTACTCTTCGGAGCGCTCTGGCTTACCTTCGTCTATGTGCCGGTAGCCCACTGGATATGGGGCGGCGGTTTCCTCTCCAAGTTGGGAGTTCACGACTTTGCGGGCGGTCTGGTGGTTCACGCAACATCGGGTATTACCGCCCTCGTCGGAGCTTACGTCCTCGGAAAGAGGAAAGAGGCTATTCTCCAGCCGGCTAGCCTCCCCTTGGTTGCGGTCGGAACCGGTCTTCTCGCCTTCGGTTGGTTCGGTTTCAACGGCGGTTCGGCGCTCGCGCTCAACGCCCAGGCGGTAAACGCGGCATTCGTCAGCGTTATAGCCGCCTTCGTCGCGGCACTGGTTTGGGCTGCTCTCGAGTGGTTTAAATTCGGAAAACCCACCACCTTGGGTTTCATGACCGGTATTATCGCCGGATTTGCCACCATTACCCCCGCCGCCGGTTTTGTCGATATACTGGGCGGGTTCCTAATAGGTCTCATCGGCGGAGTAATATGCTTCCTCGCGGTGGTTTGGGCTAAGGCTAAATTCGGCTACGACGACGCCCTCGACGTTTTCGGCGTCCACGGCGTTGGCGGTATAACCGGAACCCTCGCCATAGCGCTCTTCGCCTCCAAGGCTGTCGGCGACGCCAACGGTCTCTTTTACGGCGGCGCTTCCCTGATAGTTCCCCAAATAGTGGGAACGGTTGTAGTTATCGTCTATACCGCCGTTGTCAGCTGGATACTGCTTAAGGTCGTCGGCGCAATCTTCGGCGGCTTGCGCGTTCCCGAAGAGGTCGAAATCGAAGGTCTCGACAAAAACCTCCACGGGGAAAAGGCTTACGCCGACCGTTAAAGGTTTTCCCTTTTTCCTTAACCTATTTTGTTTTTATGGAATACCTAACCCTTTTTGCGCTCTTCGTTTTGGGTCTAGCCGTTGGGAGTTTTTTAAACGTCCTCATCTACCGCTTTTCGGAAAGGGAGAACCTCACAGGTATCCTCAAGGGGAGGTCTTACTGCCCCAACTGCAAAACCCCCATTAAGTGGTACGACAACATACCCCTTATCTCCTACCTGGTTTTGAAGGGTAGATGCCGCCACTGCGGGTGGAGGATACCCCTCCGCTACCCCTTGGTGGAACTCCTCGGCGGAATAACACCGGTGGTGGTCTATCTGTTATACTCCGACCAAGGTTGGTTGACAGTCTTCTCCTATACCCTGATGGTTTACATACTCCTCGTCATTTCCCTCATCGACTGGAAAACCTTCGAGGTTCCCGACACCCTCAGCCTCGGGGGGCTGGTGGTGGGCTTGGTGCTCTCCTTCTTCCGCCCCGACATAACCCCAACCGAAAGCTTTATAGCCGCGCTGATAGGGGCGGGCGTCGTGGTTCTTTTGATACTGCTCTACTACTTCCTAAAGGGAATAGTTCCCCTCGGGCTGGGGGATGCGAAGGTCTTGGCTATGATTGGGGCGTTTGAGGGCTACGTCGGCGTTTACTGCTCCCTCTTTTTAGGTGCAATATTCGCGCTTCTCTTCTTCCTCCCGCAGGTGGTCAGAAACCGCTCCCTCCAGTTTGCCGTTCCCTTCGTTCCCTTCCTCGCCCTCGGTGCGGTGGTGGGTCTGGTCTGCAAAAAGCTGGGTCTTTTAAACTTCCTCTACGGGGGGGCTTAAAATCCCCTCCCTTATGAGGGTTGCCGTTATAGATATAGGAACCTACTCCACCCGGATAACGATAGCGGAGATTAAAGGGAATACCTTCGAGATACTCTACGAGGAGGGGCATATAACCGCCCTCGGAAGGGGGGTAAAGCAGACCAAACTCCTTTCGGAGGAGGCTATTAAAGAAACCCTCGAGGTTCTAAAGAGATACAAAAAACTCTGCGAGGAATATAAAGTCGATAAGTGCCTCGCACTGGGAACGGAAGCCTTAAGGGTAGCCCAAAATAGGGACAGGTTTTTGAGCGAAGTCCAAAAGCTGGGAATAGAAATCCGTGTAATTCCCCCGGAGGAGGAGGGGAGATACGCCTATCTGGGTGCCTACTACGCCGTCCACCCCGAGGGTAGGGTTTGCGTCGTAGACCAAGGGGGAGGCTCCACCGAATACATTTTCGGTGAGAGAGATGAGCCGAAAGAGGTCGTATCGCTCCCCTTCGGGATTGTAAACCTCACCGAAACCTTTTTAAAATACGACCCGCCTACGGCGGAGGAATTGAAAAAACTAATCGAATTCCTCGATGGGGAAATTTCAAAGGTCGCAAGACCGGTCGATACCCTCATAGGTCTGGGAGGAACCATAACAACGATAGCCGCCCTCGAATACGGGATATACCCCTACGACCCGAAAGAGGTAAACGGAAAGCTTTTAACCAAAGAGAGGGTCAAATACTGGTTTGAAAAGCTGTCCTCCATGAGCGTGGAGGAGAGGAGGAAAATCCCCCAAATAGAGGACAGGAGGGCGGAGGCGATTGTCGCCGGCGCGGCGATATTCTGGCGCACGCTGGAGCTTTTCCAAAAGGAGGAAATAGTCGTCAGCGACTGGGCGGTCAAGCACGGGGCGATAATAGCCAATTTCCTCCTAAAGGAGAAACGAAACGACCCCCAATAGGGGTTTTCCCTCCCTTCGCACCTTTTGGGGGACAGGGGAAGGGGCAACACCTTTGCGGGAATAAAATTGAGACCTTATGACCTATAAGGTTATCATCACCGACCCTATAGCCGAAGAGGGGATTAAGATACTCCAAAACGACCCCGAAGTGGAAGTCGATTACAGACCGGAAATACCCTTCGAGGAACTTCTCGAGATTATAGAACCCTACCACGCGATTATTACCCGAAGCCGCACCCCCGTAAACAAGGAGCTTTTAGAACGCGCCAAAAACCTGAAGGTTGTCGGAAGGGCTGGTGTGGGCGTCGATAACGTCGATTTGGAGGAGTGTTCCAAAAGGGGAATACTGGTCGTCAACACACCCGGCGCCAACACCATAGGGGCGACCGAACTCACCATGATGCACATGCTCACCATCATGAGGAACGGGCACAAAGCCCACCAATCGGTCGCCCAGGGCAAATGGGAGCGCAAAAAGTTTATGGGCGAAGAGCTCTTCGGCAAGAAGCTCGGAATTATAGGTTTGGGAAATATAGGCTCCCAGATAGCGATAAGGACTAAAGCCTTCGGTATGGAGGTCTACGCCTACGACCCCTATATCCCCCCCGAAAAGGCGGAACGCCTCGGCGTTAAGCTGGTCGACAACCTCGACGACATGTTAAGGGAGATAGACGTTCTGACCATACACGCCCCCCTCACAGAGGAAACCCTCAACATGATATCCAAGAGGGAATTGGAACTCATGAAGGATGGGGTTTACATAGTAAACTGCGCGAGGGGGGGAATAATAAATCAGGACGACCTCGTGGAGGTTGCCAAAACCGGAAAGATTAAGGGGATAGCCCTCGACGTGTTCAAACCGGAACCCCCGCCCAAGGAGTTTATAGACGCACTTCTCCAACTTTGGGAGGAGGGTAAGATAAACCTCTCGCTGTCGCCCCACATCGGCGCAAACACGAGGGAATCGCAGACCAACGTCGCCGTTATGGTAGCCCAGCAGGTGTTAAAGGCGCTCAAGGGCGAGACCCCCGAGCACGTCGTCAACGCACCCTTCCCCGACCTCTCGGCGCTGGGGCTTATAAAACCGGTTCTCGACCTTGCCGAAAAGATGGGGCAGTTTATCGTCCAGTGGGCTGGTATCCACCCGAGGGAGGTCAAAGTAGAGGTCTACGGCGATATAGCCGAACACGTAAAGCCGATTACCGCAGCGGTTCTTAGCGGTATCCTGAAAGAAACCGTTGACTACCCGGTCAATATACTAAACGCGCCCTTCATAGCCCGCGAAAAGGGTATAAAGGTGGAGGAGGTCGCCAGCGAGGACAGTCCCGACTTCAAGCACCTCGTTAAGGTGACCGTCTACACCGACCAGGGTAAGAGAAGCGTCGCCGGTAGCGTCCTCGAGGGATACCTGCCGCGCTTCGTTCAGATAGACAGCTTTAAGGTCTACGTCGAACCGGAGGGTGTTCTGCTCGTCTTCGAAAACCGCGATATTCCCGGCGTCATCGGCAAGATAGGCAATATCCTCGGTAAGTTCAACATAAACATAGCCGGCTTTAAACTCGGTAGGGAAAAGAGGGGCGGAAGGGCTATAGGGGTTCTAAACCTCGACGAACCCGCACCGGAAGAGGCTCTCGAGCTCCTCCGTCAGATACCCGAAATTATCAGCCTCAAGCAGATAAAACTTTAAATGGGTTTCTTTTTATTTCACTATTTCTAATTTTTACGGAAAATCCTTGTATATGTCCTTACGGTGCATAAAACGAAGGATTATTAACCTATTGCCCTCCTTTTTAAAACCCAACCTATAGCTTCCCACACGAATGCGGTAATAGTTTTTAACCCCTTTTAAAGGCTTTATATCCACCCCTTCCAACTGATTTAAGGATTCTACACTTTCAAGGTGGGAAAGAAATTCTTTTAACTTTTTTAAACCCTTTTATCCGAAATTTTTTTCAATATCTTTTTTGACTATGGGTATAAAAGTTGAAATTGAACTGCCGGAGGAACAAATTAAAGAAATACTTAAAGAGTATTTGATAAAAAAAAAACCAACTATTAAAGGAAATTTTGGAGGAAATTGAGGACTCACTTTTTGTTAAACATCTCAAAGAAGCCGAGAAATCTCCGGAAGTCGATAAAGAAGAAATAAATAAACTTTTGGAGCTGTAAAAAAGTTTATTTAATAAATTGGTATTTCCGTTTCCATCAATCCCCCACGAGGGACTTTAAAAATTCAAACCTCTCCGCCAAGGGGTGGGTTATCAGTTTCTCCCTCAACCCCTGGAGGGCTTTTTCGAGCTCGTCGTTCCTAATTCCGTGCTTTAGGGTGTAGTGGGCTTCGTAATACGCCGATAGGAGGTCGGCAAACTTTATCAGAGTCCCCCAGATGGGATAACCGTCATCCTCACCCAAAAAGGAGAGGTCTCCACCCTCCACCAAATGGAGTTTGCCACTTTTGAAAACCCTATCGGCAAATTCGTCTATATCCAAAGACCTATCGGGGGGAACGAGTGCCAAAAAGACCCTTATCTCGTCGGCTATATATCCCGGGAGGAGACTGAGAACCTCGTTTTCCAATCCCTCGACCTCGATTTTCCTAATCTCCTCCCTCCCGAGGATATCTTTTAGGTTGGAAATTATGTCCCTCGTGATTATCTCGGGTAGGTCGTGGAAGAGGGCGGCGAAGAAGGTCGAATAATAAGCCCTATCGGAAATAGGAATCCCCGCTTCGCGGGCTATAAATCTCATCAAGAGATAAACAAGCGTCGCCACGAAGAAGAGGTGCCCCATCACCGAGGTTTGGGGTATCCTCTCGACCGAAATCCACCTCTTTTGAAAGCGAAGCTGTCCGCAGAGGTTTATAAAGCTGTAGAGCTTGCGCCTTAGTAGAAACCTCTGAATGCCGATTAGGTGGTGAAAATCCTCGAGAGTGTTTTCCAACTCCTCCTTTACGCGGTCGGCGTTCGGCATAGCCCTCGCGAGGGGATAGATGAACTGAAACTCCCAATAGGTGGGTATGAAGTGGGAAGCCCTTATAACGTGCTTTTCAAAACTCAAAAAACTATCGTCGGAAAAGTATTTTTTAAAGTCCTCCCAAAGTCGGTCGTCGAAGTTCCTTAAATACCCCTCGTAGGTCTTGAAGAGGTGTTCGTTCAATTTCTCCCTTTTGGTCTTTAGGAGCTTGTGAAACAAACGGGGTTTCAAATCAGTAAAGACCGACCTCTGGAAGGCTTCGAATATTAGACCCTCAATAAGTCCGTTCCAATTTACCGATTTCCCTCTTTCGGTCTCCTCTATCTTCGCAAAGAGGTAGGCAACAATCGTTTTATGCCCCTGTTTGTCGAGCTCGGTGATGTTGAAGGGTCTCGGGTGGTCGTTCCAGCGCTGTATTACCGCCAACCGAAACAGGTCGTCTATATACCTTTCCAAAAAGGGGATTTGCATAAGGGAAAACTTTAAGGGGAGGGAAAATCAGGCGTTCATCGCCTTTAGGAAATCTTTGTTGGTTTTGAACTTGCGGAGTTTGTCGAGGAGGAACTCCATAGCCTCGACGGCGTCCATGGTGGAGAGGAATTTCCGGAGCACCCATATCTTTTGGAGCTCCCAAGGTTCGAGGAGCAGTTCCTCCTTACGGGTTCCCGACTTTTCGATGTTAATGGCGGGGAAGACCCTCCTCTCGTAGAGCCTGCGGTCGAGGTGTATCTCCATATTACCGGTTCCCTTAAACTCCTCGTAAATTACGTCATCCATCCTCGAACCGGTCTCTATAAGGGCGGTTGCCAGGATGGTGAGGCTTCCGCCGCCCTCGATATTACGCGCCGCACCGAAGAACTTTTTGGGGCGCAGGAAGGCGTTTGCCTCTATACCACCCGAAAGCACCCTACCGCTGGGCGGAGTTACCGCGTTGGATGCCCTGGTGAGACGCGTAAGCGAGTCGAGGAGTATAACAACATCCTTGCCCATTTCCACCATACGCTTAGCCCGTTCAATCATCAGTTCCGCTACGTGCATGTGCTTTTCGGGCGGCTCGTCGAAGGTGGAGGCTATAACCTCCGCCCCCTCACCGACGATGCGCTTCATCTCGGTAACCTCTTCGGGACGCTCGTCGATAAGGAGTATCATCAGATGAACTTCCGGGTGGTTGCGTATTATCGCGGTCGCTATCTTTTGGAGTAGGGTGGTTTTACCCGCCTTCGGCGGAGCCACTATGAGACCCCTCTGCCCCTTACCTATGGGGGCTATGAGGCTTACCA
>JALWDU010000044.1 GCA_027036735.1 Aquificales bacterium | reverse complement strand
CCATTCCGAACCCGGCAGTTAAGCCCCCCAGCGCCGATGATACTGTGCCGGACCGCGGCACGGGAAAGTAGGTCGCTGCCAGCCCTTTAATCTCTCAATCAAACCTTAATTTCTCAACAAAAATCTTTTCTTAAATAACTTTCATTTAAAAGCAACAGCAATCAACGTCAAACGGGTTTTTAAATCCTCATCCGGAAGAGAAACCCTTTAATGTCTGTGTAAAAAGGCTTAAAGTCCCCGCGAAGCGGGGATGTTTTCTCATAGATAAGAAGCTTTTTGCGTTTCTTATAAAGGGTGGTTTAGAGTTTGCTATCTTGAAGACTTTTTATCCAAGTTATCTATTATTGTTCACCTTTCGCAGACCAATTTTTATTCCAACCCTTTAGGGGTAACGGAGTTTTCTAAAATCAATCCCTACTATGTTGGGAAGGGATATAGACCCCAAACTTTTGGAGCAGTGGGATAAAGAATACTTTTGGCATCCCTTCACACAAATGAAGGTATACCGCGAGGAGGATAACCTTATTTTTGAGCGCGGTGAGGGTGTTTATCTATACGATATTCACGGAAGGAAGTATATAGACGCAATTTCCTCCCTTTGGTGTAACGTTCACGGTCACAACCATCCGAGGTTGAACAATGCTTTAGTCCGACAAATGTGTAAGGTAGCGCATACCACCACTTTGGGGAGTTCGAACGTTCCCGCCATCCTCCTCGCGAAGAAACTCGTTGAAATTACCCCTAAGTGTTTGACAAAAGTTTTCTACTCCGAAGACGGTGCGGAAGCTAACGAAATAGCCCTTAAAATGGCTTACCACTACTTCTACAACAAGGGGGAGAAAGATAGAAAATATTTCATTACCCTTTCAAACGCCTATCACGGGGACACTATAGGGGCAGTTTCCGTTGGGGGGATAGAGATTTTTCACGAGGCTTATAAACCCCTGTTGTTTAAAACTTTTAAACTTCCCTCCCCCTATTGGTATTGTAGGGAGAAATATGGAAAGCTTTCGGAGGAGTGCAGGGAAGACCTACTGAACCAACTAAAGGCAATTCTTGACAAACACCACAAAGAGGTTATAGGAATAACCCTCGAAAGCGGTATCCAGGCGGCGGCGGGTATGCTCCCCTACCCCAAGGGGTTTATGAAAGGGGTTGAAAAACTGGCAAGGGAATACGGGGTTTTGCTAATAGTCGATGAGGTGGCTACCGGTTTCGGTAGAACGGGAAC
>JALWDU010000043.1 GCA_027036735.1 Aquificales bacterium | reverse complement strand
TTATAGGTTTCTTCACCTCGCCGGTTATCGTCGAAAAGTCCCACCGCCTTAGGGAGGAGATGTCCCCCTTTATCCACGGAAAGTGGACCCAACCGCAAAACCTCCACATAACCCTTCAGTTCATCGGGGAGGTTGAGAGGGATACCCTATTTGAGCTCTTAAAAACCGCCCAGGAGGTGGCAAACAGCTTTAGACCCTTTAGGATAACCTACAAGGGACTCGGCGTATTCCCCCATCCGAAGCGCCCGCGCATACTTTGGGTGGGAATCGACTCAGGGGCGGGGATACTCAAGAGGCTCGCCCGCGCCGTGGAGGTTGCCAACCGCAGGGTTAAAAATATCCGCCCCGACACCAAACCCTTCCACCCCCATGTGACGATTTGCCGTATGAAAAGGGTTGACGAGAGAAAACTGCGCTTCTTTATGCGCAAGTATCAAAACTACGTGTTCGGCGAAGAAATTGTTAACCGCGTTGCGGTGATAAAGAGCACCCTAACGCCGGAGGGTCCCATCTATTCGCCCATAGAGGAGTTTTACTTTCCCGAGCAACCCAAAATTTGAGGGAGGGAGGCGGTTAGAGGAACCTTTTAGCCAATTCGATAGTCCTCTTTACGCTCTCTACCGACTTCCTCCACTGCTCCCTCTCCTCACGGCTTAGCGGTACCTCGAATATCCTTTCCCAACCATCTTTGCCCAGCAACACAGGTATTCCCACGCATATGTCCTCTACCTCGTAAAACTCGTTTTTGTCCACATACACCGAACACGGGTGTATCCTCTTCGCATCCAGCAAAATGCTCTCTATCATCTCCACCACCGCCATCGCCGGCGCGTAGTAGGCGCTCGTTCCCATCAGAGCCACTATCTCTCCACCACCAAACTTCGTTCTTTCGACTATCTCCCTTATCTCCTCCTCGCTAAGCAAATATTTGAGGGGAACTCCTTTGACGTTTGACCTCGAAATTATCGGCACCATTTCGTCCCCGTGCCCGCCTATCACATACGCGTGTATATCCTTGGGCGATATTCCGAGCTTGTAGGAGATGAACGTTCTAAAGCGGGCGCTGTCGAGAATTCCCGCCATTCCCATCACCCTATTGGCGGGAAAGCCCAAGAGCTTGTAAGCGGCGTAGGTCATCGTGTCGACAGGGTTGGTGACCACTATGACTATGGAGTTGGGGGCGTACTTTTGGATATTGGGGACGATGGCTTTGAGAATTTGGATATTTTTGTCGAGGAGGTCTTCCCTGGACATGCCGGGTCTTCTGGGGAAGCCGGCGGTTATTACGACGATATCGGAACCCGCGAGAGCCTCGTAACCGGATGAGCCGTCGGGTGAGACGGTAAAGCCCTCGACCTTGGCGTCGACCTCGAGGGCGGCGAGCATCTGCTGGAGGTCTAGAGCTTTGCCCTTAACGGGTTCGAAAATCTTGTCGCCCTCTTTGCGGGGGATATCGAAGAGGCGAACGTCGCCGAGACCTTTGAGGAGGGTAAGGCTGGCAACGTGCTCGCCCACATTTCCCGCGCCTATTACCGATATGATTTTTCTTCGCTGGTTTCTCATTACTTAGAGATTTTAAAGGGGAGGGATTAACGCTTACCCCAGCGGAGTTTTACCCTGAGCAAATCGAAATAACTCCTGTAGGGGTGGGTAAAGACCCTCAACTTAAAAGGGGCTTTTTTAACTATAACCGTATCCTCGTGGGTTATCTTCTGGTCTATCTGACCGTCCACGGTCAGGTATACATCGCTGTAATCGGTCTCCAAACGGAGGTATATCTCAACCTCCCCCGCCACAACTATGGGACGGTGGGTTAGGGTGTGGGGGCATATCGGAACGAGCACCTTAGCGTCGAGGGTTGGATAAACTATGGGACCCCCTGCCGCGAGGGCGTAGGCGGTCGAACCGGTTGGGGTGGCTATTATTATTCCGTCCCCCGAAATCCTACCCAAGGCGCCCAAAGAGGTTTTTATCGAGAGGTCTATCATCCTCGCAATGGCGGATTTGCTTATAACGGCATCGTTAATGGCGCACCCCACAAACTTCCTCCCCTCTTTGGGGTTTTCCTTGAATACCTCCAAAACCAGTCTCTCCTGAAGCGGGAGTTCCCCCTTGAGGGCTTTGGGTAGGAGCTTTTCCACCTCGGAGGTCTCTATTTCGGTCAAAAATCCAAACCTGCCGAGGTTTATACCGACTATGGGAACCCCCAAGGGGGCAACCTTTCTCGCCGCTGCCAAAAAGGTACCGTCTCCCCCGACGACCACCGCGAGTTTGCAATTTTTTATCTCCTCTTGGGGGATTTTTTCCACGAAATCCAACTCCGGTTGGTCGGTCACCGCCCTAAAGCCGTTTTTCTCCACAATAGCCTTGACCTTTTTGGCGAAGTCGAACGCCTCTTCGGAGCGCTTTACGTAGAGGTAGACCGAATGCATTTTCAGAAAAAAGTTTAAACCCCGCTTCGCGGGGAATTGACTTTTTCCGAAAAAGGGGCTATATTTTTATCTCTCGAAGTCCGCAGGAGGGGTGGCCGAGCGGACGAAGGCGCGGCGCTGGAAACGCCGTGTGCCCGATTTCCGGGCACCGAGGGTTCGAATCCCTCCCCCTCCGCCTCCTATTCCAAAATCCCCAACAGAAGGTAAATTAACCCCTTTATGCACCAAAATTGGGTTAAAGAACTCCTCCTCTCCAAAGGCGGTTATATACTTTCGACACTCCTCTCAAAGGGTGGACAATACGCCGAGATTTTCTACGAGAGGAGTAGGTCGACCAGAATCCACTTCGAGGACGGAAAGGTCGACAAGGTTTCCCACGGAGTCGATAGCGGTGTGGGTTTAAGACTCATAAGGGACTTTAAGGTCTATTACGGCTATACCAACAACCCCACATTTGAGAACCTCATCGGGCTGGCTAAGCTCATCGCGAAGGGCGAGGGTCAGGGGGCGGTAAAGTGGGGTCTCATCAAAAGGGTGGGCTACAACCCGGTCGAAATAGACCCCGACCAAACCCCCATCACCCGGAGAATCGAATACCTCCAAAGGGCTAACGAGCGCGCCCGGGAGGTCGGCGGCGACGCCGTCAAACAGGTGCAAGCCGTCCTGATGGACAAAACGCGGGAGATACTGGTGATAAACTCCCTCGGGGAGATAGGCGAGGACACCCAAAAGAGGGTGGTTTTCTTCGTCGAAACGGTTGTCGGAAAAAACGGCGAACTCTTTAGGGGTTACGAGAGTTTGGGGGGACTCTACGGGTTTGAGATATTCCAAAAAACCCCTCCCGAGGTCGTGGCGGAGATAGCGACGCGCAGGGCGCTGACGCTGACCGAGGCAAAGCCCGCACCCGCCGGCGAGTTTACGGTGGTTATGGACGCCCAGGCGGGCGGAACGATGATTCACGAGGCTGTGGGACACGGTTTGGAAGCCGACCTCGTCCAAAAGGGGGTCTCCGTTTACGACAAGTCGAAGTTGGGCAAAAAGGTTGCATCCGAATTGGTTACCGTCGTCGACGACGCAACCCTACCCCACCACAACGGCAGCTTCTCCATAGACGACGAAGGCGTTCCCGCCCAAAGGAAGGTGTTGATAGAGGACGGGATTTTGAGGGGATACATGTACGACCGCCTGACCGCGATGAGGGACGGGGTCGAGAGCACCGGAAACGGCAGGCGACAAAACTACCGCTACGCACCTATAGTTAGGATGACCAACACCTTCATAGCCCCCGGAAAGGACAACCCCGAAGACATCATTAGGGACACCAAAAGGGGTGTCTATATCGTAAAAATGGGAGGGGGAGAGGTAAACACCACCACCGGTGATTTCGTTTTCGAGGTTATGGAGGGCTACATGATAGAGAACGGGGAGATAACCCACCCGATAAAGGGGGCGGTGCTTATCGGAAACGGTCCCAAAGCCC
>JALWDU010000042.1 GCA_027036735.1 Aquificales bacterium | reverse complement strand
CCGCCAAGGCGAGGCAGAGAATAAAGCAGTTCCTAAAGAAGGAATTGGAGGAAAGACTCCTCGAAGATGGTAGGAAGATATGGCTCCGCCTGGCGGAAAAGTACAACCTCGACCTAAAAGAGGTTTTGGAAAGGACGAGGAAAACCGAAAGGGAGCTCTTCATCCAGCTGGCAAAGGGAAAGCTCTCCGAAAGGTGGATACTCTCCCACCTACCCAAGGAAAAAAAAGAGGGCGAGCATATCCCCGATAAGGCTCCGCAGGAGGGTGTCCTCGATTGGGAGGAATTCAGGGGTATAAAGTACACCCTTGCCAAGTGTTGCCATCCCCTACCGGGGGAGGAGGTTAAGGCTGTCATTCAGAGGGGCAAGGGTTTGGTTCTCCACTCAAAGGATTGCCCAAATCTCAAAAACCTCGAGAGGATAGCACCCCACAAGGTTTTCACCGTTAGGTGGAACGAAAAGGGTCAGTTTCCCGTTCCCCTGCAGGTGGTCGCCTACGACTATGTGGGACTTTTATCGGATATAACCTCCCTCTTCGCCCAAAAGGGGGTAAACATAGTAAACGCGAACACCTCCACGAGGGGAGATAAAGCCTACCTCAACATTACGGGGATTTTTAAAGATTACAACCACCTAAAGGAGATCGAACAAGCCCTTTTGAAACTCCCAAAGGTGTTGGAGGTTAAGAGGGTTTAGTTCCCCCTTTGGGTTTTTCGGTTTCGTCGTCCACGACGGGGACGTTTCCCCTAAAGAGGTCTTCCATGGTGAGTTCCCTTTTAGATTCCCCACCTTTGTGGGGTTCCGATTTATTCCCCTCCACCAATTGGTCGAGAAACTCCTTTTGGGATTTGGGTTTCTGTTCGGTTTCCCCCGACAGGTATTGTTTAACCTTTTGCTCCCCCTCGAGGGTGGTCTTTTTGAGTTGCTCTTTTAGCTCCGCCGCCTGGAGTTCGAGCTGAATGGAAGCCCATTCCTGGCGCACCTTCCGCACTATCCTCCCCAATTGGGCGGCAAACTCGAGCATCTTTTCGGGACCGAAAACTATAAAAGCCACCGCGAGGATTAAAAGGAGTTGAAGTTCCATTAAGTTTTATTGTGAGCCCCTTCGGGGATTTTTTCCCGCCGTTGGGATTGTGAAAGTTTAGCTTCCCTTTGAGGTTGAGAATTAAAGTCCTCCCCCAAATTGCGGAGGCGAGAAAATACTTCCCTTTCGGGATGAAAGATTACGACATTAGGAATATCGCGATTATCGCCCACGTTGACCACGGGAAGACCACCCTTGTGGACAACATGCTAAAGCAGTCAGGTCTCTTTAGGGAAAACCAAGAGGTGGGGGAATTAATCCTCGATAACCTCGACCTCGAGAGGGAGAGGGGAATAACCATAATGGCTAAAATCGCCTCCGTCTGGTACGGGAATACCAAGATAAACATAGTCGATACGCCGGGACACTCCGACTTTTCGGCGGAGGTGGAAAGGGTTTTGAGGATGGTCGATGGGGCGCTATTGTTGGTGGACGCCGCCGAGGGTCCCATGCCCCAGACCCGTTTCGTTCTGAAAAAGGCGCTCGAGCAGGGGCTAAAGCCCATTATCGTTATAAACAAGATAGATAAGGCAAACGCCCGCCCCGAGGAGGTTGTCGAGGAGGTTTACGACCTCCTATTGGAGTTGGGAGAGGACGAATCCCTTTTGGAGGTTCCCGTTCTATACGCCATAGGGAGGGAGGGAATAGCGAAATACTCCCTCGAAGAGGAAAGCAAAGATTTGAGACCACTTTTTGAGACCATAGTTAAACACGTTCCCCCTCCGAGGGCTTTAAGGGATGATACAACCCAACTGCTGGTCTCCTCGCTCGACTACGACCCCTACGTGGGGAGGCTCACAATCGGGAAAATCTTTAGCGGGTCTCTGAAAAAGGGTCAGGATGTGGTTCTCCTCAAAAAGGACGGGACTACCGTTAGGGGTAAGGTTCAAAAGCTCTTCGTCTACGAGGGCATCGGCAGGAAAGAGGTCGAGGAGGCTAAAACGGGCGAGATTGTAGCCTTTGCCGGCTTCGATAACGCCGAGATAGGGGATACCGTCTCCATTCCCGAAAATCCGGTCGCGCTACCCCCCATAGAGGTGGAGGAACCCACCATAAGCATGGTCTTTTCGGTAAACAAATCCCCCTTTGCCGGCAGGGAGGGGAAATTCGTCACATCCAGGCACCTAAAGGAACGCCTCGAAAAGGAGACCCTTACCAATCTCGCCATTAGGGTGGAGCCGACCGACAGCACCGAAGCCTTCAAAGTCAGCGGTAGGGGTGAACTCCAGCTCTCCATTCTCATAGAGCAGATGAGGCGGGAGGGCTACGAGTTTGAGGTCTCCAAACCCAAAGTTATCACCAAGGAGGAGAACGGAAAGATTTACGAACCTATAGAGGAAGTGGTAATGGATATCCCCGAAACCTACAGCGGTGCGATTATAGAGGCTCTCGGTAAACGTAAAGGGGTTATGAAAGATATGGTTCCCCTCGAGGGGGGAAGGGTAAAGCTCGTCTTTGAAGTCCCCACAAGGGGTCTCATAGGTTTCAACCAGGAGTTTATGACGATAACCAAGGGCGAGGGCATAATGAATAAATCCTTCCTGCGCTGGGACGAGTGGCAGGGTGAGATTAGATACAGG
Source organism: Aquificales bacterium (assembly GCA_027036735.1). Lineage (GTDB taxonomy): Bacteria > Aquificota > Aquificia > Aquificales > QOAS01 > QOAS01. The sequence continues at coordinate 9,695 of JALWDU010000042.1, read as the reverse complement.
CAAAACGGTGCGCTGGTGTCCGACCGCGAGGGCAAGGTTACCGCTTACGCCCTAAAGGGTTTGGAGGACAGGGGTGTATTTTTCGTCGAACCGGGAACCGAGGTTTACAGGGGTATGATAGTGGGGGAGCACAACCGTGACAAAGACCTGTGGGTGAACGTCTGCAGGCAGAAAAAGCTCACCAATATAAGGGCGGCTGCGGCGGACGAGGCGGTTAAGATAGACGCCCCGAGGAAGATGAACCTCGAGCAGTGCCTCGAGTTTATAAACGACGACGAACTGGTGGAGGTTACTCCCCAAAATATCCGAATGAGAAAGAAGAATTTAAATCCTTCTTAAAAATCCCCGCCTTCGGCGGGCTTTTGTTTTTCCCTCAACACTCCGATAGAAAAAGCGTAAAAAATGGAACCCAACCCAAAATAGGTGAATAAAAATGTCTTTACCCACAAAGGGATGTTTTTGGTTTCTCCCTTCCCATTAGAGTTTCCACTTCAATTGAAAAGCGACCTATAGGGGAAAAGAAAAAAATCAATCCTCCAATTTGAGGACGCTTAGGAATGCATCCTGCGAGAGTTGGACTTTACCGAACTGCTTTAGGCGTTTTTTACCCTCTTTCTGCTTTTCGAGGAGTTTCTTCTTACGGGTTACGTCACCGCCGTAACACTTTGCGGTAACGTCGGCGCGGAGGGCGGGGATACGCTCGGAGGCAATTATTTTGTTCCCTATACCCGCCTGAACTTTTATGTCGAAGAGCTGTCGGGGTATCGTCTCCTTTAGCTTTTCCACTATCTGGCGGGCGCGCCTGTAAGCCTTGTCGCGGTGGACTATGAACGAAAGGGTGTCCACCGGCTGGTTGTTTATAAATATGCGGAGCTTTACGAGGTCTTCCTTCCGGTAGCCGATAAACTCGTAGTCGTAGGAGGCAAACCCTCTCGTGACCGACTTAATCTTGTCGTGGAAATCGGTGATAATCTCGGCGAGGGGCATCTCGTATTCGAGCGCCACCGTATTGGGGTCTAAGAACTCAAACTTCTTCTGCACCCCCCTCTTTTCCTGACAGAGCTGCATAACGGCACCGAGGTAATCCTTCGGCGTAACTATCGTCACCAATACCCAAGGCTCCTCTATCCACTGATACTTGTCGGGGGTGGGTAGCTCCTCGGGGTTTCTAATCTCCTTGTAGCTCCCGTCGTTCATCTTCACCCTGTATATGACGTTGGGGGTTGTGATGATGAGGCGCGCGCCGTATTCCCTCTCGAGACGCTCCTGAACTATCTCCATGTGGAGCAGTCCCAAAAAGCCCGCCCTAAAGCCGAGTCCTAAAGCCGGAGAACTTTCCGGTTCAAACACTAAGGCGGCGTCGTTTATCGAATACTTTTCGAGCGCATCCCTAAGCTCTTCGTAGGTGTAGTCGTCGGCGGGGTATAGACCGGCGAAGACCATCGGCTTGGCGGGTTTAAAACCGGGAATGGGCTCCTCGGTCGGGTTGTTTGCGTCGGTTATGGTATCGCCCACGCGAATGTCCTTAACGTCCTTTATAGAAGCGGCAATATACCCCACCTCTCCCGCCGAAAGCTCCTTTAGGGGGGTCTGTTTCGGCGTTTGGGTTCCCACCTCGGTGACTTCGAACTCCTTACCGGTCGACATCAACCTTATGGTGGTTCCCCTCTTTACCTTCCCGTCGAAGATACGCACGTATGCGATAGCACCCTTGTAGGGGTCGTAGTAGGAGTCGAAAATTAACGCCTTTAGGGGTTTGTTTGGGTTTCCCTCCGGAGGGGGTATTCTCTTAACTATCGCCTCGAGGAGTTCCTTTATTCCTATACCCTCTTTGGCGGAGGTTAAGATAGCCTCCTCGGGGTCTAAACCCAAAATGTTTTCAATCTGCTCCTTAACCCTCTCCACATCCGCCGAGGGTAGGTCTATCTTGTTTATTACGGGGATAATCACGAGGTCTTGTTCGACCGCCTTCCAGAAATTGGCTATTGTCTGCGCTTGAATACCTTGGGTGGCGTCTATTAGGAGCAAAACCCCTTCGCAAGCCGCCAGGGAGCGGGAAACCTCGTAGGAAAAATCTACGTGTCCGGGCGTGTCTATCATATGTAGCTCATAGGTCTTCCCGTCGTCGGCTTGGTAGTAGAGCCTCACCGCTTGAAGTTTTATCGTTATTCCCCTCTCCCTCTCTATGTCGAGGGTGTCGAGCATCTGCTCCTGGAGTTCCCTCTTAGAGACCGCACCGCAGTATTCTATAAGCCTGTCGGCGAGGGTCGATTTCCCGTGGTCAACGTGGGCTATTATGGCGAAGTTCCTTATATGCTCGAGCTTCATCCTTAGATGGTTAAATTTTAGATTTTCCCCCCGCGGGGACTTATTAACGCTTAACAACCTTTTACGGGTCTCTTTAAAATCCCAACCTATGCGGGAAAGGGAAAGGTTGCTCGCCCAACACGAGGAACTAAAAAATTTAAACCCCAACCAAGATGGGTTTAGGGAAAAACTCATCTCCCACTTTGAGGAGGAGGAGAGATTTTTCGAAAGGCACGCCGAGAGGTTGGGGGGCAACGACGAACTCTCCCCCATAAGGATGGTAAAAAAAGAGCACAAACTCCTGTTGGAGTATTTGGAAAGGGGGGAATACAAACTCTTTGAGGAGCTCTTTAAATACCACCTCACGAAGGAGGAAACGCAGATATACACCCTTTTGGGGTAGCCCCCACCCCTTAAACTTTTTTTGGGAATATGGAAAACTTCGACGACTGGCGGTGGCAACTCAGAAACCGAATAAGAACCCCCGAAGGGTTGAGAAAATACTTCAAAAACCTCACCGAGGACGAGGAGAGAGGACTTAACCTAACGGTGGAACAATTCCCGATAGGGGTAACCCCTTACTACCTAAACTTAGCCGACCCCGAAGACCCCGCCTGTCCCGTGAGGCGGCAGATAGTTCCGACTTATAGCGAAATAGACCCAAAAATGCAAATCTCCTGCGACCCCAACGCCCTCGATGAGGAGGGGCAAATACCCCATCTGACCCACCGCTACCCCGATAGGGCTCTCGTTACCCTAACCACCATGTGTCCCGTTTATTGTCGCCACTGCATGAGGAAGAGAAAGGTCGGGAAACCGGAAAGGGCTATAACGGAGGAGGAGTTTAAACCGATTTGGGATTACATAAAGAAAAACACCCAAATAAGGGAGGTCTTGATAAGCGGCGGCGACCCCCTGGTGCTATCGACCGAAAAACTCGCCTACTACATAAGGGAAATTAAAAAGATAGACCACATAGAGGTTATCCGCATAGGGACGAGAACGCCCGTTATCCTCCCACAGAGGTTTTACGACGAAGACCTACTTAGGTTTTTGGAAGAGATTTCCCCCGTTTGGGTTGTGACCCACTTCAACCACCCGAAGGAGATAACCGAAGAGGTAAAGACCGCTGTAAGGAATATAAGGAAAACGGGCAACCCCATTTTGAACCAGACGGTGCTTCTAAAGGGGATAAACGATAATCCCCTCACTATGGAGGAACTCTTTAGAAAACTCATCGCCATAGGTGTGAAACCCTATTACCTCTTCCACTGCGACCCCATCTACGGGGTGGTGCACTTTAGAACACCTATAGAGGTCGGGTTAAAAATAATGTCCCACCTTAGGGGGAGGCTCAGCGGGTTGGCTCAACCGGTCTATGCCCTCGACCTGCCCGGCGGCAAGGGAAAGGTGGTTCTCTCACCCCAATATCTCCTAAAAAGGGAAGGAAAAAAACACTACTTTAGGGACTACACCGGCGAGGTGGTCGAATACGAGTTTTAATCCCTATCCCCAAAGAGTTCCCCGCTTTTCAATCTCTCCCTAATCGGTTTGTAGTTTTTTCTGTGGATATCCAAAACACCGAAGGTCTTTAGAGCCTCTATGTGTCCCTTTGTTGGGTAACCTTTATGACTTTCAAACCCGTATTGGGGAAATCTCTTCCCGTATAGCTCCATTATGCGGTCTCTGATAACCTTTGCGACCACACTCGCGGCGGCTACCGAAAAGATATTCTCGTCCGCCTTTGGGGGGGAGAAAACCGGAATATCCAACCCCTTAAGGGGCATGTAGTCGGTAAAGACTGCGGAAACCTCAAAGGGGAGCAGTTTTAAAGCCCTGTAGTAGGCTTCCCGTGTGGCGCGGTAGATGTTAAGCCGCTCAATCTCCCTTGGGGTGGCGAAGGAGACCGTCACCGCCAGCGCGTTTTTTACTATTTTCCTAAAGAGAAAGCCCCGCTGCGCGGGGGAATATTTTTTGCTATCCCTGTCCAAAAAGGGCTTTGTATTGGGCGGAAAGACGACGCAGGCTACCACCACGGGACCCGCCAGGGGACCCCGCCCCGCCTCGTCCAGTCCGGCGACGACCTCACCCCTCTCCCAGTATTCCCTTTCCGGTAGCTCCATTAAGGGTTTTTAAATAGGGATTTCCCTCCCTTTGGGGGAGTTTTAACATTAGAAACCATGGCGAGGGAAGCCGTCGTAAAGAGAACCACGAGGGAAACCGATATCGAAGTTTACATAAACCTCGACGGGGAAGGCAAATACGACGTGGAAACCCCCATAGGGTTTTTAAACCACATGCTCGAGAGCTTCGCCAAACACGGAAGGTTTGACCTAAGGGTAATAGGCGACGGGGACGTCCACGTCTCCCACCACCACCTGGTGGAGGATGTCGGCATAACGCTCGGTATGGCGGTGAGGCGGGCGCTCGGGGAGGCGAAGGGTATAAAGCGCTACGGGTGGTCTATAGTCCCCATGGACGAGGCTCTGGTTTTGAGCTCGATAGACATCTCCGGTAGGGGTCTCTTTTACCACAACAAAAAGACCCTAAGAGGGAAAATTACCGAATTCGACTTCGAACTGATATGGGAATTTTTCAAAGGTTTCGCCCTCGAAAGTAGGTCAACCCTCCACATCGAGGTAAAGAGGGGTTACAACCTCCACCACATAGCGGAGGCTTGCTTCAAATCCTTCGCCTTTACCCTAAAGGATGCAGTCCAAATAATGGGGGGAGGAATACCCTCCACCAAGGGGGTGATTTAATTTTTCAGAGATTTAAAATAAATTCCTTTATTTTTTCCCGCAAAGGTTCTATATACCTGATTTTATTTCCATATATTTCTGTTATGTTATCTTCAAAACCGCTATGGGCTAGAAAGTTTCTTTTAAATTCATCTATAGTTTTATTATTCTTAGCTGAAGCTAATGGTATCGGTTTGCAATTGCCTTTTATTTGGCATAGTTTTTGCCATCTACCCGTATAACGGCTTTTTAAATCCTTCCAATCCCTTTCCAGGAAACTCTTATTTGTTTCTAGATTGTAGTGAGAATAAAGCTTTTGAAAAGCTTGTAAATTTTCCTCGGTTAATTCCATATACTCATTCTTTTCTGTATAGAGTTTGCCTAAATACTCTTTAGCATTTTTATCCAAATTTGCCCCGAGCATTAGCAGATATGTTAAATTTCTTATATTTACTAAATTAAAAAATTCCTTGTTATCCAAATAGATATTAAAAACTTTTTCAGGTGTTCTACTTATTCTTAGTTCCATTTGGTGGAGAAGTTTTTCTATAACTTCCCTAAGGGAACTTAAAAAATTACTTGATTCTTCCAGATATAAACTAAATGTCAGCGGAATATTTAGTTTAGTTGCGTTGAAAGCAAAAATAGCTTTTTTAACTAAAGGTGTTAAGTCTCTAGGAATAATCCTTTCGAGGTCGGGTTTAGTATTCTGAAAGCCCTTCCAAGTTAAGGGTTTTTCGAAAAAGGCTTTCTTATTTAATTCCACTTTTTGGAAGTTCTTTTCCTCATAGATGGAACCTAATACCGGTTCCGAAGATAAGATATAAAACTTCCCTGGATTGTTTTCTTCTCCTAAAAAGTAAAAGTTCCAAAGCACTATAGCGTTGTAATAAGCTTCTAAGGTTTCCGCAACCAAACTATTTAATCCAACGGAAATATCTAAATAGACGCGTAGAGAAGAACAAGTTCTATTGCTTAAACAGTTTAAAAAATCCGCACTATATATAAGGTAATTTTTCAAAACCCTGCGGGTATAATCCCATCCGGAATACTTAAAAGTATTCTCTTTACTTCTATATGAACCACTAGATGGAATAATTACTACATCGATATCACTCTCAAATTCTTTAAGAGTTTTATTTAGTTTTTCCAGTTTTGCTTTTATATCTTTAGATTTAAGGTCATTCAAAATATCTTCCACTACCCCCTTTAAAGTCTCTTCATCATCCGCCGCTTCCTTGTAAATGGCTTCATAATCCTTTACATCTTCGGATAAACCGGCCGCCTTTAACAGCTTTATTAAGGTTTCTAAAACTCTATTTATGGAGTAAATATCGAGATTTTGTAAATCCCCTGCTATTTTATCAAAGAATTTAGTAAAATTAAATTTTGTATAGTAATTTAAAACGTCCTCTTTATAAATTTGCACTAAAAAATTTATATCCGTTAAAAGGTCAACATTATTGACCCTATTAATGAATAAACTATGCGGAACTAGCAATTTCAATTTAACTTTCTTTCCTTGCTTTTTTAAGTATTGAAATAAAGCCAAAGCCGGTATAGGTGCTAATTCCGACTCTGGAGAATCTTCATATTTCCACCATATCGGTGAATAAACAACAGATAGAAAATTCCCTACAAGGGCATAAATAATATGCTGTTCCATATTAGGAAGTTATTTTAAAGGGAAAAGGGTTTCCACAATTGACTTAAAACCCTTTTCTCTTCCTCCGAGAGGAACCTTTTAGCAACAAAATCCGCTATGTGTTCGACCTCTAAATCATCAGCGTAGCGGATTGTCCCCTCGTTGAGCTGCAGAACGCACCCGGGGCAGGAGGTCAGTATCTTTTGGGCGCCGCTGTTTTTGAAGTCCTCCATTTTGCGGGAGAGGATTTTCTGCGAAAGGGTGGGGTTTTTCACCGAAAACATCCCGGCGAAGCCGCAACAGCTCTTGTTCAGCTCGCCCTTTACCAGTTCGGCGTCCCTATCCCTTTTGGCGACGCGGTCGAAAACGGTTACATCGAGCTTCATCGCCGTGTAGGCGTGGCAGGGGTAGTGTATGGTTATTTTTTCCTTTATCCCCGAGCGGAGCTCGGGCAATTCCCTATCCAAAATCTCGACCAGCTCGAAGACGGGAAAGGGTAGGTCGTAGTCCTCCTTAAAGGTTCCACCGCCGGTGGGGCAGACGACCACCAGTCCGTCTATTTCGTATTTTTCCGCCAACTTTTGGAATACCTCCGTATTTTTCTCCCTGAGTTGTTCGAACATATCGACAAAACCGCTGTAGTAGTGGGGACCTCCGCAACAGGATACCCCGTCGGGGACTATCACCTCATATCCCAACTTTTGGAGGATGCGGACAACATTCTCCGCCGTTTGGGTGTAAAAGTTTTCGTACATACACCCGGGGAAGAAGATGAAGGTTCCCCTCCTCTCGGTGTTTGGCAAAAATTTCTTCCCCCTTAGGGATTGGGCGTTTAACTTCGGTTTGGGGAAGTATTTGACCGCCCCGGTGGGGAAGACTACGGGAATGGTGTCCCTATTTCCTATAAATAATTTTGAGATAACCGCACCCGCCTTGAGGGCTAATTTTTGCAATTTATTTCCCTGAAAGGTTAGGGGTTTTAGTCCGAGGTATTTGAGCCAATCCCTTTTGAGGTCTTCGTTTACCCTCTCCCTTACGTGGACTAAAAGCTCTTTGTATTCAACCCCGTTGGGGCAGATATTTTCGCAGTTCCTACATAGGGTGCACTCGTCCCACCTCTTTGCCACTTCGGGGGTGAGCTCGAGTTTCCCCTCCACCACCGATTTTGCCAGCAGTATCCTACCCCTGGGGGAATAGACTTCGTCGTATTCGACGTTGTAGGTGGGGCAGACGGTTTTGCAAAGCCCACACTGGACGCAGGCGTTTAGTATTTTCGTATCTATCGCAATCCCCCTATGGGGGGTATTTCGCTCCCTCTCCATGGTAAGGATTTAATAATCCCCACTCTTTCGGAGGTTTTTCTCCGATTTTTTATACCCAAGGATGGACAAGCGTTGCTTTTCCCAAACAAAGGAAATTGGATTTCCCTCGACCCGCCCCTCCCGATTATGACAAAATATACCTAACAAAAGGAGGTTAGGAATGGCTATTTCCCCCGAAAGGATTTTATTTGACGACGGAAACCATAAATGTATCCTTCTCGAGGACTACGGCAGGGGTCAAATGGTTCAATCCAATGTTTTCCTTATTGTGGACTCGGGAAAAGGTATGATTTTAGACCCCGGCGGACACAAGCTATTTAAACCCCTTTTTGCCGATATAGCCCAAATTATCGGAACACAAAACTTGAAATACATATTTCTCTCCCACCAAGACCCCGATATCGTCGCGGGTATCAACGGGTGGCTGATGACAACCAACGCTATAGCCCTAATATCCAAATGGTGGCTTAGGTTTATACCCCATTACGGGTTGGATAAATATGTCGAACCGAGATTAAAGGGTTTGGAAGATGAGGGAGGTATTTTAAGGCTCGGCAATAGCGATGTTTTCATTATCCCCGGACACTTTATGCACTCTCCGGGACATTTCCAGGTTTACGACCCGGTTTCGAAAATACTCTTTAGCGACGATATGTTTTTTAGCTTCGGTGCACCCTATATGTTTGTAAATCCCGGCGACGATGTAGAAAAGCACCTCAAAGAGTATGTTGAGCCTTTTGTCAGACGCTTTATGGGTGGAAAACAGGTTTTCAAACCCTACGCGAAGATGCTTAGGGAGATAGACGAGATTTTTGGAATAGAGGTTATCGCACCCCAGCACGGGGCGATAATTAAGGGACACGACAACGTTATGAAGGCTATTGAATGGGTCGAAAACCTCGAGGCGGGTCCCGATATTATCGGTTCGGTTTACCAGATACCTAAAACCCCTTTAAAGTTTGATTAACACCTCCTTTTGTCGATTTTTTACCACTTTTGGGACTTAAAAAGTTCTCTTACCCAAAAAGGCGGTAATATTTGCATCTCTTCACCTTTGAAGGTTATTTCCGTTAGGTCTTACCGACCGAGGGGGTTATATTTTTAAACCCTTATAAAACTCTGGGAGGAAAAGAATGCAATTGCTAAACGAGGAAGTGAAAAACCAGATAAAGGAGATTTTCAACAAAGAGGTCAAAAATCCGGTAAAGGTGATTCTCTTTACCAGGGCTATTAACTGCGAAACCTGCCAATACGCCGAACAGCTTCTCAAAGAGGTTCACGAAGCGGTTCCCGAAAAGCTCCAAATTGAAATAGTTTCCACCGCCGACCCCGAGGGGCAGGAGAAGGCTAGGCAATACGGCTTAGACCCCGATAGGGTTCCCGCATTTGTTATCCTGGACAAGGACGGAAAGGACAGGGGTATCCACTACATCGGTCTGCCCGCCGGATTGGAGTTTTCCACCTTCATCAACGGCGTTATCCTCGCATCGGTCGACGAAATTCCCGTAGACGACCGCGTTAAGGAGATGGTAAACAACATCACCCAACCCCTGGACGTTAGGGTGTTCGTGACCACCTCCTGCGGATACTGCCCCCAAGCGGCTATTACCGCATACCAGTTCGCCGTTCTGTCGCCCAACGTGGTAGCCAACGTTTACGACGCTCAGGAGAACCCCGACC
>JALWDU010000041.1 GCA_027036735.1 Aquificales bacterium | reverse complement strand
CCCCCAGTTCCACCGCAACACCCCCCTTGGGGAGGCGGACGAAGTCGAAAAAGAGGGCGTTGTCGGAGGAAATCTTAAACTCCGATTGGTAGAACTTTAAACCCCTAAACTCGACGAGTTTCTCCATAGCAAAACTTAAAATTCCACCTTATGGAAGTCGCGACAAAGAAACCTTACTACTTTCAGGATATAATCCTCGCCCTCCAAAAGTTTTGGGTGGATAGGGGTTGTCTGCTCTGGCAACCCTACGACGTGGAGGTCGGCGCGGGAACCATGAACCCCGCCACCTTTTTGAAGGTCTTGGGGAAAAAGCCCTGGAATGTCGCCTACGTGGAGCCCTCCCGCCGACCTAAGGACGGCAGATACGGAGAGAACCCCAACCGCCTGCAACACTACTACCAATTTCAGATTATCCTCAAGCCCGCACCCGAAAACCCGCAGGAGATATACCTCGAAAGTCTCCAAGCGCTCGGTATAGACCCCGCCGAGCACGATATAAGGTTTGTCGAAGACGATTGGGAGAGTCCCACCCTCGGCGCTTGGGGGCTGGGTTGGGAGGTTTGGCTCGACGGTATGGAGATAACCCAGTTTACCTATTTCCAACAGGCAGGCGGTATAGACCTCCCCGTTATCTCGGTGGAGATTACCTACGGACTGGAGAGGCTCGCCACCTTTATACAGAAGAAAGAGAGTGTTTTCGATATAGAGTGGAAACCGGGCGTCACCTACGGCGAGATTTTCAAGCGCGCCGAATACGAGTGGAGTAAGTACAACTTCGAAGAGGCGGATGTGGAGATGCTCTTTAAGGTCTTCGACATGTTCGAGGCGGAGGCTAAACGTTTGATAGAAAGGGAACTTATAATCCCCGCCTACGATTACGCGCTTAAGTGCTCCCACATATTCAACCTGCTCGACGCGAGGGGTGCGATATCGGTGCAGGAGAGGGCGAGATACATAAGGAGGATAAGAAACCTCTCCTTTGCGGTGGCTAAGAAGTACACCGAAAAACTCGAGGAGGGAATTTATTGATTGAGAACTCCGAAAGGTGGGAAAAGTGGAAAAACCGCAAGGGGTTTAGTTAAGACCCTTTCCCCTTTCCTTGAGCCTATCTTTCAATTTCCTCGGTTTGGGGGTTCTGGGTTTTCTCTCCGCCATAGGTTGGGGAACGCTTTGGGTTTCCCCCGCGGTGGGTTGTTTTTGGGGAAGACCTATAGGGGATGCCGCCTCCTCGCCCTCGCCGACCG
>JALWDU010000040.1 GCA_027036735.1 Aquificales bacterium | reverse complement strand
AATAATGGATAAGGAGTTCATTAAGGAACTCATAGAGTTGGTAAACTCCTCCTCCCTTACCAAGTTCGAATTGAAAACCGACCAAATTGAGTTGAAGATTGAAAAGGAACCGCCCAAGGTTGTAACCTCCGCCGAAGGCGGGCAACCGGTTCAAACCGCCGAACCGGTCACACCGAAGGAGTTTAAATCGGAAAAGATACTCCCCCCCTCCGAGGATGTAGAAACCCCCGAGGAGAAACTGCATGTTATAAAATCCCCCCTGGTGGGAACCTTTTACAGGGCGCCGGCACCGGGTGCCCCTCCCTTTGTGGAGGAAGGGGATATAGTTTCCCCCGGGCAGGTTCTCTGCATTATCGAGGCTCTCAAAGTGATGAACGAAATAGAGAGCGACGTAAGGGGGAAGGTGGTCAAAATTTTGGTCGAAAACGGTCAGCCGGTGGAATACGGTCAACCTCTCTTTTTGATAGATACAAATGTGTAAGGGTTTCTTTTGGTTAAGGGATTTTTTCTCCTTAAGGGATTTTCTCGACATATCCCTCCTGTCGGTGATTTTCTACCTGTTTTACTCCTTTTTGGTTAGGTATAGGGGCATAAAGCTCCTCACCTGGGTGCTATTTTTCATAGTCCTCTGGTTGGTAGCCTCCGTTCTCGACCTTAGGGCGGTATCGTGGTTTCTAGGACAAATCTGGTCTATCTTTCTCTTCGCCCTGGTCGTTATATTTCAGCCGGAGCTTAGGCGCTCCCTCCAATCGCTGGGGGGCGGACTTTTCTTCCAACGCTACAGCAGGGCTAAAACCATTAAGAGGGTGATAAAGGCTATCGTCTATATGGCGGAAAAGCAGATAGGCGCGCTCATAGTCTTCGAGAGGAGTATCCCCGTGGTAAACCTAAGTGAGGGGTGTGTAAAGCTCGACGCCCTGGTATCTCCCGAACTACTGATAACGATTTTTTACCCCCTGACCCCCCTCCACGACGGGGCGGCTATTATTAGGGGGAACCGCATAACCTACGCCTCCTGCGTTTTACCCCTGGCGCAGGGAGTGGAACTCGACACCAAATTGGGAACGCGCCACCGCGCCGCTATAGGTATAACTCAACACAGCGATGCCCTCGCCGTGGTGGTTTCCGAAGAAACCGGTTCAATCTCCCTGGCGGTAGGTGGAAAGCTCTACCGAAACCTAACGGAGGAGGAACTGAAGGAAATCCTCTTTAGGGAGCTGGGCATCGACGAACAGAAGGAGTAATGCAATAAACACCCCTCCTTTGGGAGAATAGGGAAGTTAATGAAACTCTTCGAGTTCTTCAAGAGGAAAAAATCCATCCCCGAAGGGCTTTGGACTAAATGCCCCCAATGTAAGGAACTCTTATACAAACCCGATGTGGAGGAAAACCTCTGGGTGTGTCCCGAGTGCGGATACCACTTTAGGATAGATGCCAAGCAAAGGATAGATATAACCTTAGACCCCGAGTGGAGGAAACCCCTTTTTACCGAAGTTCAGCCGACCGACCCGCTGGGGTTTGAGGATTTAAAGCCCTACAAACAACGCCTCGAGGAGGCTAAAAAGAAGTCCACCGCCGACGAGGCGATTATCTTCTACGAGGGAACTATTTACAAGAGAAAAGCCGTTGTCGGCGCGATGGATTTCAACTTCATCGGTGGGTCGATGGGTTCGGTGGTCGGCGAGCGCTTCTTTAGGGCATGCCGCTACTGCGCCGACAACGGGATACCTTTAATAGTCTTCACCGCCTCCGGCGGGGCGAGAATGCAGGAGAGTATCCTCTCGCTCATGCAGATGGCTAAAACCACCTTCGCGGTGGGGCTTTTGAGGGAGAGGGCTATTCCCTACATAGTCGTTTTGACCGACCCCACCATGGGAGGGGTGAGCGCCAGTTTCGCCTTTTTGGGGGACATCATCGTCGCCGAACCGGGGGCGAGAATAGGCTTTGCCGGCGCTAGGGTTATAGAGCAGACAATAAAGCAGAAACTCCCCAAGGGGTTCCAAACCGCCGAATTCCTCCTCGAAAAGGGTCTTATCGATAACGTAGTCCACCGAAAGGATTTGAAAGTTTTCTTGCGCGATATGTTGGATATGCTCTACTACAAAGCCAAAGAATGGAATTTAAAGGGGGAAAATGCTCCCTCTTGAGGTTTTACCCTTCTCCCAAAACTCCCCCGAGAGGAATATGGAAATCGACATCTCGCTCGCGGAGGAGAGCGAAAGGAGGGGGGTATTCCACTTTAGGTGGTACGGGTGGAAAAAACTTTCCCTCTCGTTTGGGTATTCGCAAAGGGTGCTATTTGAAACCTACGGGGTAGACGTTCCCAAAGTCCTCCGCCCGACGGGTGGGGGAATTTTGATACACGGGTGGGATATCTCTTACGCCTTTACAACCCCCTCGGGGGTATTTGTAAGCGTTCTAGACCTCTACCGGTTTGTTTCAAAGATTTTTGTGGAAACCTTCAGGGGTTTGGGTATAAATGCGACCTTCAGCAGGAATAAAAAGGGTGATTACCGCCAAAGGGTTTTGTGCCAATTGGTTCCCACCTTTGGGGAGGTAGTTGTCGGGAATAAAAAACTTGTAGCCTCCGCCGTTAGGGAGTTCAAGAGGGGAAATTTCCTAATCCACGGAAGTGTCTATATAGCCTACAATCCCCCTTTGGCGGGAAAACTTCTAAAAACCGACCCCGAGGTGCTAAAAAATACGGTCGCAACCCTTTCGGAGGTTGGGGTAAAGAAAGCCCTTTTAATGGAAAGATTTACGGAAAACCTAAAATCGGAATTGGAAAAGCTGTTGAAAACCCTCTAAGGGTCTATCTCTTTTTAAATTCCTCCTTGAGGTTTGCTATAAATTTCCCAAATTCCTCCGATAGGTCAACCTTATCGGTTTTCTCCTTTAGAAGTTTTAAAAATTCCTCGCTTCTCTTATCCACTATTTGGAGTATTTCGTCCTTGGTTTCCCTTAATAGGTTTCTAAATTCCTCCGCTTGCCTTTCGAGGGATTCCTTAAATTTCATTCTCTCCCTGTAGAGGAGGTATATCTGAAAAGCCTCCACAAGTCCAAAAACGGTATAAATAGCCCAATACTTGGCGAGGTGGTCTGCCAAAGATTCCAAAAAGTGGTCTAAAACGTGGAATAGAAATTCCATTAAGGGGAAAGAATTTAACTCAAAACCCTTCGAAGGATAACTTTGAACCAAACCCGAAATTGGTTTAGAAAAAACGAACAACCCCCGAGGGGTGGGGAAAATAATTCCCTTTAATGGTTGAAGAAATCCTCAAACTTTCGGCGGTAAAGCTGAGGGAAGAACTCCAAAAGGGAAATATAACCCCCACCGAGGTTGTGGAAACCTTTGCCAAAAGGATAGACCAAGTTGAGGAAAAGGTTAAAGCCTTTGTAACCCTCACGGTGGAAAGGGCTTATGAAGAGGCTAAAAACTACGACGGGAAGGGAAAATTAGCCGGCATTCCTATAGCGGTAAAGGACAACATCCTCACTTACGGGGTTAGGACTACCTGCTCCTCCAAAATGCTCGAAAACTTTATTGCACCCTACGATGCCACCGTGAGCGAGAAGCTCAAAAAGGAAGGGGCTATTCTCATAGGAAAGACCAATATGGACGAATTCGCCATGGGGTCGTCAACCGAATTTTCCGCCTTCGGGGCGACCAGAAACCCCTGGGATTTGGAGAGGGTTCCCGGAGGTTCTTCCGGCGGAAGCGCGGCGGTTGTTTCGGCGTTGATGTCCCCTATATCTCTCGGTTCGGACACCGGCGGTTCGATTAGACAGCCGGCGGCATTTTGCGGAGTTATAGGTCTAAAGCCGACCTACGGTCGGGTTTCCCGATACGGGCTTGTAGCCTTTGCAAGCTCCCTCGACCAGATAGGACCCTTCGGGCGCTACACCGAGGATGTCGCCCTTTTGCTCGAGGTTA
>JALWDU010000039.1 GCA_027036735.1 Aquificales bacterium | reverse complement strand
ACGGTTGCGGTGGTGGTTCCGTCACCGGCTTTGTCGTTGGTTTGGGATGCAACCTCTTTAACGAGTTGTGCACCGACGTTTTCCAAGGGGTCGGGCAACTCTATTTCTTTGGCAACGGTAACACCGTCTTTAGTTACGATGGGGGAACCCCACTGCTTTTCGATAATAACTTCCCTACCTTTGGGACCCAAGGTAACCTTAACGGCGTTTGCAAGCTTATCTACACCAGCTTTTAGTTTAGCCCTAGCCTCTTCGCCATATACGATTTTTTTAGCACCCATCTTCACACCTCCCTCCTTTGTTTTTTAATTACTTCTCGAGAACCGCCAAAACTTCGTCCTCGGAAAGGATTAGATATTTCTCACCTTCGAGCTCAACCTCGGTTCCGGCGTATTTGTTGAAAACAACGTAATCGCCCACTTTAACGCAGAGAGGTTTTATTTCACCGTTTTGAAGAAGCCTTCCCTCTCCAACGGCGATAACCTCACCCACTTGGGGTTTCTCTTGAGCGGTATCGGGAATGATAATTCCGCTGGGAGTCCTCTGCTCTTGAGGTTCCTCAACCTTAACAACTATTTTGTCGTATAGGGGTTTGAGTTTTGCCATCGCCCGCCTCCTCCTTTTGGTTTCTACCATTTAAATATAGCAAGCTCACATTTTTTTGTCAACGTGTATTTCACATTTTTTGAGTCGATTAAACTTAAGTTCCTTTATCGGAAACAAACACATTTCAAATACCGCAAGGGGTCTGAAATTAGAACAGAACCGCTTGGAGGCTTTTAAGAATCGACGAAACCCTTTAAAGGTGGGGAAAAATAAACCCTCCAAAGGACGGCGGTGGCTTCTTTTCTAAAAGGGGTTTGTTGTTTGGTGAAAAATCGCCACTTATAGGACGCAAACAATCCCCCTCCTTTTGGGAGAAGAACACACTTCCCCTTATGGGGTTTTAAAGGAATGTTTTTATCAACCTATACAGGGCTAAAGGTGGAAATGGTTAACCCTTTAAGGGTTGACGATTTAATAAGTTCCGTCAAAGGGAAAAATCTCCCCCGAAGGGGCTAACCCCTTGAAATTTGAAAGGATTTTCGGTATATTTATTTTCTTGGCAAGGCTGGGTAGCTCAGTTGGCTAGAGCGGGGATCTCATAAGTCCCAGGTCCGGGGTTCGATTCCCCGCCCAGCCACCTCTTCGCTAAAATTCCCCCTATGTCCAAAGTAGCCGTCATAACCGGTGTCCGTCGGATAGGTTTCTAC